>JAUIAG010000096.1 GCA_030425355.1 Verrucomicrobiia bacterium
TATGCCCATCGACCTTGTAGGCCGGAGTTGTCGGCCTGTCCTTCGCCGGCGGTTTATCTGCAGCACTGGTCTGCGGCCGCTGCCCGGTCAGATACCAGGTGACCTGAGTCAGCTTCTCAGGTCCGAGATGGCGGAAGGAAGGCATCATATTTCTACCGGTTTCAAGAAGCAGCCGAAGTTGCTCCCGGTCCATACGTTCTGTGATGTTTACGAGCGGCGGGGCATTGCCGGAGCCAAGGCGGTTGGGTCCATGACAGGTCATGCAGTTCTGTTCGTACACTTCTCTTCCAGGCTGGTTGGGACCGTTTCGGTCTTCCGGGATGACATTGTCTGCAAAGGAGACTGTTGGCATCCATGCGATGTGGTTTGAGGTAACGTAGAGCCTTTGAGTTTCGGGATCAATGCAGGCGCCGGTCCATTCGGCTCCACCATGAATCCCGAAAAAGACCGTCGGCACGCCTTCCTCAAACGGTTCGAACCAGCCCGCGTTCACAGCATCCATGCGGCCGCCGGGTCGGACCATTTCAAGAACAGCTTTACGGGATTCAGGCGAAATATCCGTGACATCATCAGCAGAGAAGTCCATGCGGGAAAATGGCTCGGGCAGCTCGGGGTCCGGCTGATAGGGCCAGGTTTTTTCGCCCGGAAGGCTGCTGACCGGGGCACGGCGCAGTCTGAATTCAAACACCGGTTTACCGGTGACCCGGTCCAGTAAAAGGGTATTGCCGAGTTTGGTGACAGCCGTCACCACGTCAACACTTCTGCCGTTTCTTTGGATGGACGTCAGATTGGGTGGCGCAGGAATGTCGAGGTCCCAGATATCATGGCGTATTTCCTGAAAGTGCCAGAGTTTCTGACCGGTTGCGGCATCCAGTGCCACAATACAGTTGGCGTAAAGATTTTTGCCGGTGTGGTTGAATCCATAGAAATTCGGCTTGGGCGACCCGGTTGAGATATAGAAAATTCCTCGTGAGGCATCGAGAGCTGTTCCGCCCCAGCAGTTGGCTCCCAGCCGCTGGTAACCCCAGTTCTCATCCGGAGGACCCTTTTCTCCGCCGGGGATGGTGTTGAACTGCCAGACCAGTTTGCCGGTTTCTATATGGTAGGCGTAAACATTGCTGGTAAACCCGGCGACAATGACAAGGTCCTCCCAAACTGCCGGCGCCACCGCGCTCCAGACTGCTTCAGTCCACCCGCCATAACCGAATCGGCCATAAAGTTCACCTGTATCCGCCTTGAGACAGTAGAGATAGGTTCCGGAACTGAATAACAGCCGGGCCGGGTGATTCCCATCCCGTGGAAGCCATGTCAGACCCCGATGCGCCGGGCGGCCTTCGGGTTTGTAGCGCCATATTTCCCTGCCGGTTCCTGGGTCAAGTGCCACGACGTTATTGCCGGCGGTCGGCATGAAAATCTTCCCGTCAGCAAATACCGGATTGCATTGAATATTAGCCAGTCCATCCCCCGAATGGTAGATCCACGCCAGCTCAAGCTTATCCACATTTTCGGGACTGAGCAGTGCTGTGGCGGAGTAGCGAAGGTTCTGATTGCCGCCATGGGACCGCCACCATGTAAGCCCCGAGGACTCCGCATCCGGTTCTGATGCAGGTGTGAGCAGTGACTCATCCGCTCCGGCTATAAATTTGTATTCCGGAAGCTTAAGCCGGTAATCCCGACTCTCGGTGGCCCAGCTCGCCACAGGGTCGACAGTTGCTTCAGGATGATCGGCTGTTCTCCTAAGCAGAAATAAGCCAGCGCCAATTACCAGGACTAAACCGCAACATAGCGCAAGGGCCCCGCCAAAAAAACCGGGTTGACCGCATCGCCATCTCATGGATGACCTCCATTCATATTCCTGCCTCCATGCAGGTCCTCCCACGACGCACGTGGATTGACTGATTATCGGCATGCTAGTTTAAGAGCCCCACTATGGGAATCGATATTTTGTGAATACAGAATGCAGATGCGGGCAATTTCCGGAGTTAATTCAAATAACAGCTCTTTTTTGCTATCGATATAAATCATCCGTCCCAGTTGCTTTCCGGATCACTCGGGCTGGTCCGTTCCGATGTCAACGACTTCGGGATGAGAGCCTGCGTGTCATCCACTGCCGAAGTTTCGCTGACTCAGTTTGCGGCAGCCATTCCAAAGACTTCGCCGGCCCCGACTCAACGAGGTCCTTGATTGCCATCCAGACCATGACATTGAGATTGTGATCGGAGTCCGGGGTCTGCCTGAGGAACTGAAGTGCCAGTGCGTCGGCCGGCTTGATGCCGGAGCTGACAAGTGCCGATGCCATACCCATGAGGTCCATGAGCGATGGACCGCTTTTCATGACAGTCAGGAAGCTGTCGCAGATCTTCTGATGATCTGTTTCAGTCCGTGTCAGCCATCTGAATCCATTATATCGGATGCGTTCGTCTGTATGCGCAAGCAGTCGTGAGAGGATAAAATCAGTGTCCAGCTGGTCACAGGCCCTGAGGGTATGGACCAATTCACTGAGGAGCGGCGAGGGGAGGGTGTCTTCCGTGTTTTCAATGGCTTTCATGATCATATTCCGGATTTCCTTTCCCTGACCGTCGTTGGCACGCTCCGACAGAATCCGTCTCGCGTGTCGCGCGAACCATGCATTGGAGTGGTGGAGCAGGGCGGTCAGCTCCTCATTTTTCAGAGTGAGGAGATCGAGGTCATCGGTCTTCACGGGATCGCCGTAGGCAATGCGGTAAATCCGGCCGGAAGACTTGTGGGATCCATCATAGTCATGACATTCACCGAGGTCACACCAGTCGATCATGTAGACGGACCCGTCCGGGCCGTAATCGAGATCGATGATCCGGAACCACGGGTCCCGGCATTGGAGGAAATCCGGCGCGTGGGTGGCCCGGAACCCTGACCCGTGTCTCTCAAACCGGTCCATGACAATGCGGTTCCCATGGAAATTATCGGTAAAAAAATGCCCGCGATATTCCGCTGGCCAGTTATCGCCGAGGTAGATCATGGCACCTGAATGGGCATGGCCTCCTCCCAGTCCGTCGTGTTCGTCTCCACCCCGGGCGTCCTGCCAGCGTTCGCCGGTCCAGTGGAAATGGTCCGAGGCGGCTTCCATCAGTTCATAGACATCCGGGTCAAAGTCCTGCCCGAACATGCGCTTGTACCGCCCGCCGAAGTGAACCTGAAACAGATGTTCGATGACACTGTTGGAGAAAAAGAATGTGCCGAACTGGTCGTAGTCCATTCCCCACGGGTTGGTGGTTCCGTGGCAGACCACCTCAAACTGGCGGGTCACCGGATGCACGCGCCAGATGCCGCAGTTGAGGGCCGGCCGTGCGTCGGGGGCGGTTCCCGGGACGCCCGGGCGCGAGGTGCTCAGGATCCCGTGCCGGCCATAAAGCCACCCATCCGGACCCCAGAGCAGGCCATTCACCAGATTATGCCCGGCCATGAGTGTGAAACCATCCAGGACCACTTCCGGCCCGGCATCCGGCACATCATCACGATCCACATCGGGAATGAACAGCAGCTCGGGAGCCGCCGTGATCCACACTCCCCCGTGGCCGAGCGCTATGCCGGTCCAGTTTGTTCCCCCATCCGCAAAAACCTTCCGATGATCAAATCGCCCGTCCTGATCGGAATCCTCGAATACCAGAATCCGGTCGTGCCCCTGAAAGTCAGTCCCAGGGTATGAGAAGCATTCCACAATCCAGAGCCGGCCACGGTCATCAAAGGTCATGGCTATGGGCTGGAGAACATCCGGCTCGGAAGCAAATAGTGAAACATTAAACCCTTCAGGCACCGAAATAAGTTCGAGCGTCTCATCCGCCGGAAGCGGGTGATCCGAGTCCTTCTGTGTATCGGTCACTCCCGGCGGCAGTCCGGTCGAGGGCATCACATCCGCCATCGACATCAGACTGAAAATGAGAACAAAAAGGGTAACTTGAATACGGACTTCGGATCCACGGGAGTTCATGACTGCAATTATGAACTCTCAGAATAGCCGGAAGCCATGTAATTGTGTTTCCCGGTGCCAGGCACATTTCGCGCGCTGCAGAGAGAATACCAGCGAAGCACAGTGCACCCCCACTCCGGGCGGGGCCAGCCTACCGTTTCCTCTTACCGGGTGGAGGTTCAGAGCCCCAGGCTCTGCCGAGGGTGGCGAGTGGGCGGTCGGTGAGAAGCAGGGAGGCAGGCAGCTGTCTGGCCAGCTTTATGGCCTTGCGGTGATGCAGTGTATTTCCGCTGTAATCAATCACCAGGATCGGAATTCCGGCGGCGGAGGCTTTGTCTAGGAATCCTGCTTTGTAAGCTCTGGATTCAGCGGACTGGAAGGACTCGCCGTCGGTGAAGAGGTCCTCGACGCCGATAGCGGAGATAGTGTCTCGATAGGACTTGTCTTCAAGAAGCTGTACACCGTTCTGGGGGACGATGAGGAATCCGGGGCTTTTACGGCGGGCGGTTGAAGCGATTTTTTTCACCCACTGAATCATGTCGGATCGGTAGGTGTTCTGTGTTTCGGGATTGATTCGGTGGTCGTGGAATTCGTGGGTTTCGGGATCCATTTCGAAGAATTCGAAGGCGTCGACGATATCCAGGTATACACCGTCGAATCCCTGGTCCTGAATGGTGTTGAGGTATGCGAGGATGATATCCTGCCAGGTCTGGTGCCAGAAACGCACCTTATAATTCCCTGTCCAATCCGGGTTTTCGGAGAGGAGGAACCGCGGTGCGAGCGGGCTGGCCGAGCCATCCTTTTCGAGATCCCACTTATCCTGCCAGTAGTGCCGGTAATCCTCAGCCTCGCCTATGGACAGGTAGGCGAGGAGTTTTTTCGGGGTTGAAGAAGTGCCTGCGCTTTTCCTTCCATTCCGGATGTGGCTCAGCTGCCGTGGAGTCCACTTTTTTTCCCATGAGCCATCAAAACTGAAGTCCATGACGATGACGTCGCGGTCTGATTCGGCGAGCTGCCGGACGGCTGACTCCGGATCTGGATTCAGCCTGTCCAGCTGAAGGACGAATGCCCATTTGCCGGAGAGCGGTAGTTCACCTGATTTGGCGCTGAGAGCTGAACCGTGGACGAGTATGGCCAACACGGCCAACGGAAATTTCCAGATTCCGAACCATTTTCCCGGGCCTGTAGACATCATGTCTTTTCATCGGCTCCCCTCGGGCACTCTTTTGCAAATAATTTGGAGGCCTTCTCAGGGGGAGAGGCCGTCGGGGTTTTCCGGTGTTTCCGGCTGGATGAGGTTCTCGATGGATCTTCGGGCATCCTCGAAGGTATGAACTGGCTGTTTGCAGGTGAAGTTGCGGCAGATATAAATCGTCAATCTGTTGTCCAGTGGTCTCTGGGATGCCGCGTATTCGGCCAGTTTCACGATGTCTTTTCGATTTCCTTCGTCGACAGCCAGATAAACCGCTCCGGGTAGGTACGTCTGCTGCATGTATCGCAGCATTTCGCGGGCTGAGTCCGATGGTCCGTCCGGAGAGGCGATTACCACCTCCATTCCCGGTGTTGTGGCAAAGTCGAGCGCGCAGAGGAGGAAGCAGTAACTGGACGGTCCCCGTGTCACATTGGGGGAAAAGGCCCTGAAGACCTTCATGGCTGTTTCTTCAAATCGGGGCTGACCGGTCAGGCGTGACAGCTTGAGGAGGGCGAGCGCGGCGACGGAGTTGCCGCTTGGAATGGCGCCATCGTGGATTTCCCTTGGCCGGGCGATGAGTTTTTCCGAGCTGTCGGCCGTCATGAAGAATCCGCCGTTCACCTCGTCTTCAAACTGTTGCTCCATGATGTCGGCCAGCTCAAGGGCGTTTTCAAGCCATCCGGGTTCCTGAGTTGCCTGATGCAGTTCGATCAATCCCCAGCAGAGGAAAGCATAGTCATCGAGATGGGCATCGAGCCCGGATTGTCCGTTGCGGTATCGCTTCATCAGCGTGCCGTCTGGGCGTCTGAGATTACGGAGCACAAAATCCGCAGCGCGTGTCGCCTCCCGTGTCCACGTTTCCTCCTGGAAGGCAGCTCCGGCTCTGGCCATGGCGGCTATCATCAGACCGTTCCAGTCGGTGAGGATCTTGTCGTCCTTGAGCGGGTGAACACGCTGCACGCGGGCTTCAAACAGCCTTGTCCGCCATTGGTTCCAGCGGGTTTCCAGTTCGTCTGCAGAAATCTGAAGTTCGCCGGCCCATTCCGAAAGCGGGCGGGTGAGATGGGGGATGTTCCTGCCGGTCTTTTCCCGTGTCGCCTCATCCCTGAAATTTCCATCCGGCTGGAACTGGAAGATTCTGCGGAAGAGTGCGCCATCTTCATTGCCGAGTATGGCGTCGATTTCATCGGTAGTCCAAATATAGAAAAGTCCTTCCTCGCCCTCCGAGTCGGCATCTTCGGCGCTGTAGAATCCTCCCTCCGCCGATGTCATGTCGCGCTGGACATAGGAAAGGATTTCTTCGGCTGTGTTGCGGTAGAATTCATGGCCGGTCGCCTGCCATGTCTCGACATGGGCCAGACAGAGCAATGCCTGGTCATACATCATCTTTTCAAAATGCGGGAGCAGCCACTCGGGATCGGTGGAATACCGGTGAGTTCCAAAACCGATGTGATCCCAGATTCCCCCCATGCGCATGGCCTTGAGAGTCTTCTCGACTATTTCGAGGGCGCGGTCCTCGCCGGTGCGGTGCCAGTACCGGAGCAGAAAAAGGAGGTTGTGGGGCAGCGGGAATTTTCTTTGCCCGCGGAATCCGCCCCTTTCGGCATCGAATGCGCCGCTCAGCTCACTGTATGCCTGGTCGATGACCTGGGCTGTCAGTGGCTGTCCGGGTGGATTTGTCGAGATCTGCTGCAGTTCCGCGGTCAGATTATTGGCGTAGGAGAGAACCTCATCCTTTTTACCCTTCCAGATTGTGGACAGCTGCGGAATCAGTTCCATCATTCCCGGCCTGCCGCTGCGGCTGGACTTCGGAAAATAAGTCCCGGCAAAAAATGGTTTTTTATCCGGTGTCATCACCACTGTCATCGGCCAGCCTCCGGATCCGGTCATGGCCTGAGTCACCGTCATATACAGTGAGTCGATATCGGGTCGCTCCTCCCGATCCACTTTTATGCAGATGAAGTTCTCATTCATCAGTGCGGCAACCTCCGGATCCTCGAATGATTCGTGTTCCATGACATGGCACCAGTGGCATGTGGAGTAGCCGATGCTCAGAAAGACCATGCGGTCCAGTTCCCGGGCCCGCTCGAAGGCCTCCGGGCCCCATGGATACCAGTCCACCGGGTTGGCGGCATGCTGCAGCAGGTAAGGACTCTGCTCGAAGACCAGGCGGTTGAAACGGTCGCCGCCATCGGCGGGCAGGGATTCTATGACCTCCCGGGAGGGCAGATCAGACAGTCCGCTGCGCGAGCCGCGTTCATCAGAGTTCCGTGAGTCGGCGTTGGATAGAGACATCATCATCGAAGGCAAAATGAAAAGGCAGATCAGCAACATCCATGCACAGCGGGAGACTATGAATTTCCCACGCTGCGCCACGGACGGGAAAACTGAAGCGGATACTTTAGCATGTAACGGGAGCGTCATGCGGCGAGGCGGGCGTTGCCGAAAGGTGCCTGGGTATTTCATCAAATGGAGGTGGCGGGGTTTTCAATCACAGCCGGTGCGCATCTGACATTGAAGGAATGACTAACAGCAGCCGTGTCATCCGGGATCAGTTTAAAGTCCGTTTACAGAGTGAGATGAAAATATTCCATGTCAACCGCCGGATCCGTGCCGCCGACGGAGTTTATTTTCCGGCCTCTCCGGACTGATACAGATGGAACAGGGACTGGGTTCCCTTGTCATCCATGCCCATGGCCTGGAGTTTGCGGTAGGATTGCAATGTCAGTTCCAGCCCCGGGAGATGGATGCCGAGTGACCGGGCCGACTCCAGAGCAATCGTCATGTCCTTGATGAAGTGCTTGATGTAGAAACCGGGTTCGAAATTGCCTTCGAGGATTCTGGGCCCAAGATTGGACAGTGACCAGCTGCCCGCCGCGCCCTTTTCGATGCTGCTCAATACTTTCCGGGGATCGAGTCCGCTTTTTTCGGCGTAGATAAGCGCTTCACAGATGGCGAGCATACCTGAGGCAATGGCAATCTGGTTGCACATTTTGGTGTGCTGTCCGCTTCCGGCTGGTCCCTGATGGACGATGTTGGCTCCCATCAGTTTAAAAAACGGGAGGCACCGCTGGAAGGCTTCTTCACTGCCTCCAACCATTATTGACAATCTTGCTTCTCTGGCACCGATGTCACCGCCGGAGACCGGTGCGTCCATGACATCCACTGACTTTTCCGCGCCTCTCCCGGCTATTTCGACGGCCAGGCTTGGACTGCTGGTCGTCATATCCACCAGGATTGATCCCGCCCTGGCTCCTGCCAGCAACCCTTCTTCTCCGAGGAAAACCGATCTGACATCCTCGGGAAAACCGACTATGGCAAAGGTGATGTCCGAAGAGGCGGCAACCTCGCCGGGTGTGTCACACCACCGTGCTCCACGGTCAACCAGGGCCTCGGCCTTGCGACGGGTGCGGTTGAACACGGAAAGTTCATGACCGGCATCCAGGAGATGCCCCGCCATGCTGGCTCCCATCACACCCGTGCCAATAAATCCGATTTTTTGTGCTGCCATGTGTGCAATCAATCACCGGCCGGCAATTTTGAAAAGCAATTTGGGCCGGATAATACGGTCGCGTATGAGTTATCACCTCAACTCAAGGTCGCTTCCGGAGGAACCATGTCGTATGCTTTCCCATTATGAAAAATGGAAATGGATGGGCTGCTGCGGTGAGGCTGGCATGCGCGGCTGTCTGCGCGGTGGCGATGGCTGCAGCGGTGGCGCATGCGGCTCCTCCGGACAGCAGCGGGGTTGCCGGCGCGGCCCCGACCCGCGGGAAAAAGGTCCACCTCCACCGGTTCGCGTCAGTCCAGATGGGCATGCCATTCGAAATCCTCATGGCACCTCCGGTTGAAATGAGTCAGGACACACTCGAAATGAGTGCCGCCCGGGCCTTCGGAGAAATCTCAAGGCTCAACTCCATTTTCAGTGATTACGAGTATGACAGCGAGCTGAGCCGGCTGAGCCGGAGTGCCGGGGCGGGTGAGTCCCGGGCCTGCAGTGATGAATTGTGGGACATACTGCAGTTCTCCTCACGTCTGCATGCATCCACCGGCGGGTTATTTGATATCACGATCGGATCGGCCACCAGCCTTTGGCGCAAAGCCCGGCGGGACCAGGCATTTCCCGAGGCCCGTCACCTTGCCATGGTCCGGGAAAGGGTTGGCATGGACGGGCTCAAACTGGACCCGCGCCATCGGACAGCCACCCTTTTGAAGGAAAACATGCGTCTGGACCTTGGCGGGGTGGCCAAGGGCGTGGCTCTGGATGCCGCCGCCGGACAGCTGCGGTGTGATGGCATCGAATCATTCATGGTCAGGGCAGGTGGCGACATGGTTATCGGTAAGGCACCGCCGGGAGAGGCGGGCTGGCCTGTTATTCTCTTTCCCGAGGAGGATGTCCCTGCAGAACATGCGCCGATTAGAACATCGCTTCTCGCCGATTGTGCCATCGGGACATCCGGCGATGTCTTCCAGTTTGTTGAGATCGATGGCATCCGGTATTCTCACATTGTCGACCCGGAGACATGTATCGGGCTGACAGAAGGTCGTCGTGCCGTGGTCATCGCTCCCAGTGGAATAATAGCCGACAGTCATGCCACCGTTGCCTGTCTTTTGGGACCGGATAAACTGGTGGAATTTATCGAAAGAGAAGGGGCAGGGTACGCGTTTCTCGAAGCCCACGCCATGAGTCATGGTGAAGGCGGCATCCGGTCGGCCATGACCCCGGGCCTTCTTTCCTTTCTCAATAACCCCCCGGATCAATAATCATTCCGGTCGGCAGTGGAAATTCGTATTCAACAACAGATGCACAAGGCCCCGACCAGGGAATAATCCCCGGCGGGTCACAATTCATGGATCCGGAAATAATCAGTTCTCCTGCGCTGATGCAGGAACGTGCCCGCAACCTCAGACTGGAGCGGCGGCCAATAGCCCTGGTGCCAACCATGGGCGCTCTGCACGAAGGCCATCTCAGCCTCGTCAGGGAGGCCAGACAACGCGTCGGCCCGGACGGCGTTGTCATCGTCAGCATCTACGTCAACCCGACTCAGTTCGGCCCCAATGAGGACTTCGAGGCCTACCCCAGAGAATTTGATGAAGACAGGCGGAAGTGCTCCGGTGAGGGCGTTGAAATCATCTTTGCGCCGAATGACCGCCAGATGTATGCCGCTTCCGATGGCGGCAGTCATTCGGTTCATGTTGTCGAGCGCCAGCTCTCCCGCACCATGGAAGGCAGTTCGCGCCCGGTTCATTTTGAGGGCGTGACCACCATTGTCGCCAAGCTCTTCAACTGCTGTCTCCCGGATCTGGCGGTATTCGGCGCCAAGGACTACCAGCAGGCGGCAATTATCCGCAAGATGGTGCATGATCTGAATTTCCCCGTCGCCATCGAGGTGGCCCCGACATGGCGTGAAAAGGACGGGCTGGCCATGAGTTCGCGCAACAAATATCTCAGCGCGGAGGAACGAAGCCAGGCAACGGCTCTGCATAAAGTCCTTCAGCAGTGTTCTGCCATGGTAATGCAGGCGAATGATCCGCAGTCTGTTACCGCGGACATTCTCCTCGAACACGCCAGGGAGGTCCTCAGGGCATACCCGCTGGTCAGCCTTGAATATCTGGCCTTTTTTCACCCCGATTCACTGGAGGCGGTCAGCGATGTCCGCGTCGGACATCACATCGCCATTGCGGCGCGGCTGGGCAGGACCCGACTCATCGACAATATAAGAATCGGGTGATAAACCTTTTGTTTCAGCTCCATTAAGTCGATATATTGATCAAGGAGGATAGAATTTATGTCAAAGTCAAGTGTATCAACCCGATTGATCATTGCCGCCAGCGTCAATGATGCGGACCTACTGTATGCAACCGGATTTTTTGTTCCCGATCCGTTTATTTTCATGGACATCCGGGGATCGAAATTCGCAGTTCTCAGTGACCTCGAGATCGATCGGGGACGCCGGAGTATGAAGGGCATCGAGGTGCTCTCCCTAACTGATCTTCAGCAGAAGGCCGCCTCATCCGCAGCGAGACCACGCCTTGGTGACATCGCCGCCCATGTTCTGAAGAGCAGGAAGATCCGCAAGGTCAGTGTCCCCGGCAACTTCCCGCTTTTTGAGGCACGGCTCCTTGAAGAGCATGGTATCACCGTTGAGCCGGTCGAAGGCAGTATCTACCCCGAGAGGGATTACAAGTCCCCAGCTGAAATCCGTCACATTCGCGCAGCATTGAAAATGACCGAAGCCGGAATCCAGGCCGGCAGGGAGGCCCTCCGGAAAGCTGTTATCGGAAAAGGTAATGTGCTGATGCTCGACGGTGCCCGGCTGACATCCGAGAAACTCCGCGCCATCATCGACGGCACCATACTCGAACTGGGCGGCATCGCCGAGGACACCATCGTCGCCTGCGGGAATCAGGGATGCGATCCCCACGAACGCGGTCATGGGCCGCTTCGGGCTCATCAGCCCATCATCGTCGATGTCTTCCCCAGAATGACGGCCACCGGTTATCACGGGGACATCACCAGAACTTTCGTCAAGGGGACCCCCAAGCCGCGGGTTGCCGCCATGTACGAGGCCGTCTACGAAGCCCAGATGGCGGCCATCGACGCCATCACTGATGGAGTGGACTCCTTTGCACCCCACAAGGCCGTTTGCGATGTTTTTGAAAAACGCGGGTTTGAAACGTCCACCCACCCGAAAACCGGTGTCCATCAGGGATTTTTTCACGGAACCGGTCACGGCCTTGGACTTGAGGTCCACGAGATGCCCAGAATGGGCCGCACCTCCCAGGGGCCGCTTGAAGCGGGACATGTTGTCACCGTCGAGCCCGGACTCTACTATCCCGGATTCGGCGGCGTCAGACTCGAGGACGTCGTTGTCGTCACCGGCGGAAAGGCACGGAATCTCGTCGAGTTCGAAAAGGAACTGGTCGTCCGGTAAATCAGCCCGCCTGCATTGTCTAATACTGTGCTCCAGTAGAAGGACCGCACGTCTGCCTTTCCACACCGGCACAGGAAAATCCATTTTGGTCAGCGATATGGCGAAAACTTCGTTTTTTCCTACGAAATGGCCGCATTCGCCCGATAATGCAGCCGGAAGCGCGGTCAGTTGCCCATCCGCAAAGAAAATTTCTCAAACGAATTTGCCGATTTTTACAACAACTTGAATATTTGGGTGTCCAATGGGACAAATAACTGAAAACACAGGAGACAGAAATTTATGGTTGGAATGATAATTTCTCAATATTGGTGGGTGGTGATTCCCGGGCTGATTCTGGGCATCTATGCCCAGATGAAACTGAGCTCGACGTATGGGAAATATTCGCGGGTTGAAAACAGCCGAGGATTAACCGGGGCGGATGCCGCCCGCCGCATCCTTGACTCGGCGGGGCTGCGCGGGATGGAAATCGGAGTGACACCCGGGCGCCTCTCCGATCACTACGATCCGGTCAAAAAGCGTCTGATGCTCTCGGAAGACAACTATTATGGACGCAGCATTGCGGCTATCGGGGTGGCGGCTCACGAGGCCGGACACGCCCTCCAGCATAAAGCCAGCTACGCCCCCCTGCATCTTCGCATGGCGATGGTTCCTGTCACCAACTTTGCCAGTATGGCTTACATGCCTTTGTTCCTGATTGGATTCTTCGGGGGATTGATGAACACCATTCTTCCCCTGATCATCGTGATTTTCACCATCATAACCGCCTTCCAGCTGATCACGCTGCCGGTGGAATTCGACGCGTCCCGGCGCGCTGAAAAGCAGCTGGACCAGCTTGGGATGGTCGCGGGGAATGAAGGCCGCGGTGTCAGCAAAGTGCTCGGAGCCGCAGCCATGACTTATGTCGCTGCCATGGTCACCTCCATGCTCAACCTTCTGCAGTTCATCCTCATGGCCCGCCAGGAAGACTGACGTCCCCGGTAACCTGCAGGAACCGGCCTTAAAGCCATTCACTCATCTTTCTCCTCCATGACCCGCATCACCGCGGGTCTTTTTTATGAAATGCCGGGCATGAAATTCACAGCTGAACCCATGTTCAATCAGGATGATTAAACCCTCAAATTCCCTTCAGGAGTCCGCTCGACTGTATGAATGAACCTGTTGTCGAATGGATACCTTTTCTTATTTAACACCCCAGTTTCTTTTACAGCCCGGGGTGACAACTCCGGGAACAGGATACTGTGGATTATTTTTCAGCTTCGTGGCTTGGGAGCAGTTCCTTGAAGTGGAAGGTCACGGCGGAGAGGATCATGAAGAAGACAAATCCGAGGACGAGGGGCGGGATAGCCGGGACCAGGCTGGTTGGTATTTCCCAGTTGGGCCTGAGTGCGAGGGTGAGGGGCGCCTGTCCGAGGATGGATTTGATGTGGGCCATCATGGAGATCATTTTGATATTGCTGGGGAGGCTGGCAATACCGACTTCAACGATCAGGCCGTAGACGATGGAGAAAATAAGATAGTTCTTGTTGATCAGTCCCATGAAGATCCCGATGGCACACCAGACCGGGATGGAGAGGATCTGTGCCAGTGCGGCATAGGCAAAAGTTTCGGTGATCCACGGTGTGCCGGCGAGGATGCCGCAGGCGAAGAGCAGGAGGAGCTGGATGCCGAGGATGATCTCAAGCCAGATTATCTGGGTGATCAAACGGATGGTCATATAACTCATCCTTCTCAAGGGCCTGCAGAGAAAGTAGGGCAGGGTATCATTGCGTATCTCGTCGCGTGAAACGCCTCCAGCGAGGATCACACATATCAGCGGCACCCCCACAAGCAGATAAAAACTGTAGCTGAGGAGAAAGAAAACACCTGATTTCAGCCGCTGAGGCTCGAGAGGCACTTCGGAGGCGAATTGATCTTCGGCGTCCTTTTTCCGCTGAAGCATGATTTCCGCGGGAGTGAGTGGTGGTTCCTCTCCTTCGGGAGTCATGAAAGCCTCGAACGAAGTCTGGGGTTTGTCTGGAAGCTTCAGTTCGCGGTCGAGGACTCTCGACTTCCGTTCGCGCATTTCGACGATGGGCGAGGAGAGGATCATGAAAAGCAGCACGGGGATAATCATGAGCTGGATCCCCAGCTGGATCAGTTTGCTCAGCGATATCCTCTCGCTGATCATCATGGTGGCGATTCCGGCAAATGCACCGCCGAGATTCGGTTTCAGCTGCCATCCGGAATCTGAAACCGGGCCTGGGTTGGCAGCGGCACCTGTGCCGGTGGCGGTGGCGGGATTTTGCCCGGTATCACTGTCCTGATTTTTTACTGTCGGAGTGTCACTCATTCGCCTGGTTCTGTGGTGCTCTTACTGAGTCAGAGGTTCCATTGTTGTTGTGGCTGGCCTGGGGTCAGTTCGTGAGCTGCTGGAATACACTCTGGATGGACTTGCTTTGATGCTTGATGGCAGAAATGGAAACGCCCGCCCTGCCGATCCACCCGATGATGTTGGGATAAAACTGGTCACCGTCCCGGATGGTTATTTCCAGCAGTCCGGTATCCCGGTCGAGCTGGTAGCCATTGATGGCATCCTCGCTGAAGAGGATTTCGAGGAGTTTGCGCGGTTCCGAGCACTCAATCTGAACGCGTTCGATGGAAACACGTGCTGTCTGCCGCATGATTTCCTCGGCGGTTCCCGAGCCGATGATGCGTCCCCAGTTCATCAGGATCATCCGGGAGCAGAGCGTTTCCAGTTCGTGGAGAATATGGCTTGAAATAATGACATCCGTGCCATCGGCGGCGATGTCCTTGAGAATTGTGCCGACCATGGACCGGGCCATTGGATCAAGGCCGTTCATGGGCTCGTCAAGAATAAGGACCTTCGGCCGGTGCAGGAGTGCCTGTGCGAGCTTCACGCGCTGCCGCATTCCCTTGGAGTAATCACGCAGCGGTTTGTTCCAGTGGATTTCAGCCAGCTGGACCCGCTGGAGGGCTTCCCGCGCCAGGCCTTCGACAACACCTGAAGGAATTCCGGAGATCCGTCCCAGTGACACCAGCCAGGGCACGGGTTTCATGTGCTCATGAACCGACTCTTTTTCCGGAACGTAGCCGATATGCCGCAGCACTGAGGGGTTGTTCCATGGAGGTTTGCCGAAGAGAGTCAATGATCCGGAGGATGGGCGGATCCGGCCATTGATGAGCTGGATCAGTGTGGATTTTCCCGCACCGTTCGGGCCGACCAGTCCGGTGATGCCGGGGTAGATGGAGAAGGAGATCTTGTTCAGTCCGAGAATAAGACCGTACCAGCGACTGAGATCGTGGGCTTCGATAATCGGGTTCATGACTCGGAATCAACTTTGCGCAGTACATACAGGAGGGACAGAATGCACAATACCGCGGTGCCGAAGACGGCATCCTCCACCATGGGCGGCTGCAGCGAGAACCTGCCTTCAAATGCCCGGCTCAAACCGGGAACCTTTGTGGTCAGCATCTCGTAATAACCTTCGAGATTGAAAATGGACTGCTGGATCTGGGAGAGGTTGAACCTGAGGCTGGTGAATTTCAGCCAGCTGAATCTCGGGCTGTTCGCGGCGATCTCCTCAAACACCCAGCATACCGCCCAGTAACCCAGCCATGCTCCCGTGGTGGTGCGGGGATTGGCGGAGATGGCGGAGAAGGCCAGACCCATGATACTGGTGACTCCCATGGCTATCACGAGGTAGGAAAGTGAGTGGACCAGTGCATCCCGTGAATGCCAGAAAAAGTGCCATTCCGGGGCGAATGAGTTGGAAAAGATCCACGCAACCAGACATGGAAGGAACCAGATGACAGCCATGACGCCGAAAAGCGCTGCGGTCTTTCCTATCACATAATCAAACCGGTTGATCGCTTTGGATGTATAAATGATGAGTGATTTCGAGGACAGATCCTGAGTCATCAGATGAGGTATGGCCTTGGTGACCGCTATCAGACTGAGGAAGGTGATCAGCCACGTGTAGGAGAAGAAAACAAGGTTGTAAATGGAACTGACTGACACGTCGGGGTTCTCATTCAGCCACGCGAACATCGTATTGACTACTTTGGCCACATCTTCCGAGCCTTTTCCCAGCGTGGAGAGGAGGTTCTCCGGTACGAGGATCTGTCCGATAAGAAACAGGACAACGCAGACCATCAGCGCGGCTGACCACGCCACGCCAATCAGCCATTTCATCAGCTTCCCCTGCATGGATGCCCGCATCCCGTGGAACGCAATCGTCCATCGACGGGACCAGATGGAGGTGTGCCGGCCATTCCAGCGGGAATAGTGCGTTTCAAAAAGATTCATGCTACGGACTGCCTTTCCGCCATGGACCGGACAAACAGTTCCTCCAGCACATTGGGATTGGGGAGGATTTCAATCGGATGGAGCGAATGTTTGTGCAGCACTTCCATCAGAGGCTCGAGGTTGCGGCTTCCGTGTTCGACGCGGACCCGGCCATTCGGCTGCAGCACCGGGTTCCATCCAAGGCCGGAGAAGACTTCGATGGCCCGCTCCGGAGTGCCGAAAAAGGAGACTTCCGCGCACTGTTTCTGTTTAGTGACCAGAGTGTTGATATCCTCATTCACCAGAACAGTGCCATGGGCGATCATGATGATGTGGTCGCAGACATATTCGACATCATGCATGAGATGTGAGGACAGAACGAAGGAGATGCCGAGGTCCTTCCAGAGTGAACGGATGAGATCCAGAATGAGTTTCTGGCCCTTCGGGTCGAGGCCATTTGTGGGTTCGTCGAGAAAGACCAGTTCGGGGTCGTGGACCAGGCATTGTGCCAGTTTGATTTTCTGCCGCATGCCCGTGGAGTAGGTTTCAATTTTCCGGTATCGCTCCTGGCCCATACCGACATAATCGAGAAGCTCGTGGGTGCGCTGGCGGGCCACCTCGAAGGGAAGTCCGCTGAGCTGGGCGCAGTAAGTGACGTATTCACACCCGATCATGCCTGGAATATGGCAGTCCTGTTCAGGATTGTAGCCGACCCGCTTGCGGATCTCCCGTCCGAATCTTCCGACCTCCTGCCCAAGGAGCCTTGCCTTGCCGGAGGTGATGGCAGTCTGCTGAAGGAGGCACTTTATGAATGTGCTCTTGCCGGCACCGTTTGGGCCGAGAAG
>JAUIAG010000097.1 GCA_030425355.1 Verrucomicrobiia bacterium
CTCTCGGTCCCTACGGATGGGCCTACTTCATCATGGTCGGATGCAACGTCATCACTCCACAGTTCTTCTGGGTGAAGAAATTCAGAACCGACATGCGCATCGTGTTCATCCTGAGCATCTTCGTCAACATCGGCATGTGGTTTGAACGATTCGTCATCGTCATGACCCTGCACCGCGATTTCATCCCGGCCAACTGGGACTACTACACCCCGACCAAGGTCGACGTCCTGACCTTCGTGGGCACTTTCGGCATGTTCATGACATTGTTCCTGCTGTTCATGAAGTTTCTCCCCATGATTGCTATTTCTGAAGTCAAAGGCGTCACGCCTCAGGCCAATCCGCACCACAAACTCGGCGGTGCCAAGGAGGGCAAACACTGATGGATACCAACTCTCAACAGCTGCACGGGCTTCTCGCCCAGTTTGACACCCCGGCGGATCTCATGCACGCCGCCGAAAAAATCCGCGATCACGGGTTCTCGCGATGGGACGTGTTCTCCCCGTTCCCCATCCACGGCATGGACGACGCCATGGGCCTGAAGAACTCCAAGGTCGGGTGGTTCACATTCGTCGGCGGCTCCACGGGATTCACTGTCGGTCTCCTGATGATATGGTTCATGAACGCCTACGATTACCCGCTCATCGTGGGTGGAAAGCCGTTTTTCAGCCCCATCTTCTCTTTCCCTGTGGCTTACGAGCTGACAATTCTCCTCGGTGCACTCGGGACACTGATCGGCATGGCGTTTCTCAACCGTCTTCCACGGCTTCACAACCCGCTCCTGAAGAACCAGTCCTTCAAGAGAGCCACCGATGACAAGTTCTTCCTGGTCATAGAGGCATCCGACGCCAAGTTCGATCTCGAAGAAACACGCAAGCTCCTCGAGTCCACTCACCCCGTCTCAATCGAAGAAGTTCAGGAATAATTTCATGCGTTACTTTATTGCATTGTTTGCAGCTCTCGTTGTTCTTGCCGTTGGTGTACTCGGTTTCCGCGGTGACAAGTTCCGCAAACCGCCTCTGGAGCTCTTTCCGGACATGGACCGGCAGCCCAAACTCCGCCCACAGGAACCCAACAGCTTCCTGCCCAACGGCATCAGCTCACAGCCATACGTCGAGGGCACCATCGAGAGATCCACTTCCTTCGCGGAATACGGTCTGTCCAATGTCTACCCGTTCGACCAGCATCCCGCCGTCACCGGAATGATCGGCTCCTCAACCAACCTGGTCGAAGTCAATCCTTTTCCCATATCGGCCCAGTTCCTCGAGAGAGGTCAGGAGCGCTTCAACATCTACTGCGCCCCCTGCCATGGCCCGCTCGGAGATGGCAAAGGTATCACCACGCGTTTCGGCATGAACCTCATCCGCAATCTGGTGGATGAATACGTGATGAAACAGCCGGACGGCCAGATCTACCAGACAATCACTCACGGCAAAGGGGCGATGGGCCAGTACGGCACCGTTATCGACATCCCTGACCGCTGGGCCATCATTGCCTACCTCAGGGCTCTGCAGACCGCCCAGCTGACTTCCAACCAATAAATCCGGCCAACCAAAGCATACTTTTAAAATGAGCGAAGCTTCCATCACCCTTCCGAAAGAAGTCAAATACACCTCGCAGGGTCAGCCATGGCACAAGCTGCCGTCCCTGTCTCTGATTGCCGGGGTCGTCCTGACGGTCGTTGGATTTATTTTCCAGCCGGGTAAGCAGATTCTCTTTTCTTACCTCCAGGCATTCATGTTTTTTCTCAGTATCGGCCTTGGAGCGCTGTTTCTGGTCATCGTCCATCACATATTCGATGCCAACTGGTCGGTTCCCACCCGTCGCATCTGTGAGAACGTGGCCGCAACCTTCCTGCCGACTCTTTTTCCCCTATGGCTTCCAATCGCCATCTTCTCCGGACAGATCTACGACTGGATGAGTGGAGACACCGAGTTCGCCGTGGCACTTGAAGCCAAGGAGGCATGGATGAACACAACATGGTGGTGGATCCGCGGGTTCATCTACTTCGCTTTCTGGAGCTGGCTGTCCCTTTACCTCCGAAACCTGTCATTGAATCAGGATAAGGACGGAAGTTCGCGCCACACCCACGTAGCCCGCCGCTGGTGCACACGACTGATCCTCTTCTATGCCATTTCCTTGACCCTGGCGGCCATCGACTGGACTAAATCCCTTCAAATCGGATGGTTCTCCACCATGTATGGCGTCTATTACTTCGCCGGCAGTGTGTGGGTCACCCTCGCAACACTTTACATGTTCTCACTGCTGATGAAAAAGGAGGGTCCACTCTCAACCCTGCTCGGCACAAAACATTTCAAGGCCATGGGAACACTGTTCTTCGCCTTCACGGTTTTCTACGCCTACATTGCCTTCTCCCAGTATTTCATCATCTGGAATGCCAACCTTCCGGAGGAGACCTTCTGGTATGCCGTCCGTGATGTCGGCTCATGGCGGGGACTTGGAATGCTCATGATCTTCGGCCACTTCTTTGTGCCGTTCCTCGTCCTGCTCCGTATTGACGCCAAACTCAATACGACCCTGATGGTCCTCGTCGGACTCTGGGCATGGCTCATGCACCTGCTCGACCTCAACTTCATCATCATGCCGGTGCTCCATCCTGAAGGTTTCTCACCAAGCCTCCTCGATATTTCCACCTGGCTCATGCTTTTCGGTCTACTGACAACACTCTTCATGAAGAGCTTCCGTGCGCATCCCGCTTTCCCGATCAAGGACCCAAGACTCGGTGAATCTCTCTCCACTCACTGAGCGCATCTCATAACCACAACGGACCAGCGAATAAGACCCATGTCACAAAATTCCAACAGGAAAAACCTCACTGTCATTTCCGCTATCGGCATCCTGCTGCTGTTCTTCTACTTTGCGGATTCGATTCTGGGCACCAGGGATATTGCGTCCTCCAGCATCGGCGCTGAAAGAGCACGTGAGCGCAAAGCCGCACGAACCGAAATCGCTTCCACCTTCGAGAGCGCATCCAGCAGTATCGACGATGCCAAGGAACTGGTTCTCAAGGAATGGGGGAGTGACCCCAAGGCCGGTTATGAAAAATTCCGCGAAAGAGTCGAGGCGGTTTACCCCACTCCCGAAGTTGATCCGGTCCTGAACGAGTTTGAATAATTCCCTGCAGTGATTCCGGTATCCGCACACTCCAGCATGCCCGACCGGATGACACGCATGATCATGACAATTACCCAATTTTAATGACGATGACTGAGAATAAATCTACCAGCAGCGGAATACAGCCATACATGCCGCCCCTTGTGCTGTTTCTGTGGGCATCGGCCCTCAAGTGGCTCCTCATTGGCCTTGGCGTCGGGTTCCTCGCCAGTCTCAAAATGCATGCCACGGCTCTTTTCGCCAATATCTCATTCCTGAACTACGGCATACTGCAGGAAGTCTCCGAGACAGCCCTGGTCTATGGATTTCTGCTGCAGGCCGTCTTCGCCGGCTGTATCTGGGCCACCGCCAAACTCGGCAATGAAGCCCCCGGGCTGGGCCACGTGTCCTCCATCGGCGTCTTCGCATGGAATATCCTCCTCACTGTCGGCGTCATCCAGATCTTCATAAATGGCACTTACGGACTCAAGTTCATGGCTCTGAGCGGAAGTGTCCTCCTCGGTTTGGTCATCACTTCGCTTTTCATCGTCCTCCCGTGGGTCGGAAGACTCCTCAACAGCCACGACGATAACAAAATAGCCCCAAGCTACCTCCTGATTTCCCTGCTTGTTTTTCCGATGATCGCCCTTCCAGGCGGCCATTTCCTCCACAGCGCAGGAATCACGGGTGTCATCCAGAATGTCATTTCCCAGTGGTACTCCCACACACTCATCTTCACTCTTGTCCCGCTTTTTCTGATGGGGATTCTCATCTTCCTCGTTGAGGAGGACCCCACCGTCAAGGGCTACTCCAAGTCGGTTCCGACGGCCTCACTGTGGTGTATACTTCTCGGCGGGTTTCTCGGTGGTCTCTATCACGGGTTTCCTGTCGGCGGTGCAGTCAACGCACTGAGCGTAGCCTCCGTATGGTTTCCCGCTTTCGGCTGCGTCGCTATTTTCCTGGTCCTCTTCGGACTGGCCAACACCAATGATAATTCCCACTCAGTCCTGAATACCTTCGGGCTCAAGTGGATAGCAGGCGGCGTCATGCTGGCTCTGTCACTGAATGCCATCGCCAGTCTTGAATCCTTCGCAGGATCATTCGGGCTGACCACATTCAAGCCCGGACTCGAACAGTATATCCTCTTCGGAAGCCTCCTGATGGGAGCCATTTTCCTGATCCGGGTGGGTATCAAAGGGGACTTCAAGCCTTCGGCGATCCTCTGTTTTTCCATCTACTTCGGATCACTGATCTGCCTTGCCTCTTACGCCATTGAAGCCATAGCCGGCAACGCTTCCGGTCTCCGAATGAATGTCGCCGGGCTGTTGGTTCTCTTTATCGTTTCAGTCACTCAGGTGCTTTCCATAACAGTCGCCTGCATCACCGCATCCCTGGGGGCCATCAAGGGCTGCTGTCCTGCGCCTCAATCCAAGTCCGTTGAGAAATCCAAGCTAGCAAACGCATGAATCATCCTTTTGTTCTCCTCATTGGTGCCATTCTGAGCATCGGACTTTCGTGGAACACACTCATCGTCAATCCACAGAAGCACTTCGGTCAGCTGACCACTCAGGATGAAATCCCGAAAGTCCTCAATGGACAGCAGAAACAGGGACGCCAGGTCTATGCTGAAAGCGGCTGCGTTAAATGTCATACACAGCAGGTGCGTTACTTCGAGCAGGATTCCAAATACGGGCCACGATTCACCGTCGCCAATGACTTTGCCGGGCAGGACAAACCACTGCTGGGTTCTCACCGCATCGGTCCGGACCTTTCCAATCTCGGAAACAACGGCAAATACACCGGCGGGGACGGGCGCATGAACCTTTACAAAACTCTCTTCCACGCCAAAGAATCACAGGTCATGGAAGGGTCCAGTCTGGCTTCTCTCATGCCTCGTCACTACTTCCTCTTCGACAAGGTGGAGCTGTCCTCTCTTGCTCCCGACAACGAATACAGCGAACTGGCCCGTGAACTCGGCGAGACAGCTGGACTGGAAGAAGGGCATGGATATATTCCCTCCTACCGGGCTGAAGTACTGGCCGACTACCTCATGAGCCTCAAACTTGATCAGTCCCTGTTCGTCGCTCCCATTCAGGAGTCCTCAGAAGAATAAGAACATTAAAAACCATTGCTGAAATTTTCACACTGCCATGGCCGCTAAAAAGAAATTTGTCAACACCGACCCGCTGGACATAGATCGCGAGAAATATTTTTCTGAAGCCAACTCCCGTCTGCCCTGGTGGTTCATCGTCGTCTTTGGCTATCTGGTGTTCTTTGCATTCCAGTACACCAGCTCGCACGGGGGTAAGTTCAATTACCGTGTCTACGAGAAGTATTCGAGCCTGGCACAGCTCGAGGACTCCCAGCCGGTCGGTGATGTCGACCCGCTCTTCGCTCTCGGAAAAGAAAAGTATGCACTCTGCGCGGCCTGTCACCAGCCAAACGGCGCTGGTCTCGCCAATCTGGCTCCTCCTCTTGCCGGCTCGGAATGGGTGCTTGAATCCGACCCGTCCCGGATCATCCGCATTGTTCTCCATGGCCTTCAGGGGCCGATCACAGTCAAGGGGGAACAGTGGAATCTCGCCATGGCTCCTCTCGGTGAGTCCCTTTCCGACGAGGAAATAGCTGCGATTCTCACCTATATCCGCAGCTCATGGGGCAACGAGGCTCCGGCGGTATCCTCTGATACCGTAGCCGGTATCCGCTCCGATGTTGGCTCCCGATCCATGTGGACCGCTCCGGAGCTTCTGGATGTTCCTTTGTCCTCCGAATAACTATTTCCGGCATCCACCCCGCCTCTGTAATCAGTTCAGAGACGCATCAATTGCAACTCCGCCACCAACTCATGGGTGGCGGATTTTTTTATTCCGGTCTGACAGATCTTTTTCTGAGCCACGCGACCCATGCCATGGAAGCCAGAAGAATAACTGTGCCGCTGGTGTACCCGGCGGCCGTGTCTGCGGAAATCAGAATGATTCCGGAGAGAAGAAGATTTCCCGCACAAACGGCCCACTCAAGCCACATGCGACCCATCTCAGCCTTTCCTCTGGCGTTCTCGGTGTTGACAGTCGCCTGAGTCCACTGGTCCAGCTGTTTGAGTCGCTGACGGGTGTAGAGTTCATGCATTTCGACCAGCCGGGAGGCGGATCCGGGATTTATCTGCTCCATGGCATTGATCTGTTCGGGTGAAAAACTCACCGGGGCATTTCCATCCTCCCCGCCGCCATCGCTTGCCGCAGCGTTGAAATGAACTGGCTCAGTCCCGGATTCATTCACGCCATTCCCTGAGGCATGTGATTCGTTCGCGGCGCTTCCCTGCCGTGCGACCGGTGTTGACTGGACAGCCTTTCGGCCCTTTCTGTTTCGGTTTTTTGCCATGCTTGAATGCGCCTTCGATTCCGGTTTTCAGTTCTCCAGGCCGCTGATGCATCCTACTCACAGAAGTGGATGGATGGCCACAATTCCTCGAGTCGAAATAATTGCTGCTGCAATGGAGTCCCGTGACTCGCCGAATCCGACGAGATTTTCCACAATAGTAACCTTGTAGTCATCTCCGGCATGCAGATGACTGGGACAACACAAGCCTGATGGAACCGATTGCTTTACTCATTCTGGGACTGGCCGGGATATGTGCATTTTTCATGGCATTCAACAATGGTGCCAATGATGTGGCCAATTCGTTTGCTTCGGCGGTCGGTGCGCGGGCCATCTCCATCCGTCAGGCGGTCATTATCGCCGGATTCATGAATCTGGTGGGAGCGCTGTTGCTCGGAGGTGCCGTGTCCACCAAGCTGGTCACCGGCATTGTGGAGCCCGGCAGTTTCCCGAATGTGCCTTCATACATAGCAGCCAATTTTGCGGCACTTCTGGGGGCCGGTTTTTTTGTGCTGCTTTCGACATTCAAAGGCCTGCCGGTCAGTTCCAGTCATTCAATTGTGGGCAGCCTTGTCGGAGTCTCATGGGTTGCTGCCGGTTCCGGTGCTATTGATAACGGACAGATACTTCTCATTGTCATTTCATGGTTCACTTCTCCCCTGATTGCCGCATTTCTCGGGTGGTTCTTCTATTTTCTGGTTCGCAAACTCATCATCCGCTCTGATCCCAAAGCCATCCGGCATCGCATCGAAGTTTACCTTCCCTACGGCGTCGGAATCACCAGTTTTGCTTTCCTCCTCATTCTCATGAAGGGCTCAACACTCAAGGCGCTTCGCCCGGATGATGCCTGGGGGTACCTGCTTATGGCAGCCCTTGTCGTGCCCTATGTGACTCTCGCCTTTCAGGCACTGCTCAGACAGTGGCTGGCCAATATGGACGATTCCACGGAAACCATGGAATCCGTTTTCCGGAAACTGCAGGTCGGGACCTCCTCCTACGTTGCCTTTGCCCACGGAGCCAACGACGTGGCCAATGCCATCAGTCCCGTCTTTGCCATCTACCTGGCTGTCTCCACGGCCGGACTGCCAAACGCCGAACTCGTCGCGGAGCAGGGAGTCCCACTGTGGATTCTTGTATTGGGCGGCACCGGGATCGCCGTGGGAATCGGCCTTCTCGGGCACCGGGTTATCGCCACTCTCTCCGAGAAGATAACCGTCATCAATAATTCCAAGGGCTTCTGCATTGATACCGCGACTGCGACAACAGTTGTCGCTGCGACCATGCTGGGACTGCCGGTCAGCTCAACGCACGCTGCAACTGGAGCCATCGCCGGCACGGGCCTCGGCCGTGGAGCCAGCATCCGGCTCCCGGTCCTCCTGAAAATCTTTGGTGGATGGATTGTGACCTTACCGGCTGCTGCCCTGACCTCGGCCGGTATTTATCTTCTGCTGAAAGTTCTGTTCCTCAACTGACAGCGGTTCATGGTGCTCCCCTTGCCATTCAGGATTGGGTAGACTTGCAGCATGAACAGAAGGCATTTTTTATTCACCGGTGCCGGTGCCGGTGCCCTCGCTTTATTGCCGTCCATAGCCGGTTACCAGAAATTGGAATCCGGTAATGAGGATCTTCTGACCGTGGGAATAATCGGGCATACCGGCCGCGGCAATTATGGTCATGGTCTGGATGTCGTGTGGACCGGCATTCCGGAAGTCAGGTTAGCCGGTGTGGCCGATCCTGACAGCGAAGGGCGAAGCTCCGCCGCCGCAAGGCTGGGACTGAGCGCAGACGACTGTTTTGAGGACTATGCGACCATGCTGGAAACGGTCAGGCCGGCCATTGTCGCCGTATGTCCACGCCATCCGGATCAGCATGCCGCCATGTGCCTCGCTGCCATCGGTTCCGGGGCTCGGGGAATCTATGTTGAGAAACCATTCTGCCGCACACCGGCAGAGGCGGACTCAATTCTCGGAAGAGCCCGGGAATCAGGGACCTGCATCGCGGTGGCACACCGCAATCGTTACCACCCGGTCATCCACGCCATTCGTGATTGGATGGATTCGGGCCGTCTCGGGAAGGTCCTTGAACTTCGTGGACGGGGCAAGGGAGACCATCGTGGAGGAGGGGAGGACCTGTGGGTTCTCGGCAGCCATGTTCTCAATCTTCTTCACTTCCTGGCCGGTCCGCCGGTTTCATGTTCGGCGGATATTCTCGTCAGTGGCCACAGCGCCACCGCTGCCGACATCCGTCAGGGAAATGAAGGACTCGGACTCCTGCTCGGAGATGAGATCCATGCCCGCTTCCAACACCAATCCGGCCTGTTCTCCACCTTCGATTCCATTACCTCCGATCGCACCGCCAACCATGGTTTCGGACTCACGATAATCGGCAGCGAGGCCACTGTAAGAATTTACTGCGACCGCGATCCCGTCGCCTTCATTCGCCGGGGTAATCCCTTCCGCGCCAATGACACTGCGGAAAAATGGGAGCCGGTCACTCTCAAGGAAATTTCTTCCGAACATGGAGCCACGGCCAAATCTTTTCCGCAGGACTTCATTGAGCATCTCCATTCGCATCAGGTCCCGGCCCTGGACCTCATCGATGCCATCCGGAATGGCAGAGAACCGCTATGCGACGGGGAGCAGGGGCGGATGACAGTTGAAATGATTCTTGCCGTCTTCCAATCCCATATCCGCAACGGGGCCCGCATCAACTTCCCTCTGCGGGAAAGGGAATCCTGCCTTGAAAAATGGGAGTGGTAGGGGGGATCCCAGAAACTTCGGTGAGAAAGTCGTATCCACAGGCAGGCAGTTAATACGCGCGTTCTAAGCTTTTCAAGGCGTGGCCTGAAGCCGGTCTGAAAGTTATGTCCAATTTACGCGGGCTTCTGAGGATACTGGGTGATGGGGCACGATACTTCACATGATGCGTTTGCTCGTCTGCTGGTTGAGCATGAACCGGTGTTCCTGCGTTATGTTCTGACTAAGGTGCCCAACCGCGCGGATGCCCATGATATTGTTCAGGAGTGTTCGGTTGCGCTCTGGGGGAAATTCGAGACTTACGACTCGGGTCGGCCTTTCGTAGGCTGGGCACTCGGATTTCTTCGGCTCGAGGTATTGAAGTTTCTTCGGAAGTCCCAACGGCGAGCTCAGCTGTCGGAGCGAGCGGCGGAGGCCCTGATGGAGCAAGAAGCGCAGGATGAGGCACTCGAAGAATCTATCAGCCAACATCTTTCGACTTGTCTGGAGCAGCTTCCTGATCAGCAGCGAGCGATTCTTGATGGGTATTATCAACAGGAATACACCGTGGAGGAATTGGCGGCTCAGCATCATCGCACGACTCAAGCCATTTATAAAGCCCTTCAACGAATTCGGGCTAGTCTTCAGCTCTGTATTGAAGGCCAAATTCGAATGTCGAGATTATGAAAACCGCGCATTGGGAATCCATCATCGCCAAGCATCTCTGCGGTGTTGCCACCATCGATGAGGTAGCTGATTTGTCAACGGCTATTGAGGCAGATGAATCGGTAAGATCGCTTTATCTCCGAATGGCTCGAGTGCACGCCGCTCTTGCCACTTCACCCACCATTAAGAGGCCTGTTGTTTCTCTCGCTGAGGGACGGCCTTTCTGGCGTTTGGGATGGGTGAAGGCCGCAGCCCTGATTGTCGTTGGGTTTTCGGTTTTCGCGATGCTCCGGTTCGGTGGGGATTCCCAAGTAGTGATCAAGGAAGTGAATGGTGCTGTTAAATGGTCACGAATTGACGGAAGGACACGTTACCTGGATACCGCAGGAGCTTCTGTTTCAGCGGGAACACTTGAATCGTTGACGCCGGATTCGTCGGCGACCTTGACGTTTGCCGATGGTTCCACCGTCATCGTTTCCGGCCAGTTCAACCTGATGATTTCGAGGGATAAAGGAAAACTCCTCTCGTTGCGGGAGGGTATGCTGGCTGCCAGCGTTGTGCCGCAAGCACCCAGTCAGCCGTTGAGGTTGAATACCAGCGCCGCAGAACTGACTGTCCTGGGGACGCGATTCGAGGTCATTGCCGATCAAACGCAAACCAGGCTCAGCGTTAACCAGGGGCGCGTCTTATTGCAGCGTGTATCCGATGATGCCTCCGTGGAAGTTCAAGCTGGATACCGGACCGAGGCGTCATTCACGACGGAGGCGCCTCTGCAAGTTACGGTAATCCCAAGCCCTGCTCGAACATGGAAAGCGGATCTGAAGCAAGATGTGGATCATGGCAGATGGGTGCCGGTCGAGAGTCTCCTGCGAATCGAACTTTCTGGTGATATCGATGCGGGGCGCATTCAGGAGAAGGATGCCAGGCAAGTGTATGCCGAACGCCTGTCAAATGTCCCCGACGGCTCTGGGGCTATTTTCGCAGAGCCGGTTCGAAGCCGAAGAGAAACACTCTACTTATCCTCCCTCTCGGCAAAACGGAATGCGTTGCGTCCCACCCTGCTTAGTGCGGAGGCCCGATTCCGAATTCGAGGGAAGGTTAGTTTACCGTCGGAAATCGTGATCGGTGTGACGGCAATCAACCCGGAACGGTCGAGCCCTGGCCGCTTTTCAGTCAAGAGGCAAGTGAAGGGTGATTTTGATATCGAGGTGCCTGTTCGGGAATTGCATTCAGTAACTCAACGCGCGCACGGGTTCGAGTTGTTGAGTTGGTATTGTTTTACCACCGAGCAGGAGGCCAATCTGGCCATCACAGGGGTCGAACTGATTGAAAATTGATTGATAGGTTTTGTCCAATTCTCTGACCTGGCGCGGATACTGATTGAGACAAGGAGCAGGAAATCGAAAACAAATTTTTTAATAATCCAGTCAAATCAAAAAGAGAAAAATTATGAATATACTTATGAATATACTATCGCTCATTCTAGCAACAAGCATCGCCCTCGGCTCGTCCGCCATGGCGCAGAACAATGACAAGGCTCGGGACCGCGCTGAACGCCGCGAACCTGATCAACGTGGTGAAATGGGGTATTCCGAAGATCGAACTGCATTTTGGAAGAAACTGGTTGCGCTGTTCGAAGCGGGGAAGATTACACGGGAAGAAGCCGGGGACTTGTATAAAACGGCTTTTCCGGAGCGCTCCGGGACTCCCCGGCAATACCAAAACAAACGGATGAAGGAAGTGAAACCTCTCGAGTTGTTCAATGAGGCCAGGCAGAATCCTATTTTCTCGGGGCCGCAACCCGGGGAGAAACTTGTATCCTTCCAAGCCGTAGGATACCTCGGTGAACACAAGGGGAAAATGCTTGATCCCATCGCAATGGCCAACAATCAACCTCATTTAATCGTGTTCCAGGATGACAATCTGTTGTCGTTGCGATTTTTCAACGAATTACTTTACAGCCTGGCAGCCATTGACGGGCAGTCTGATGTTGATCTGCACGTCTCTTTGATATTCTTGAGTGACGACCCCGATGTCCTTGAGCCTTACGAGAGGACGTTCCCTATGCTGCTTGGACGCGGAATCGATGTCATTGCTTTCTCGAAAGAAGGTCGCGAGGGGCCCGGTGCGTATGGACTGGACAGGACTATGGCTCAAACCTTCGTTCTGGCGAAGGGTGGACAGGTTGTTCACAATCTCGTTGTTCCTACAGCTGGACTGGATTGCCACCCCCACGTATTGGGAGGGATTGCCGACATCATTGGTGAGAAGCGTGAAACGGTTCAGGCCTGGCTGAATCAGGAAACAACCGGCGGCAGGGAAATGCGTCGTCGATAGACCGTCGATAGCGGCATCCGGTTGGGACTGACGACCTTGGTGAAGAAACTGTCTCTATGAAACAAACCATAGCTCTATTGACTGCCCTGACGTGCGGGGTGGCCCAATCATCGGCCTCTGACCGTATTGACTTCCTGAACGATGTGATGCCGGTGTTGACAAAGATGGGATGCAATGCCGGTGCATGTCACGGTTCGGCGGCGGGTCGCGGCAACTTCAACCTCTCTCTTTATGGGGGGAATCCTCAGGCTGATTACGAGGCTATCGTGAGAGAGATTTCGGGGCGTCGCATCAATCTTCAGAAGCCTGAGGAGAGTTTGATCATTCTCAAACCGACGTTCGCTATCGATCACGGCGGCAAGTTCCTGATGGACGATGATCATGAGGGAACGCAATTGTTGCTGCGATGGATCCGGGAAGGCGCGGAAATGGTGACACACCGCGAATTGGAACGTGTGGAGTTCACGCCCGGAAGTCGCTTCATCGAGCAGGCCGATGTGGATATTCAACTGCATGCGGAGGCGTTCTATACTGATGGCAGTTCGAAGGATGTGACACCATGGACTGTCTTTTCTGCTGAGGATTCCTCGGCAGTCCGCATCGACAATGATTCGGCCGTGGCGACGCCCTTGCGTGGCGGCCGTCATATTATTACGGCACGGTATCTCGATAGCGTAGCGCCCATTGAGATCGTCATCCCTCTCTCGAATGAACCAATCGACCTGGCAGGGCAGTCAAGCCGAAATTTCATCGACGATGAGGTGTTGAGTCTATTGGCAAAGCTGCGACTGCCGGTATCACCGCAGGCTGACGAATCGACATTTATTCGCAGATTATATCTGGATCTTACCGGTCGCCTGCCAGAGCCCGACAAGGTAATGGCCTACCTTGAGAACCAGGATCAAAACAAGAAAGAGGAACTGATTGATGAATTATTGCGGACCGAAGCCTTCAATGAATACTGGACATACAAACTGGCGAAGTGGCTGCGAATGGGTACAGACCCGAACGACGAGGATGGTATCGCCACCTACCGACTTTGGCTCTCGAAACAAATAGAGAAAGACGTCGGCTATAACGAAATCGCACGCAATCTGATTCTGGCAACGGGTAACACTCATGACGTCGGGCCAGCCAACTTCTACCGAACGGTGGATGGGCCTCGCGAACAGGCAGAATTTGTAAGTGAATTATTCATGGGAAGTCGCCTGCGTTGTGCGAATTGCCATAATCACCCATTGGACAAGTGGACCCAGGACGACTACCACGGATTGGCCTCTATTTTTTCGAAGATAGAGAGCGCGCAGATCGTGCGAGTCAAGGCATCCGGAGATGTGATCAACCCCCGCACACGGGAACCCGCCATGGCCAGGATTCCGGGTGAATATTATCTGAAAGACAAGACGAAAGACGGTCGGGAGGATCTGGTGGAATGGTTGATCGCTGATGACAATCCCTATTTTGCAAAAGCGATTGTGAATCGCCTGTGGAGCTCGCTTATGGGGCGCGGGTTAGTGGAGCCGGTTGATGATATGCGTACCACAAACCCTGCGACACATCCGGTACTGCTGGACCGGCTTGCGGAAGATTTCGCAGCAAATGGCTATCGCATACGACCAATACTGAAACGAATAGCCAGTAGCGCCACTTACGCCCGTAGTTCAAATACGCTGCCGGGAAACACCGAGGACAATCGGTATTATTCCCACGCTTTGAGAAGGCCCTTGGAGGCAGAGGTCCTTGCTGACGCGATTTCATACGTTCTGAACATTCCCGCGAAGTATCAAGGTAAGGCAAATGGACAACGTGCCATAACGTTGGCGGATCCTTACACTCCCTCACGCGCTCTCGATATACTTGGGCGTTGCGGGCGGGAAGAGTCATGCGAGGGTGAGACCAGTATTTCAGGTGGGCTCACACGAAACCTGCATCTGTTGAACGGCGAGCTGATCAATGCACGTATCAGCCTCGAGGAAGGACGGCTGGCAAGATTATTTGACGCGGATACAGCGCCCATGGACATCATCGACGAGCTTTATTTAGTTGCCCTTAGCCGAACACCGGGGAGTGCCGAACGCCGTTTTTGGCGCGAGCAACTGGCCAATATGGATTCAGTGGAACAGCAACAACGACTACTGGAAGACTTCATGTGGAGCCTTCTGGCATCCAGCACATTCAACAGCAAATAAAATTCAATGAAAACAACACGACGATGCGATGGTATGGCACGACGAGACTTTGTGCGCGTAGGGGGTTTGACGGCGCTGGGGTTGGGGTTGGGCAACTTCCTTGGCCTGCAACGGTTGGTTGCCGAGTCAAAGGCTCAACTCAGTCCCAGGGCAAAATCCTGCATTCTCATCTGGTTGGATGGCGGGCCTAGCCATCTGGAGTCATTTGACCCCAAACCGGATGCACCGAAGGAAGTTCGTGGTCCCATGACATCGATCCCCACGAATCTGAACGGTGTCCGGTTGGGGGAGTGCCTCGAGAACACCGCAGCCATCATGGATAAGGTGGCCATTGTACGTTCCATGACGTCGCCCCTCGGCGAGCATCAATTTGGAGCCCATTATATGATGACGGGTTACAAACCGTCACCAGCATTGGTCTACCCCACAATGGGTGCCACACTTGCCCATCTGCGCTCGCAAATTGGCGTCCTTCCTTCTAACATTGCCGTGCCGGCATTTCCCAATCTGGTGAGTGGCTCCGGGTATCTATCAGGATCGGTGGGCCCGTTTTCGGTCGGTGGAGATCCTCGGAGCCACGATTTCAAGGTTCGTGATCTGGATTTATATGCCGGCATCGACCTTGCCCGCCTTGACCGACGACTCGAGTTTGTGGAGGCAATCGATGCGTTTGAAAGTGAGAAAAATGCCTCGAATTCGACTCCGACCGATCCCGACCTTGTGCGGGCATATAATCTTCTTGCGAATCCGGAGGCGAAACGGGCCTTCACCCTTTCCGACGAACCGGAAGCATTGCGGCATAGTTATGGCTGGTTGGATTCGGGTAATAACAATATCGGGCAGAGCTGCCTGCTTGCACGACGACTGGTTGAGCGCGGAGTGCCCTTTGTAACGGTCAACAGCAGTGGATGGGATGCGCATGCGGACATCATCCAGCTCAAAGCCCGATATTCAACGGATAAGAACGGCTTGTTGCCATCGCTGGATCGAGCGTTTTCGACACTCGTTCGGGATCTGTCAGATCGTGGAATGCTCAATGAAACTCTCGTCGTGGTCATGGGTGAGTTTGGTCGGACACCCAGGATTAATTCCAACGCCGGCAGAGATCACTGGCCAAACTGCTTCAGCGTGGCTCTCGCGGGGGGAGGTATTCAGGGCGGACAGGTTGTTGGAAGCAGCGATTCATTGGGTGAGTTTCCGAAAGAGCGCCCTGTGACACCAAGCGATCTGGCCGCAACAATATACACGTTGCTTGGAATTGATCCCGCCACTGAATTGCAGACACCTGACGGACGCCCGGTTAGAGTCACACCTGATGGCTCAAAGGTCGTTTCGGAATTGGTGTAATGGGGGGGTAAGCCGCAAACATTTTGATCGCTTGAATACACGATGCCTTTGCAACAAGTTGGCGGACTAAGAGTATCTCGAACTGTGTCAACTTTTTCAGATTCAGGATTCGTTTAAGGGAAACCTTATGTCAGACCTGGGCACTTGTGAGAGGTTGGACAGAAAACTTATGAACGCTCTCCTCCAGGATTTAAAACAACGGATTGAAATTCATGAACAGCTTAAAAAGAATTCTTTTTTCATGTGTAATTGCCTTGCTCCCCTGTGACGTGGCGCAATCCGCTGAGCCACCCATAACGTCCCTTGTTTTCACTCCGGATCACAATTCTGTCCTCGCGGGTTCCCAAGCCGGCGTCGCGCTCTACACCTGGCCTGAATTGGAACTTAAGAAGCGGTTTGAGCTTGAGATGCTCAACGTGCATAAACTCTCGTTCTCACCGGATGGAAAACACCTGGCAGTTGCTGGTGGCAATCCTTCAGAAACTGGTTACGTTGAGATATTCAAGTGGCCCACCATGAATTCTCTCAAACGGATTGGAAACCACGAGGATTCTGTTTCGGATGTATGTTGGTTGGACCCATCCGTTTTCATGACTGCCAGTTTAGATAAAAGTATCAAGAGCTGGTCCCTTACAGGAAAATCATCTAGTCATGATTTTCTGGGGCATTCGAAGAGCGTGACAGCCATTTGTTTGCTGAAAGATGCTGAGACAATGGTAAGTGCTGGAATCGACCAGTCGGTTCGGGTTTGGAATGCGGGAACGGGAGAACTGATTCGTACATTGAATCAGCACACAGGGCGGATTAATGCACTTGCGTTGCGTCCTCCTGTTGGCGGTCTGCCCATGGTGGCTACATCTGCCAGCGATCGAACGATCCGTTTTTGGCAGCCGACCATCGGTCGAATGGTTCGCTACATTCAATTGGAAAGTGAAGCCTTGAGTCTGGTGTGGTTGAACGATGGCGAGCGCATTGCGGCTTCCTGTATTGATGGTCATTTACGTATAGTGGATGCCGAGAGGGTGAGAATTATCGGAACCTACCCAGCGATTGATGGTTGGGCGTACTGTTTAGCACTTCATCCTTCCGGACAAAATGTAGTCGTGGGAGGAACAGATGCTGAAATTCGACAACTAAGTCTTGTGCCCAAAAGCATGTCTTTGGAAGAAGTGGGCGAACACATCAATTTGAATTAACGCATGAACTGTGTACTCCTTGTGCAACGGAGATTCCTTACGAAGACTCCATAGTCTCTGACTGGTCCATTTGTAAGCGTTTGATCAGTAACCCTGAGGGATGGGCTTGAACTTTGGGGTTTTTTGGGGGATAACTCGGCTGGTTCGAGCTGAGGTGCTTTGTTCATCTGCTTTTTCCACTCCCATGGGTTGGCAGCTCTTCGACGCGTCGGTACACGACGCGGGTTTTGAGGTGATTTTTAAAC
>JAUIAG010000453.1 GCA_030425355.1 Verrucomicrobiia bacterium
CCCGAGGATGTGACATTGAGTGTGCGTGGTTCATCTTCTGCAGATTCCCCTGTATATCCAGCGAAAACAAGCAGGCAGACAACTGACATCAGCGACGGAACATGGTTTTTCATAAGCGGCATCGGTATAGAATCAATCTTTCGACTGGCTGTCAACAGCAAACAGCAATCACTGCGCACTGCACATCCAAAGCACCATTTGAGAAGGCAGTTAATTACCGGCAAATAAACTTAACCGCAGTGTTGCTCCCAGTTCCCTCCCGGAAAAAAAGTTTGAACCATTCGGGATTTGATGCCATTTTGTCTGAGTTGTCCAAATCGTCGGATTCCGTGGAATCATCGTCTCGAATTTCTTTTAAAGTTCCTGCCGTCCTGCCGTCATTGGCAGAAAGCCAGGCCAGCCAGGAAATGAAAGTATGAAACAATCAGTTCATTATGCGGCTGTGCTGCTGGTCTGCCAGACATGGATGTCCACCATCACCAGTGGGAAGTCCCAGCAAAGTGAGTCCGACGCATTACCGAAGGATTCCCGGGCGGCAGGCGTTTTACTCTCCCAACACGACCAATCAACGGGGACCAGTGAGACAAATCAGGGACCGGGCGACCGCACTTCACCCTTGTCGACAATGTTGGTGTTGAATGAATTCAGGGACCGTTTCAACGCTGCTTGCAAATCCGGTGTTGCCGCCGGGATCATCTCCCTTTACCAGCCGGGAATTCTGTCGTCCGCTGAAAGGAGAACGGCAGAAAACATATGGAAACAGAGGCTTTCCAACAAACCCGGCGGAATAGTAATGATGCACGCTAAGGAGCTTGCCACTCTGCCATCCGTGGAGGCGCGTCAGTTCTGGGCCAGATACGCGCGGAATCTTACAGACCATGAGGTGACACACATCGTGCTTGCGCGGATCGACAGTATGTCTCCAGCAGTCCTCCCGCTCAGCATGGTCGACGGGAAATTATGGATCCTTCCATACAGATCGGACGCCATTCCACGGGCTTATATGCAATGGGATCAGAACCTTGCCATGGACAACGAAGAAAAGTGGATTTTCCCATACATATCAAACGGAGGGGCATCTAGGGATCCGGAGTCGGGAGAAAAACCTTCCATTGAAAGTCAGCAATAGGAAATGGAATTGAACCGCAGAACACATACTATTCTCGGCCTTGTCGCTGCCGCCGCTGCAGCAATCGCAAGTGAATCACTTCAGCAGGGTGGCTTCCTGATTCTGCTGGCCACAGTCTTTATCCTGACTGTGACAGGAATGGTCGGCGGGCAACGGTTACCTTTGTGGATACGGATTTTTTCCACTGCATCGTGTTTTTACCTTGGCTACGCTGTATGTCTCGCCGGCCGCACCATGAGACCAGGCTTTAACCCGGACACTTTCAGGATGTCTCTGATGGTTTTCGGTCTTTATGCCACGCTGCCTGCCCTGGCGCTTCTGCGTATATGGAGACCTGGATTACGGATTGCAGTCGTCGCCAGTGTTCTCCCGATCTCACTGGCCGCTGCGGACGCTGTGGCGTCTTTTGAGGAATATCAGTTTGTGAGACAGAACCCTGACGGAACTGGCCCAACTGCCCGATGGACTGTTTCAGACAACTGGCTGGCCTACGATGCGGAAAACAGGAGACTGACCGGCTCCGACTGATAATTTCTCCACCTCGCATGAGCGGGATCGCCCCGATGGATTTACATCCTTCCCCTTGGCGTCGGCTCTGTGCGGGAATTATAAACTTTCAATTCTGCGCTCCACATTTTCTTCCGCACTGTTTCCGGCCGACATCGGGTGAGATGTGATGCCGGTGTGTGCCGTTGGAGAATATATTTGAAGGATACACGGAAGAAATGTATGAGTCAGCTGATGAAACACAGCTTGATTGCGGCAGTTGTTCTGCTGACTGTTTTTGAGGCTTCCGGTGAAGCCGGGAAGCAAACGCTCAAAATCATCAACTGGAATGTGCTTTATGGCTTCAATCACGGCAGATCCATCGGCGAGGCTGTTCAATGGATCAATCAACAGGAACCTGACGTGGCTGCCTTTCAGGAGTTGAACGGTATCCCGGAAGAAAAGCTGGGAGATCTGGCCTCAAAGTGGGGGCACTCCCATGCAGTGACACACAAGGAACACGGCTTTCCCGTAGGCATCACATCAAGGAAACCCATCGAAATACTGGAACGTCGGACCGATGGGTTTCACCACGGATTTCTTCACTGTAAAACGTATGACATTCATTTTTTCGTGGTGCATTTCTGGCCGGGTAAAGCGGAAGAGGTCCGGGAAATTCTGGACCGCACAACCCCGCTGGTAAATCAAAACAAAAGAGTGGTCATTCTCGGCGATTTCAATGGGTGTTCGAGAAAGGATGAGATATTCCTTAATACGAGCGCCACATTAAGGGAAAAGGACTATACATTTGTCGACATGGTCGAAGCCGCAGGTTTCATCGACCTGGTTCACAAACATGATCCGGAGGCGAAAATCTCATGCCCTTCACCGATTACCATCCCCGAATGGTCGGGAGACATGGCTGAACTGAAGAAAAAAC
>JAUIAG010000454.1 GCA_030425355.1 Verrucomicrobiia bacterium
CTGGCCCTGCCGTCCCTGAGAAGACAGGGTCTGAACCTCAAGGCTCGATAGATCTCTGAGCCAGATGGCCACATCATCAATCCCGCCATCCCAGATCTGGGGAAAGACGGAGGAGAGGTTTCCAAAGTCGTCGGGACGGGCACCAATTCCAATGAAGCTGGCGGGCGAGCCTATCAGAGTCCCGCCCGGCCCCTGGGCGACGATCTCCCCGTTCTGATAGAGCGTTGAGCCCGCTTCGCCGAGAACGACCGCCACATGAACCCACTGTCCTGAACGAAGGTCCACATCGGAGACAAGAGTCAGCTCCCCGGTGGTGAAATGCGTGGTGTTGGCAATACGCGACTGGCTTCCGGAAAATCCGAGACTGAACCATCCGGTTGCCTCTGTATCACCCCAGTTCCGCACAATCGAACCATTGGGGACAACGCTGTCAGCACGAACCCATGCCGAGACGGAAACAGCCGTGGCGGCCCGGTTCCAACCGGAGACCATGGCGAAATCCCCTTCGGCATCACCATTCAATTTCAGTGCACTTCCGAGAAGTCCATCCATCCAGGTGCCGCCGGCATTCGGATCCGTGATACCGGCGTCGTAGCCGTTGTTCGAGTCATCAACGGATACCAGTCCCTGCCCTTCATCAAAGCGCCAATAACCGACGAGTGCTTCATCCAGCCTCGATGAATCAATCACATCAAGGCGTGCGGAGGATGAGATGGCGACGCCAGCCTGATTGGTGATCTGAACATGATACTGACCACTGTCATCTGCCGAGGCATTCCCGATGGTCAGCTTGTTTCCGGTGGCTCCGGCGATGGGCACACCGTCAAGGAACCACTGGACGATTACCGGCGAGGAGCCGCTGAATTCAACTGACAGGACAGCATCCTCCCCCGCTGTAACCGTCGTTGACTGCGGCGATGCAGTCACAGCCGGACGCTCCGCCTGAGCCACTTCGCCCAGAACCGGTTTTCCAGCAAGTCCATTGACATACAGCACAGTGACCTCATCCGGGGTCAGTGCACGCTTCCACATGGCAAGGTCGTCCATGCGGCCATCAAAAAATCCTGGAGTTTCGAAGGCCGGGCCACTGCCGAAGTCATCGAGCTTCGCGCCGATGCCGAGGGCATTTATCCGGGCGGGGTTGAACTGCCCATTGTACGGGCGCGATGAAATTGCGGATCCATTCTGGTAGAGAATGACATTGGAACCATCCGCAACCATGACAAAATGCTGCCATGTGCTGAGAGGCACCGGATTGATGGCTTCCACAACACTGCCGCCGTTGCCGGGGTTGGTGCGGGCCGCCATCCTGAGGAATGCCCCGCCTTCACCGGTGCCGGGGCGGTAGTTGACCGGTTCCAGAGGCGGTGTGCTGTCGGGCTGGCCGATGGTGATGGTCGGCAGTTCACCACTTTCCCCGAAATCAAAGTGGAACTGCCCGGTCAGGCCTTCCCCCCAGTTTTTGATTATTGTGCCGTAGTTCTGATAGGATGAGGTCCACACCCACACACTCAGACTCATTTCCGTGGTGATTTCCGGGTAATCGGGAACCAGCACGAACTGCTGTGATGCCGGTCCGCCGAAGGAGAGGCCGTTGCCGATCTGACCGCTGGTCCAGTGGGATGTCTGATCCACATAGTTTTTGAGAATCCCGTCATTCCGGTACCGTGATGAGTCCTTTGCGACCATTCCGGATGTTTCATCAAAATTCCAGTATCCGATCAGATCTTCGGGAGCCGAAGCGGTATTGAAGGGGGCGATGATGACCCGGCTTTCATTGGAGACATTGCCGACGTGGTCCGAGATGACATAAGTGAACTCATCTTCAAGCAAATCACCGGAAGGAGTGTAGGTGATCACTCCAGTCGAAGGATCAATTGATATGCTTCCATGGGAAGGCGACCGGATGATTGTCACCGAGGACGGATCCAGCAATCCTTCATTATCATAGGACAACCCGATGACATTGATCTCCACGGGAGTGGCCCCATCCGTCTCAAACACCGCTGAAACAGCAACAGGAGCAATCTCATCCGCCTCAATGGCCTCCATGGATGCCGAGGCCGAAATGACATGGGAAAAATCAATTTCCCCAACCACCAGATCCGCGCCGTGACCGGCAGGGCCCGTTGTCCGGACAGATATTCCGACCGAGGATTCAGTACCCGAATTCCAGTCCCCGACAAAGATCTGCCATGTCCCGTCATTCACGATGGCGCTGGACGAGACTATTTCAGTGCCGCCGGCCATCCCCGAGAGACTGATTAACGGAGTGGCTCCTTTGTTTTTGATGAGAATGGTCATGGTGTAGTCTGTTCCTGGTTCGACGGAGACCGTTTCGGAAAGGAGCGTGGTGGATTCCTCGCCGGTGAGGCGGCGTCCGTTGAATGGAGACGGGGATTGTGACAGTGGCTGAACGCCTGCCGCCGGGATACCGTTGGCTGGAGCCCAGAAGCTGGAGGAAATTACAGGCAGCTGCAGTGGCCATTCGGGGGGATACGCGGCGCTGCCGGTCGCCACAAATGTCGCCATGAAAAGCTGGAGTCT
>JAUIAG010000098.1 GCA_030425355.1 Verrucomicrobiia bacterium
GTCCCCCAGCCCCATCAGCATGAATGTGCTGCTGACAATGTCCGGATCGCCGTCCTGATTCAAGTCCGCGATATGCACAACCGGCCATCCCGATGGAGACTCCAGCGGGATGGACTCATCCGATGAATAGTCTCCGCTGGCATTCCCGAATAGAACGCTCAGGCCCGGAGTGCCGGATGTATCAAGGAATCCGATCACGAGATCATTGAAATTATCGTCGTTGAAATCTGCTCCTCCGATATCGGTAACCGTGGACACATCCGGAAGGACCAGTGTGCCTGCATCCATGAAAGTGCCATCTCCACGATTCCGAAGAATGGAGAAACTGCCGGGAATTTGTGGTGCCCGTCCGAGGTTTGCGGTTACAAGATCCGGAAATCCGTCACGGTTGAGGTCAATCGCACGCACTCTTTCAGGGCCGGTGCCCACCAGGTAATTCGCAGAAAAGTCAATGGATCCCGGGCCATTCGCCAGATAGACGTGGACTTCATCCGAGCCATGGAATGATATGGCCGAGTCTGTCATTCCGTCCCCGTTAAAGTCGCTGAATGCGCTCCATGAAGGAGTGAGTGCACTCGGGGCTGCAGTTAATTGACCGGTGCGTGAAGGCGGACCATACCGCATTCCTGGGTAGTGCTGTTGTATAATGTCCAATGGCGACTTGTTCCCGAGGCTGTATCGGGTCACAGTCATGGCGGTCTCCTCGGGATCTTTGTTCTTGAATTCTGTGACAACCAGTGTTGGTCCCCATTGTTCCTCGTGGACAACCTTATACTGGATCATCGATGGCTCCTCGCAGCCGGCGAGCAGTATCAGGAAGAAAACCTTCAGCATCCATATCCGTCCGTTGCGGGCGGATGGGTGCCGACGCCGGAAATAAATACTGGCGCGGTTCATTTGAGTGTCTGAGTAACGCAAGGAATCAAATGCATGAACAATTCACGGATTTTTAAATTCCAAATGCAGTATGCAATGAAGAATGACTTCCTGCATGCACCAGTCAAACCTTTTAATCACAGAATCAGGGATCAGTGATGTGATTTCAGTGAGAGACAGATTCTGATAACGGCAGTAAGCAGGAAAACCGCGGCGACGGGGACGAGGATGATTCCCGGTCCGGGGTCGCCGCCGAAGATCTGGATGCCTCCGAGGATGAAACCCGCCGGCATCATGACTGTGGCTATCATCAGAAGCCGGCCACTGAGTTTTAAACCGGCATCGGCAGGGAGGAAGCCGCAATGAAGTGTTGCGGCCAGACCCAGATTCACCAGCGCCAGGAGAGTCCCATGGGCGTGCCCGAGTGTCAGCATCAGCCGTCGCGTCTCATTGGCCACATTCAGATACCATTGAGATTTGAATCCGTGCAGGGCTTCGAGGGCAATCCCCAGGGTCAGGAAGATGGCGAGGCACAGCCAGCCGAACCGGACATGAGCAAAACAGAGTTCGCCCTGCTTCTCCGGAGTTAAATCCCGTGCCGAGCCGGATTCCGTCGATTTATTGCTGCTGTTTCCCGTTGACCGGGTTTTCTTTGCCATGGGTCCAGACCGGTTTAAGTGGAACAAACTTTGTGCACATCCGTGCCATCATCAGAGCCCTCCGAAGGGCAACCGTTTGACTGAGCCTTAAGCACGGATTGGATATGTCACAAATATGCGGCATTTGTGAAAAATGCAGCATAAAAGTGAGTATGATTTTCAGGTCTCGTGCCGCTGGACTGTCAGAGTGTTCCGAAGGGCTGGTCGTCAATAATCCGGCTGGGAGAGGACAATTCTGAAGAAAACTCGATCCGATTCAGCTGTTTCCACTTCATGGATGGTTGGAGCCAGGGGATCGGGAACAAGAGTTTTGAGTTCCCATGGGCCTGATGGTGAGGTGGAGGACTGGATGGTGAGATTGAGTCCGCGCTGCGGGATGGCGGGGAATTCAAAACGTATGGACTGGCTAGTCGCGCTGGTTGAAAAAGTCCACCCGCTCTCAGGGTCGTTGGGATCTGTATCGAGGAGGTATTCGAGAATCTCCGGGGTGTTGTCATCGTCGCCGTCCCCGGATGCTTGCGACCATCCGTCGGGGGCGGTCTGGAAATTTTCCCGGAACCAGGATTCCCATGACTGTTCAGGCAGATCCAGAGTCGTAACGGCCGGAGAGGTGATCCATTCCCGGAGGAGGTCAACGGCCTGCTGGTCAATCCGGTGGGAGGCGACCGGCGGCATCTGGCGGGGGCCGCGTGTGGAAATGCGGTTGAGGAGTGCGGAGGCATCCGGGGCACCCGGCTCAACCAGGGCTGTCTCACCCGGCACCTCAGTCCTGACCAGATCTGCGCCGAGAATATTCTTCTGCCAGAGCGGAGTGGTGATTCTGGCATCCCATGTACCCACAGCTGGACCACCCGGCTGATGGCAGGGGGCGCAGTTGACATGCAGATACGTGGCGACCTTAGCTGCGGTGCTGGCATCCGGATCGTCCATGGACACCGCGAGATGGGATGGCTTTGGATGGTTGGCTTCAGATGGCGTGATCATACCCCCGTTTTCAAGCAGGTCGATCTGGTTGACCGGTTCGCCATCCAGCCACGAAACCATGCGGTCCAGTTGGTGGGGCGAGAAACCAAGAACCCCCCCGGATGGCCGCGAATGGCAGAAGAGACAGGCACTCCGACTCGGGTAGGTCCATGGCTGCTGGACTGTTTCACCATCGCGCTGGATTTCAAGCGTTTCGGTCAATCCGTCTTCCGGGACCAGTTCGGCATCGGTTTGCTGGTCGTTCCACCGGTAGGTCAGTCCGTAGACGTGGTCCGCTGTTTTGACGATAAAACGCGTTTCCAGCCTTCTGCGGCTTTCCGGATTCCCTGCCTCCATTTCCATTTCAAAGTGCTTGATCCACACGCTGCCGCGGGGGAAGGGCCGGGATGATTCAAAAGCGATTTCTCCCGAATTTTCAGGGAGGGCAAACCACCGTTGTTTGCCGGCGCCATCCGACCAGAAGGGGTGGTTGAGTTCGTATGGGTAAACCCCGGTTTCCGGTGTGAGGGTGGACAGATCGGAGAACGCGCCAGTTTGGGAAAGCAAATGTGGAATGGTTTCACTGCCTGTGTTCTCCTGTCGGGTCAGTCTGACGATGACACCGTTGTTCAATCGCGCCGCAAGGATGTCGCCGTTGGTCGGGTCATAACCGAAGCCGGAAATATTCTGCATCCCGCGGACGATATTCCCGGCGGTGACACGGGACTGTGTGCCGTCTGACTCAAGTGCCCATACATTGCCGCTGACGTAGTCCGAGAAAACATACTTTCCGAACAGCTCCGGGTACCTGTCACCCCGGTAGACGACACCGCCAGTGACACTGCGTCCTTCCATCGGGCCCGAGCCGTGCTGGTAGTCGTAAATCGGGTCGATGAAGTCCCGGAACAGGGAAAATCGCGGCCCGCGAATCCGGCCTTCACGGTAGCTCCATCCGTAATTGCCGCCTTTTTCGATGATATCGATTTCCTCGCGTGCACCCTGGCCGACATCGCCGGCGTAGAGTGCGCCTGTCAGCGGGTCAAAGCTCATCCGGAAGGGATTTCTCAATCCCACAGCGTAGAATTCGGTGCGGATCTCGTCCGGATTGACGGGGTTGTTGACAAACTCCTCGACGCCTATGTAGGGGTTGTCGGCAGGGACCCGGTAATTTCCCACGGAAGCCGGATGTGGATTGGGCAGCAGATTCTCAGGTTTTTCGTCGACATCAATCCTGATGATTCCGGCAAAGAAGTCGCGGTCTATCCTCTGGCTGTTCTGGTAGGTGTCGTTGGCTCCCCCTTCATCACCCAGCGCCGCGTAGAGATACCCGTCCGGGCCGAAATGAATGTCCCCGCCATTATGATTCGAAGCCTGATTATACTGCGAAATAAGGACGGCTTCCGAATTCCCCATGGCTCTGTCCGGGTTCTGTGGATCGCGCTCAAATCGCGAAATCCGGGTATGATATCCACTGCCGGACCCGTTGCTGGCATTGAGTGTGTAGAAAACAAAAAAACGACGGTTCTCCTGATAGTCCGGATGGAAAGCCAGTCCGAGAATGCCGCCCTCACCACCGGTGTTGACCCGATTCGATATGTCCATGAAAGTCCGGCCGGTTCCGGAGGGGACATCAAACTTTATGATGCGGCCAGGTCTCTCAAGGATAAACAGGGACTGGTTATCTCCGGGCGCCACCGCCATTCCGATCGGTTGATTGAAACGGGTCGAACCAAAAGCGTTCTCCATCTGCCATTGTCCTCCAGGCAGCTCGGACGGGAGTGACAGTGATGAATTGCGGGGAAGGGGATTGAGGTCTACCTGGGCGGAGGCAGTCATCCCGTGGATTCCCGTGCAACTCAGGATAATGGCAATGCAGTGGAGTGGATGTTTCATATGCAGGCGGAGTATAATTCTAAGCGTATATTTCTGCTTGGATGGTCAGTTCAATTCTGTGACTGTCTCCAGTTTTGAACAGCCGCGATAAAATCCCTGGCATTTGCGGTAATGGTGTCCCACCTGCCTTCACTGATCAGCCTGGTGGACACCAGCGATGATCCGGCACCAAGGGCCCGGCAGCCGGCATCGAGAAAGGCGGGAACTGTTTCCACACTCACCCCGCCGGTCGGAACAATTTTCAGATGGGGCATCGGAGCCCGGATGCTTTTAATATAGCCGGGGCCGAGCGTGTCGGCCGGAAATATCTTCACATAATCCGCACCGGCTTCGTGAGCCATCTGCGCTTCGGTTGGTGTATAGGCTCCGATCATTACCGGGTTGCCGGCACCGTGACACAGCTCCACCAGGTCAGTCTTGAGCACCGGCGTGACCACAAACTGCGCTCCGGCAGCCAGAGCCCGGTCGGCAGTGGCCGGGTTCAGAATGGTTCCGACGCCAACCACCGCCTCACCGCCGAATTCCCGGCGGGCGTCCACGATGGCCTCAAGGGCGTCCGGTGTGGTCATGGTCACCTCGAGGATATCGACACCTCCTGCAATAAGTGCCCGACCCAGGGGCAGGACCGATTCGCGGTCCGGGGCTCTGATCACCGCGATGATGCCCGTCCGTTCAATTCGATCTCTTGTTTCTTGGATGGAACTGGTCACTCCACATACATTCCAGAATACCGGGGCGGTTTCAACCCCCAGCCTGGCATTCGGGCAATCATTTTTTCTGTCCTTTGAGGGCGTCTGATTCCCTGTTATGGCCATTCATCCCTGCAAAGGCCAAATTCATCTCGCTTCAGCCCGGTTTTATCTCATCCACGGAGACTGTTGATGATTTATGCATAAACTTGTCTCAACCTGACTGAGCGACACGACGCCGCTCCAGCGGGGAAACAAGGAACAACAAAATAATAGTATGAAGAACCTAAAAACACTCGCACTAGTGACCGCTCTCGGCCTGGCTGTATGCTCGGCCGCATTCGCCCAGGGTCGCCCCGGCGGCACCCGGGGGCAAAGTCAACCCAGCGCCCGGCCAGCTTCAGACATGCGGTCTGCCAGTGCTGCCGCCGTAACGCATATCGCTGAAGCATTCCCCAAGGTGGCACCGTTCGATGCGAACAATGACGGCCAGCTTGATGGAGTCGAACGACGTGCCCTGGGACAGGCGATGTTTGATGGTATGGTCGAGGCACCGACGCATCAAACACTGCCAGAGGGAGTCGAGCCCCCTCACCCTGGTATCATAATCCATCGTATTGCCAGCCTGTATTGCGTCGCCTTCCAGTTTGACGTGGACAACAATGGTAAACTGAATGTGGACGAGCAGGCCGCTCTTAAGAGCGCAATAGAAAATGGAGATGTGCAACGCCCGGGCGGCCCGCGGGGCGGTCGTCCTCCCGGTGTCGGTGGTCGTCCATTTTGATGCGGCTCCGATTCACGAACTGATCGGGTTCCGCCGGGCAGTGCGCCGGGCGGAACCGTTTTGCTCCCATTGAAGTAATTCCTCGTGCATGCTCAACTTCAGTGAAACAAGTGCTGCTCAACTCAAATCTGCCCCATTGGCGTGCGATGGCGGGCATCGCGCTGGCCGCGTGGCTCGGGCTCGGCGTGCTGTTCACCTCACAGGCCATGCTCATTGGCGCGCTCCCATTCAGCGAGGCCCTGCGGCGCGTTATGCCCCTGTGGGCTGCATGGATGGTGCTCGCTCCGCTTACGGTATGGCTGGCGTTTCGTTTTAAATTGGAGCGCGGCTGTCTGGCATTGAGTCTGCCGGTGCATGTCATTGCGTGTGCGGTTGTGGTGTTGGCCAGTCACCGTGCCCTTGGCGAGTTCGGTGGAGGCACTGTTTACGGGCGCGGTGGCCCGCCGCCCTGGGTGACACAATCCATGGGTGGCAGCGACGAAGGCGTCCGTCCGATTCTCCGGGCAGGGCGTCCACACGGCGGTCCGCCTCTTGCTCGGGCTGCTCTCGATGCGTTGTTTTATGCCGTCATTCTCAGTTCGTGCCAGGCGGTGGCGTGGTCGCGGCGTGCGCGCGAACGTGAGTGCCGCGCCCTGCAGGCCGAGGCGCAGTTCACCCGGGCCCGGCTCGCAGCGTTGCGGATGCAGTTACAGCCGCACTTCCTCTTCAACGCCCTCAACGGAATTGCCACCCTCGTCCACACCGATCCGTGGGCTGCCGACGCCATGCTCGGCCACCTCAGCGACCTGCTCCGCGCCGCGCTCGACACCAACAGCGAACAGGAAATCCCTTTGCGCCGCGAAATCGAATTCACCCGCTGTTATCTCGCCATCGAACAGATTCGCTTCGGCGATCGCCTGCATTTCGAAGAATCCATCGCGGCCGGGATGCACGAGGCGCTCGTGCCTGCTTTCATCCTCCAGCCACTCGTGGAAAACGCCGTCAAGCACGGCCTCGAACCATCACACGTTCCGGGTGCCATCCGCGTACAAGCCATCCGCAAAGGCGATACCTTGAGTCTGACCGTCAGCGACACCGGCAAGGGATTGCAGAATGTCCTCCGCGCCGCCGGGGGCCATGGCGTCGGCCTTGGCAACACACGGGCACGACTCGAACAACTTTACCCCGGCACGCATCACTTCTCGTTGGGCAACGGCAAAACGGGCGGCTGCGTGGCCACCATCGAAATCCCTTTGCAAACCACAATCTCCAGGACCTCAGCCTCCCTCCCCGCATGACTCTCCGCGCAATCATTGTGGACGACGAACCGCTTGCACGGCAGCGGCTCCACCTGCTCGCTCGCGATGTCGCAGGACTCGAAATCATCACCGAGTGCGCGAACGGCAAAGACGCCCTCGCCGCCCTCGCGAAACATACACCGGATCTGCTCTTCCTCGACGTGCAGATGCCCGGCATGGACGGCTTCGAACTGATCGAGACAATGCCGCGCAATCGCCTGCCGATCGTCATCTTCACCACCGCGTTCGACCATCACGCTGTGCGTGCTTTCGAGACGCACGCTCTGGATTATCTGCTGAAGCCCATCAGGCCTGATCGATTCCAAGCCGCTGTAGCCCGCGCATGCGAGCATCTCACCAACCGCCAGGCCAGCGCCGCCGCGCGTGGATTGCTTGACTTCCTGGCCGCACGCCAGCCAGAGCCCGCGAATATGCCGACTCCCGACGCTGCACATTTTCTCACCCGCCTCACCATCAAGACCAACGATATAGTTGTGGTGATAAAGACGGCGGACATTGACACCATTGAGTCCGCCGGCAACTACGTAGCCGTGCATGTCGGCAAAGAAAACCACATCCTGCGCGAGACGTTGAGTGCGCTGGAGGCTCAACTTGATCCGATGAAATTTCTGCGCGTCAGCCGCAGCGCCATTGTGAACCTCGACCGCGTGAAAGAGTTACAGCCCATGTTCAAAGGCGAGCACGTTCTTGTGCTGCACACCGGTAAACGCCTTGCTATGACCCGAGGCCTGCGCGAAGTGGAGCAGGCGCTGCGGTTTGGATGACGCTGTGGCGAAGATGCTGCAGATCTATTAGGGAAATATCACACTTTGAACAATCGTTTTAACCGGAGCCGGCGGCGGCACAGTTCCTGAATTCAGGGATGGTTGGTCGCAGCCTCATGGGACAGATCTGATCAACCAGGACCGGCTTCCCTTGAAGGGAAATTCCCCTGGGAGGCATCGCGGAGGCCGCGCTGTGAAGAATCCAGTTTCAATAAAATCCAGAACGTAAATTCAAATCCAAGCCCACGCACATTGAACGTTGAAATTCGAATGTTCAACTGCGGTCGCGACGTCTACGCTCGCGTCCATGGATCGACAAGTCATCGCCTGTATCTGCGGGACGTCAACTGGAGGCGCGTGGTCAAAGAGCCGCTATGCCCGGCGTGTGTGGTGGACTCCATGGATGTGCCTTGCGATGTTGTTCTGCGAATTACTGAGCGGATGCCGTCAGGTCGATCCGGTGGCGGATACGAACTTCCCCGCCAGCGGGGCCGCCAACTACCAAGCTCTGGTCTCGGCTCACTGGGTCAAACGGGTGATGGATTTTCACGCGTCCGGTTTTCGTTTGCCACGCCCGGCGACCTGCCGCACCGGCCGCTTCGTCGTGCTCGAAGCCGGGTGGGGGGCACTGGAAAAGGCCCGGGAATATCGTGCCGGCCACCTGCCCGGAGCAGTTTACTTTGATACAGACCAGTTGGAGACCGGCTATCCAACCTGGCGGCTGCGGGAGCTGACGGAATTGCAGCGTGCAATCGGACGTGCCGGCATCGATGCCGACACCACAGTGATCGTTTATGGGCGGAAAGTAATTGCCGCCGCCCGGATCTGGTGGGTCCTGAAGTATGCAGGCGTGACCGACGTCCGTCTGATGGACGGGGGTTTCGCTGCCTGGAAAGCCGCCGGTTATCCGGTGGATCGGGAGATTTCCAAGCCTGTCCCGGTGGCCTTTACCGGAGAGGTTTCTGACCATTGGCTGGCGACCACGGAATACGTTCGGGAGAATCTGGGCAGTCCACGGATCCTGCTGGCCGACGTGCGCAGTTCAGCCGAATTCGCGGGACACACCAGCGGTTACAGCTACCTCGACGCGAGGGGACGTATTCCCTCGGCAATCTCAATCGGGGATGGCGACGATGATGCGCGCCATTACGTCCGACGCGATGGGCGGTTGCGTCCGCCGGCGGAAATACTGGAAGAGTGGCGGAGGATCGGCCTGCATCCCGCCGCGTCCGGAATGGAGTTCGAACGGGAAGTCATCTTCTATTGCGGTGGCGGCTGGCGATCGAGTCTGGCTTTCTTTTACGCATGGCTCTCCGGCTTCGGGAATATCCGCAACTATTCGGATGGCTGGGGTGGCTGGAGCACGGATTACCAGCGGGACCCTGCAGCACCCGGCAGCACACCGGGCTGGCGCCAGGTCCCGACCGGGAATCCGATCGAGTCTGGACGGGTAAAGTTGTCGGCTGAACCGCCACCAGCGCGGTAATACTCAGCAGGCAGTTCTGATAAACGGGCATTCAAGGATGTCGGAATCGGCCCCTGTTATCCCATTTTGTTCAGTGCGAATCCAACCGTCATCCCGGTTTCTCATGTGATTTATCCAACCGTCCCCTTTGGCATGCCGGCACACCAGCGATGCTTACCGGATAAACTGCCTTGCAACTGCGGCGACGGGAGGATCAGGCATGCGCGGAATGCGGGAGCGAGCCCCGGGCTTCCGCGTTGATACCAGGCTATGACTTGTTCAGGATTGCCGGTTATTACAGTCCGATCATCCGCCGGAGCACATTGCGGGTGATTTGTTGTGCGCGGGCATCCGGGCCTTCGGGAGTGGTGTAAACCGACGGGCGGATGTAGCCGGGGGGCGCGCTCAGGCTGTCTGCCCACCAGCAGGTCGACGCGTTGAAGACTATGTTGCCGCGCGGGCCCGGATACACAGTTGCGGTGAACTGCCCGCCGTTGGGTTTTCCATCCAAATGCGTGGGCGCGGTGGCCACGATTTCCAGTCCGGGAATATCTGCCGGATCACCGTGCCATTCCCACCCGACAAGCCCGGGAATGCCTTCGCCCTGCTTCATCCCGGTGCCTTCAAAAACCCAGTGGTCGGGATTGGCACAAACCCAGTCCGCCCCGCCGGTCACCGGCCCGGTGGAGTGGGCCCCCATGAGTTCATTGCCGTATGGGCGTTCATGCGCGATCGTCTTCATGGCTGCAAACTCGGCGGTGCCGCCCGGTGGCCCGAATACTCCGACACGCTCGATGATGCGATTCGGATTTCCAAGCGAATCAGGCGTCAGTTCAATGCGCCCGAAAACCGCATTGCCCGAGAAAAAGCCGATACTGAGGCCGCGATCAACTGCGCTCTGCAGATGCCGGAACATCTCTATGGAATAATACTCATCGTGGCCCACGGAGAGAAATCCCCTGGCGCGTCCCAGTCCGTCCGGATCGGCATGTGTGTCGCTGTTGGAAATGTATGTGACGTCGTAGCCCTCCGATTCGAGCCAGTAGGCGAAGGGGAACTCCCACAAAAACCATTCACCTGAACCAGTGCTCAAGGGTGCGTCGAGGATCTGGCAATACTTGCCGTATGGGCGGTTGAAACTGATCTGAACATCGCCACCCCACCACCATTGATGTTTTCCGTTGTCATAGAGTGAAAACTGGCTGGGCCAGCGGTTATATGCCTGCCATGTGTTGTCCGAGCATTGAAAGATCAGGTCGGCGCGCCGGTCATCGCGCACGATGAAGATGATGTAACTCTGCAAACCGTCACGTGCCTCGGTGAGCTTGGCGAGATAGACCCCGCTGAGCCAGTCGTCCGGAATCTTCAGAGTGGTGCACGGCTCCCACTGGCAGTCGCGCAGTCGTTTGGAACCAGTCGGCGGGTCGGGTTGTGCGACGCCCGGGAATGGCCCCAGCGTGGTGAGATGCCGGCCCCCGTCCCCGTTGTAGAAACCCATCCGGTAGACATCCATGGTGAACGGGGACTCGGGGTCGGTGCTGACAAAGAACTGGATGCTCTCACCTGCCCGCACGCTGGTGTGCGAGCAATACCCTTCAATCCAGGGACAGCGATACCTGGTGCCGGGATCGATTTGCGTCTTTTTGAGCATCCAGTCGCGAGTTCCCGGCTTCCGGTTCTCGCGGCGGACCAGATCGGACCGGTCGCTTTCACCCAGTAATGCGTATCCGGGGACCGCCGCAAAAGCTCCAAGCCCGAGCGCGCCTTTGACCCATTCGCGGCGGGACAGCCCGCTGAGATTCCCTGGTTCGTATGAGGAATTTTTCATGTCCATTCCAATCCCGGCAGTTTGTCTTAAGTTGTCTGAAGTCTGTTCCTTTTCCGATTGATGGCTAGCCGTTACCAGTCATTGTCTATCACCCCATGCCCCGGGAGTCACCCCGATTCCCAATCCGATCCAATCCAATCCATTCCGGTTCGACGGAGTATCTGCCCGGATTTCCGCCTCTTTCATGAGTCAGGTGTGAGGTGTCTGCGTGTTCGGCGGGAAATGTCGACCCGCAAAGACTTTACCGGTCGGTGCGGAACGGCGATCACAGCGTCATCAGTCGGTATGACGGCTGCCCGCCAGCCGTGGAATCCACAAATCTGACGGCGGATCCATTCATTGAACAGGTCAGTGGGCAGTTCTCCAGCCGCGTCAGCCACCAGGATCATTCCTCAAAGGAGGGGAGTCGTAGCGGAAATCAGGCTGCAAACACTCAAAGCCTTGATCATATCAGATCAACCGGCTCAATGCTGAACGCAGTGTTTAATGTGGGAGCGTTTTCCGTGCTTGTGCTCCGGCAAACAGGCGGTTACATTCACCATAAACCCGTCATGAAGAAAAAACTCCTACTCTGGGCGTGGCTGATTCTTCCCATCATTGTGGTTGCCTACCACTATGGCCCGGGTCAGCAGAAAACAAAAGCCGATGAGCTTGCGCTGATCAGTGAGGCCATCAATCACTACACCGGCGAGTCGCGCTGGGACAAGGTTGTGGAGCTCACCACCAAAGCCCTGGAATTTGTTTCCGAAGGGGATGGAGCCGACACGATTTCCCGCCAACTGCGATTGTCCAGGGCTCACGCACGGATGTTCAACCGCCAGCTTCCTGAAGCCAGTGAGGAACTCTATTCACTGGTCGAAGAGATGCAGGAAGATCCATCCGCCGATGCCGATCAACTGGCTTCCGCCCGTTCCGCTCTGGCCAATGCCGATTATTACATGACATGGCTGATGCGTCTTGAAGGAGCCGACAGGAATGATTGGGAACCACTCATCGAGTCCTCCCGCCAGCAATACAAATTCCTCGCCGAATCCACCGGGGAGGCATTCCGATCCATTCCCGGGGATCAGATCAGTGAATCACTGAGGAATCTCGAAGCGTCCATCCGCCTTGCCCGAATGGATCTGAGCGAACTCCAGGGGCTGCCTCTTCCAAGCCAGTGACAGGGGTGTGCCACGGGCAAAAGCCGCGGTCGCGGTAAAGGAAAAGGAAATCAGTCACAGCAACTCCCGGAAGACTCCCGCGGCGCGGGCGGCGGGAAGGTCCCCGACAACGTGGGCAGCTGATAAATTATCTTCCATCAATTTTTTCATCCCGGGCCCCCGTGCCCGGGTTTATTCTTTCAACCATAAAACTTTCGTCGACTTGACGACAATCCGCCCCTTGCATTTGATGACGGCGGCAATCAGAGTCATCACACGACCCGATAAAGTCATGAATTTATTCTCCAAAGAATATCGGTTTCTGAATACATCACTTCTGGTCCTGGGGGTGTTGCACGTTTTTCAATCATCCATTATTCCGACCGCAGTGGGGCAGGCTGCCAACACCACGATTATAAGGAGTATTTCCCCGGCTGTTCCGGTGATCAGTGCCGTGAGAGGTCTGCCGGATAACGCCGTGCTGGTGACTCCGGCACCCGATCAGTCCAATGCAATCGTTCAGGCAACTGCTTCAGGCGCACAGGCTCAATCCGCGGGTAACACCAACAGTCTGCCACGGCTTGAACAGGAATTCCTGAACGCCATCCTCAAGGCGGAATTCGACCGCACTGAAGAAGCCATCTTCAGGGCCATGAATACGGAAGCGCCTGTAGAACCTGAAATCGACCGGTCCCTTCTGGACCAGCCGGATCCCGGCCAGTCGGCTGAGCCGGTCCAGGCTGCGGAATCCTCGGAATCAGCTGAGGTCCCGGAACAGCAGACGGATGGTGAGACAGGTGATACGGATGCCGGTACGGTGGAATCCGCGGAAGCGGCTGAAACCGGTGAGCCGGGTGAAGATCAACCCGCTTCAGATGCGCCTGCTCAGGTTGGTGCTGATGCGGCGGATGCGGCAGCCATCGCGGCTGCCGAGGCAGAGAAAAAGCAGAAGCAGGACAAGGCACATGCCGACTGGGCCGCATGGAGAGTGGCTGTATTCCAGCGCGCTGTGACTCTTGGCGACTGGGATTACTGTGGAGAAGTCCTCAACGGCCTTTCCGATGAGAGTGCCCTGAAAGTCTATCGTCATCTGCTGACTGCGCTGGGTCGTCCACCGAGGCAGCAGCCTCCAAAGCCCGTGGACGGGCAGCCCGTCGTGAGGGTCCCCAGTCAGCATCACTACGACCACAATGACATTCTTGCCCTCGCCGATCTCTGTCCTGCCGCGCCCGAGGATGCCGATGTCAACAATGTGGCGGCCCTTCTCCGACAAAGGTCGATGGAAAACCGCTTTTCAGACGCACTCATTCAATCACTTGACAATGGAACACGCTGGTATGGGGGTGATTCCGGAGATGGGCGCCAGAGGGCCGCCCGCCTGCTGATTGAATCCGGCATGGCTCTGTCGGCGACGGCATTCCTGCCGGACACCGAATCCGCGCTGATGGACGGATCGGTGTCCCTGCTCGATCTGCTGGCCCGCCTCCGGGAAGCGTCCTATGCCAAGGAAAGAGACAAAAACCTGCTGCTGGATGCATGGAAGATCAATCTGGCCATCCTCGACAGGACTGGCAGTGACGAGAAGCCAATCCGTGATGCCGCACTAACCCGGGCACTCGACTTGTCCCTGAAGCTGGAGGATGAGTCGGCAAACCAGTGGCTTTCCATGCTGATTGAAGAGAAACCGGAGCAGGCGCGCGAGGTCTTTGCGGCAATCGGTGCCTCGGTTGTTGAGATGCGGCCGGTACGATCGCCGGAGCCCCGGCTGGACGGCCTCCGTCTCCAGCGCCGTGCAGTGGAGATCCTTCTTGAAAAATCGCCTGAACTGGCCGGCCGCTGGACGGATCTTCTCGGGCTGATGGCTCTCAACTGGCTCCATGAGGCATCCCAGACCGAGCAACTGGATACTTCAACCTCCCGCGGACCTGCCATGAATTTTGATGTCTACGGGAATGTCTACTATTCGAACCAGCCTGTCCCGCGAAACAATAACACGCCGGTTCCCGTGTCGGCCGGTGATATTCTCCGGGTGGCCCCGGAGGCTGACTGGCTCGCCTTCGTCCCGGCCGGGATACGACCAGGTTTTGCCGCAGTCCTCGCCAGACTCCATCTCAGGGTCAAGGAACTCGATGAGTCCTTTCCATTCATTGAAGAGGTCGCCCGTTCCTATCCGGAGCAGGGCAGGGACCTGGTCGATGAATTTCTTCGTGTGTGGATCGAGAATAATGATCCCAATTCAGATCTCAACCGCCGCAGTTCCTATCTTTATATATACGGATACAATCGACGCCAGGATGCCATACCGCTGACTCGGTCCAAGCAGGAGCGGAGTCTGGAGGATCTTTCCCGGCAGGTGGCCAGGCTTCGTGAACTCCCGGTTCCCGATCTGGATGAGGAGCTGCTGATGCGGGCATTCACCGTGACACACAGCGTGGCGGAAGTCTACAAGATCGGGGACCTGGAAAAGGTCTTCGGCGATATCCGTGAACTCAAACCTTCGACACTTGCCCAGCTGGTCCAGACCATGAGGCGGAATCTTGCCGGGGTCTGGCGCCAGCCCCAGACACAGGATACCAGTGAAACGGGCCGGTCCGATGCGGAACTTCAGGCAGAGGTCTTCCGCGGTTACAAAGTGGCCAATGAGGTCCTCAGCCGCGGCCTGGAAAAATCACCGGACTCATGGGAGCTGCAGCTGGCCAGGGCCACCATGCTTTTTGATGAGAACACCTACCGCTATGAACTGACCCGTGATTCCGAGTTCAGTGAGAGGCGGTCACAGGCCTTCGGGGAATTTGCCAACGCGGCCGGTCTCTATCGTCAGGCATTGCCGGGCTTGAAGGAAACAGAGGAATCCGTCGACCCGTATCTCATCTGGTTCCACGCTGCACTGGGTGCTTCCGAGTTGTCGGCGCTCCGCGATTTCCATCAGCCGTCGCCAAAGCAGATCGGCCTGATTCGAAGCCGGATTCATGAGTTGCCGGGTGAGGCGGGCGAGCGGCATCTGGCCCGTTTCGCCAATGACCTCACAACGCAGATCACCCAGGTCAATGCGGAGTTGAAGCACCGTTACCTCAAATACGGCCTTGAGATTGCCGGCGATCATGAAAAGGCCGACCGGGCCCGGCGGCAGTTTGAATATTACGCCGACCTTGTCAGGGAAATCAGGCTCGACGCCCGTCTCGACGGCACCTCGGATGTCGGACACACTGCTCCCTTCGGGCTTTTCATCGACCTCCGCCACACCCGCGAGGTCGAAAGGGAGGCCGGCGGTTTCCAGAAGTATCTCCAGAACCAGAACGCCTCAGGGTTCTATTACTTCAATTATGGCCGCCCCAATGAGGACTACCGCGACAAGTTTGAAACCAGTCTCCGCGAAAACCTCAGGGAAAGCTTCGAAGTCTATTCCGTCACTTTCCATTCAGACAAAGTCCAGTCCCAGGGCGACCCGGAGGAAGGGTGGAGACGCACGCCATATGCCTACGTGCTGCTGCGGTCACTCGGCCCCGAAGTCGATGCCATTCCACCTGTTCAGATGGACCTCGATTTCAATGACACCAGCGGATACGTGGTCCTGCCGGTGGCGTCACCGATGATTCCGCTCAACTCACGCCCCTCAGGTGAACCGGCCCGGGTGTTCTCCAACCTTCGAATCACTCAGAATCTCGATGAGCGCGAATCGGAAACCGGGCTTGTCACACTCGAAGTCAAAGCGACCGCTCACGGACTGGTCCCGGACTTCGAAACAATTCTCGATCTGTCACCCCGTGAGTTCGTCGTGGACTCCATTGATGACCAGGGGGTTGCAGTCACCCAGGTCGACCCCGCTGATCCACGAAATGCTCCGGTCACCGAACGAATCTGGAGTCTGACCCTGAAGCCAAGACCCGGCCTCAATAAGTACCCGACTCACTTTCAGTTCGCATCCGCGAAACTGGATGGCACCGAAATGCTCTATCAGAAATATGAGGATGCCGACCTGGCAGCAGTGCCTGCCGAAGTCCGCATCCAGCAGCAATATGGCCAGGGAACACCGATGTGGGCAGTGGGGCTGATATTCGCCGCAATCCTCGCCGCCGGTGGACTTGTCTACTGGCTGCTGCGTCCCCGCCCGGTCGTCTCAACGCAGAACCGCAACGCATTTGCGCTCCCGTCCGATCTCAATCCCTTCACGGTTGTAGCGCTCCTCCGGAAAATCCGCTCCACCGCCGCATTGCCGGAACCTGCCGGGTCTGAACTCGACCAGATCATCCGGCGCCTCGAGGAGAAATATTTCCGTCTCAGTCAGATGACCGAACCCGATCCCCAGGAGCTGCAGAACATCGCTGCGGAGTGGATCAGACGTTCGGCCGCCTGATTCAACACGGTCCCCCTGAATCGTATGAATTAAGGGTTGCCATGAACTGACGGCCCAGTCTATCCTTCCCATCCCGGTCGGGGCGTAGCGTAGCTTGGTAGCGCGCTTGAATGGGGTTCAAGAGGTCGCTGGTTCGAATCCAGTCGCCCCGACCATTTTCCTTTTTGCAGTCACTGCATTTCACCCCCTCGTGACTTTCTCTGGAAGCCGGCCTGACGGCCATCTTTTCGGCATATTTCCTACC
>JAUIAG010000455.1 GCA_030425355.1 Verrucomicrobiia bacterium
CGCCACTATCTGTTCAGCCTCGCTCACCGGTACCCGGGGATCGTTCCGGCCCTGCACGACAAACATCGGCACCCTGATTCTGTCCACGTGTCTGGTCGGGCTGATGGACTCGAGATGCGCGCGCATCGCCGGGTCCCTCTCGTCGCCGTATTCCGCACGGCGCAGGTCCCTGCGGTAGTCCTGCGTATTTTCCAGAAATGTGACGAAGTTGCTGATTCCAACGATGTCCACAGCGGCCCTGAGCCGGTTGCTGTAATGCACGGCACTGGCGAGGACCATGTAACCGCCATAGCTGCCGCCAAACACGGCCACCCGGTTCTCATCGAGGTCCGGCTGCGTGGCGATCCAGCCGAGCAGCGCACCGATGTCCCTGACTGAATCCTCCCGCCTGAAGCCATTATCGAGGCTCATGTAGGTCTTGCCGTAACCGTCCGAGCCCCTGACATTGGGACGGACCACGGCCGCGCCCAGTTGCTTCACCCAAATCTGATAGGTGCTGCTGAAGCCGGGGCGGGACTGGGACTCCGGTCCCCCGTGGATGGAGATGATAACCGGGTGCGGACCTTCTCCCTCCGGCCTGTAGACCCATGCTGGAATGGATTCCGGGCCGCCTGTGTCGCTGTCGAAAGTCGGGTAGGACACCAGCTCGGGCATCACAAAACTATCCGTGTCCAGACCACCCACTTCGCTGAAAGTCCAGCGGGTGATATCCCCATACTCCAATGGGCGGTCTCCCAGTTGCAGAACAAACGAATCACTGGGCGTGCGGGAGGTGTTCAGCGTCATGCCAAGACGACGGCCGTCAGGGCTGAACTTCAGCCCTTCGACCAGACCGGTGTCCAGCCCTCCGACCGCGGCATACTCCCGTGTCTCCATGTCGAACAGATAGAGCCGGGAAAAGCCGTTCTCATTGACAGTGAAGGCGGCGCGGGCGCGATCGGGGCTGACAACTCCCCCTTCGACATGCCAGGGAATATCCGCCGTTATCACCTCATGCTGCGCACCTTCCCCGAGGGACTTCCATGCGAGCTGCAGGAACTCGCCGCCCTGATCCGTGATGAAGTAGAAGCCCTTGCCGTCCCTGTCGAAGCCGAATGGAAAGTTCGAACTCGGCTGTTCCCTGCCGCCGGCAAGCAGCCGATGTTTCCCGCTCTGCAGATCCAGTAAATGAACACGGGAGTCAGTATTCCCTTTATAGTTGAGTATCAGCAGTTTCTGATTGTCGGGAGAGAAATCGGAAGGTCCCCACCAGGTTCCGTCCGGTGATTCGAGAACCATCCTGGCTCTATCCGGATTGTCGACCTCCATCATCCATACATCGTTGGAAGCGCCATTTCGGCGGGTCGACTGATATGCGATCCGATCGCCCGAGTTGCTCCACGTCACCGCGCCATTCCGGGATTCCCCGTCCGTCAGCATGACGGCCTCGTCGGAACTCTTCGGATTCAGAAGGAATATTTGGGAAAATTCACTGCCGCCGGTGTCCATGGTGAAAACCAGCTTTTCACCGCGGGGCTGTCTCGAGACGTTCGCGATGGGTTCGTCAAAGAAAGTGATCTGCCGCCGGGCTCCTCCGGCGTGGGACACATAATGAATCTGGCTCACATCCCCGAAACGCGTGGAGATATAAATGCCCCCGCCATCCAGGGACCAGTCCTGAAAGGCAGCAGACCTCACATTCTGGTAGCGGTTCAGATCCCTGACAATCGATTCCGGGATTTCAGGAATATCCTCCATCACCAGCTGGCCGCTGTTCGCAGTGCGGCGCTCCACCTCCGCCAGAACCGGGTGGATGAAAACCGCCGTCAGCAAAACCGCAAGAATCAGCTTCACCGCAGTCACAGAGAGGATGGAACAACCTGAACAACGCCCTGCTGAAGCATCCGCCTGAATGGCACGGTCCGGCTTACCGGATTGACAACGACTCTCGCTGAAGAGGATGTGCTTTTTCATGGATATGCTGAACCTAAACCCATAAGAAAAGGGAACAAGCCAAAAATGTTGGTAGAATTAATGGTTTCTTTCACTCCCGGAGTCGGTAACGCCAGCATAGAGGAATCAAAAAACGCAAAAGAAAGAAGGTTGACTGTAATCACGATATGGGTTTAAGTTCGCTGTATATCCGGAGTTCTGATTGCTTTCAAGCACTTTCTTTTCGAATTGTAGGCGCTGAACGAAGTCCGGTATAGCCGATAACTATTGCCAAGTATGTAATATTAGATTTTAAAAACAATTCTGTATTTTTCAATGCCGATGTGTCGTATTGATAAAAAATCCATGGATTAAATATTAGGAGCATCATATGAAAAGCTTACTCCGAGAAACTATCGTATCCATAGTAATGATTTCTATGAGCTGTCAAGCTGCCTTGTGTGAAGAGGGAATGGCTGAGTCGGTTGATTTTGTAGGTGGTTTTTATCTGGGTTTTAATAAAAACAATGATGGATCGCCGCCCGACTTTTTGCGTTTTGACTTGTTGTTTGAGGTGAGGAGGGATTCATACATGTTGCTTCTAAAGTATA
>JAUIAG010000099.1 GCA_030425355.1 Verrucomicrobiia bacterium
CCAGATGAATGTTCCCGACAGCCATTGATTCAACGGGCCTTCTCTGAATCAGAATGGACCGGATCAAGGCTCTGTCCATGTGCAGATGACCATGGAAACTCCTGTCGCGGGAACTGAACTGCCCCGACCCCACCGAGGATGGTATCAGCGACAGATCCCCGCCGGCCGACTGCGCCCGGACAATAATTTCATAGTCCGCCGGATAGGTGGACGCCACATCGACAAGTGTCAGCCCCGGAACGGTGGTCTGTGGGCCGAATGGAATACCGAAAAACTGCAGTCCGGACTTATAGGAAGAACGGATTCCACGAATCGATTCCAGTTGGAACTCACCCTCCTCAACCAGCAGTGGCTCCGGTGTTTCAACGTCGATGGACCCCATATTCTCCAGTGGACCGCGTCCGGCTTTGATGAGCAGCTGCAGCCGCCCATCAAGGGACTCAAGGAACCTGCGCTCGGACTCCGACACGGTGCCTGCCGCACCCCACCAGAAGAAGACCCGGTCCGGACCAATTTCAGAACCGCTCTCCATTCCCGACGCTGAGAACCGGCTATGGAACTCCTGCTCCAGTTCGGGACTGGAGAACTGAATCCCGAAGTCCACGGCTCCGTCAAAGCCGCTGTAGTGCACCACCATACCGAGGATTTTTCCGGACATGCGGCGGTTCCATGTGGATTCCGCCTCGAAAGGATTTCCATCCGGGCGGACCCAGAAGCCGGGAGTCAGAGCGGAGGAAATCGCTTCAACCCGGACCAGCCGGCCCTGATTGAGGACTGCACCGGCCGATTGGATCGGCTGCTGTGACGGGGTGTCCCACGGCTCGGTCAAAGGTTGACCATTGCGTCGGCACAAGGCATCGGCAAGCCTTCCAACCCGACCGCGAATTTCAAAATGTCCGGGCGAACCGTGTTCCACCTGATATCCGTGGGGAAATGAGATGGAAGTGCGGCGCATCACGGTATCGTAGACAGGCAGATAAATACATCCTCCGTCGTCGGTCTCCAGGCTGGGGAAATCCAGTTCCAGGCTCGGGTCAAGGGACCTGTTCTCAACGCGGTTGCACTCAATCGAGACATGACTCAGAGTGAGGCCTTCAAGCGGCCGGCCATCCTCATCCACATGGCGAACAACCAGTATTGCCGGGGCGTGCTGGAGTGCCCGGCGGAAATACTCATCAGCCCGTTCGTCAAAGCCGTTCCGCCGATACCATGTTCCCAGTAGCTGCTCCGTGTAGAAAAAATCAGGATCCTCTTCCAGTATCTCCCCGAGACTGTCCCTCACGGCAAGCCGGTCAAAACGAATAATCCCATCGACCTTGTGCCTGACTTCACGGCTGAGCGTGACCAGCCTGGATACACGATCCTCCTCCTCCGGCGTGACGGTGAAGTCCAGGTTCTTCCATCCGAATATGCCCTGCAGACTGACCTTCCGGACGGGCCTGGAGTCCTCGAACAGTGTCGTCAAATCCGGTTCACCGGCAGGCTTCAGAATAAAAATCAGGACCACCAGAGAAGCCAGAATCCCGGCTGGCACGGCACAACGCCTTAAGAGATAGGACTGACGGTTCTCAGTCATCCACAGCTTCCCTCCCCGCTATTATCGGTTTGTCCTTTTTGAACCGCCTCTGACTCTCATTCAATACTTCCATGGTTCGTGTAATCTCCTCCTCACCGACCTGCTCACTTTCCAGTGCCCGGGTCAGCATGCCCGAAAGCGAACCGCCAAAAACACGATCGAGCACATGAAGCACCACCCCCCGCTGGATTTCCTCCTCGCTCCTTGTTGGTGAATATATCTGTGGCCGGTCCCTCGGGTCCCTCATCAGAAGCCCCTTCCCTGTCATCACCTGCATCATCTTCAAGGTCGTCGACAACCCCGTCCCCTTGCGGTCCCCCAGAACCTCATGGACCTCACGAACACTCGAAGGCCCCCGGTCCCACAAAACCCGGAGAATCTCCATCTCCACCTCAGTCGGCTGACTGCTTCGCTTCCGTGGCATGGTAAAAAGTATTTCGTGGAGGCCTGCAATCGTCAACGAAATACTTCGTAATCCCGCGGCCTACTGGCCACTGGTGCCAGGCACTTGAAAACGGGACCAGGATCGGGAACGGGACTGCAGTTCCCTGCTTCTGATTCGGAATCATTGACCACAGTTCACCGGGGATAAAAAAGAGTGGTTTTTGGTGAAAGGATGGGTGAAGGGTACAAAAAAATGGAGCGAGTGATGAGATTCGAACTCACGACAGTCACCTTGGCAAGGTGATGCTCTACCAACTGAGCTACACTCGCATTGTGTTTGAAGATAATAAAACTGGAGTGACGGACAGGCAAGACCAGATTTTTGATTTTTTTCCCACCCGGCGGGGTTTAGGATTCCGGGGTGATGGCGGATGCGTTTCAGGTTCTGTTGCAGGCGACTGTGGATCATCTTCGTGAAGAGAAAAGGCGTGGAGTGCGCCACCTCGATGTGGATCCGGGGATGCTGAGTGGACTGGAGCGGGCCGATTCAGTTGGGGGGAAAAACAGGACCGAAGCTGAACCGCGCGGGAACCGGGACAGGCAGAGGCAGAGCACTCCGTCCGGTCAAACTTCTGCTAAGCCTCAGCGAAGGATATCGATTGGCATCGGTGGCGGGGATGATTCAAAACGGGAAGTGCGGCCAGCCGGAAACCAGCCGCGGATGGAAACCGGGGCCATTGCGAACTCGGCCGCACCGGAATCCGGTGAGAGTCCGGCAACGGGAGAAAAACCCCGTGGTGCGGACCATGCGACACTGGATGCCCTGCGGGAGGCAGTTCTTCCATGTGCGCTTTGTCCCCATCTGGTTTCCAGTCGGACTCAGGTGGTTTTCGGTGTGGGTAATCCTGATGCGACCCTGATGTTTGTCGGCGAGGCACCGGGAGTGGATGAGGACCGGCAGGGCGAACCCTTTGTCGGCAAGGCGGGCCAGCTGCTGACGCGAATCATCGGGGCGATGGGACTGAGCCGTGAAGAGGTCTATATCGCGAATGTGCTGAAGTGCCGGCCGGATACCCCCGGGCAGCGATTCGGAAACCGCAAGCCGACCATTGAGGAGATGGAACAGTGCAAGCCATGGCTGCTGCGGCAGATTGAACTGGTGCAGCCTTCAGTCATCGTGGCGCTTGGAGCCACAGCGCTGCAGGGGTTGTTTGGAAGTCCGTCAGAAAGCATTACAAGGGCCAGGGGGCAATGGCGTGATTTCAAGGGCATCGCACTGATGCCGACCTACCATCCATCCTATCTCCTCCACAAGGAATCGATCCCGGACCAGGCTAAGATCGAGAAAAGGCGGGTATGGGAGGACATGCTGCAGGTCATGGAAAAACTCGATCTTCCCATTTCAGAAAAGCAGCGGAATTATTTCCGGTAAATCCTCAGCCCTGCAGCGTTCATTCACGGCCGCCTTCGTCTTTCGTCCGGGCGATCGGGGAGCAGGAATATACGGTTTACCCGGTTGAGGCGATTTCCTCGGGCAGGAAGCTCACACTCATGCAGGCCTCGATGAATTTTTCCTCGATGAGAGAGAGGCGCTTTTCATTCCATGTGAGGAATCCCCACTGACGCAGAAGTTTGTTCCGGGCAATGGGAAGGCAGGTGAGGTCGGCAGTCGACAGTTCCTTGCGGGCAATCCACGGGGAGACTATTCCAACTCCGAGGTTCAGCCGCACGAGTTCTTTGGTGGCGACCATGCTCCCCAGTTCCATGACATTGTCGAGGTCGAATCCCTGATGTTTGAAGTAATCGGCCACCATCTGGTAGGTGAGGCTGGCGCGGTCGTAGAGGATGAATTGCTGATCGGGAATCTCGTCGCGTTTGACCCGCCCGTTCCGCGCCCATGAATGATCCTTTGAGACAAGGAAGGACAACTGGTCCTGAAACCATGGCCGGAATTCCAGCTGGGTTTCGCTTTTGGGTTTCATGGCAATGGCTATGTCGACTTTGCCGGCGCGAAGGAGGTTGATCGAATCCTGGGAATCCCGGGAATGCAGGATGACGATGGAAGAAGGGAATTCCGACTTGATGGATTTGAGGACGGCGGGGAGCAGGAATTCACAGACAGTCGAACTGGCCACGACGCGAAGTCTTGGCTGTCCCCAGTGATTGAGATTCTCGATGGAATTCCGCGCCTGGGACATTTGCTCCAGGATCTTCTGGGAATAAATGAAAAGTTGCTCGCCGGCCTGTGTCAGCAGTGCCTTTTTGCCCAACCTGTCTATTAATTTACATCCCAGATCCTGCTCAAGGGCCTTCATGGAATGGCTGACCGCGGACTGAGTGAGATTCAGTTCTTTGGCCGCGAGGGTGAAATTTTCATGCTTTGCCAGACATACAAAGGCTTTGAGCTGCCTACTGTCGATGGTGCTGTTAATCATAGTGTCCTGAGCATGGTGCTCATGCGGATCATGAGCAGAAAACAGGCCAGAACGCAGGAACAGTCCTTTTATGAGCTCCCGTTGAAAAAAAGCTCAAGATCATTCAATGCCTGAAAAAAACCGGAGATTTCCCGACATGGTGGTGGTATGCGGGACCGAGGTGGAAGAGGTTTCTGGAATCCAGGGGAGCGGTCTCCATTCCGGGGTGTGACCCCTTGCAGGGAAACTGCTCTATTCGGCTGTGGCGGAGCCGGGAGGACTCACACCCCGGAAATAATTGAAGAGGATCGCTCCGAGACGGTTGTGGACGCGGACCGCGTGCACGCGACGGGAGGAGTCCAGAATCCAGATATCGGGAAAGACCTTGAGGGGGAGTTTCCGGAACTCCCCGGAGTTGGCAGGGAGGCTGGCGTCGACGTACCACGCTTCGTCAAAGGTTGAGCTGAGGGCTTCAATCTGCTGTTGTGCCGTGGCGCTGTCATCCGCGAGCACGTGGACTATGCCGACCCTGTCGGGGGCATCCGTGTTGAACTTCTCAGCCACCGCAATCAGATCTTCGAGAAACTGGCGGGTTCTCGAGTCAGTCTGCTTCCAGAAGAACATGGCCAGTGCCTGATGAGGCAGATCGGACAACGGCCGTGCCGGGGCAGAGGAAAGAGAGGCCGTATTCCGGACGGTCATCTTCAATGGCTCGCCGATCATCTGATCCTGTCTGGCTTCCACAGCCAGCACTTCCTCCATGGTGCTGAGGATGTCACGCGCATCGGCCTTGATTTCTTCCCCAACCTGAAGTCCAAGCACCTTTTCAACCTGTTCAACAGCCCTGTCCCGTTCACGGAGTTCAAAAAGAGCAGCTCCGAATTCGAGTCGGGTCCGGGCAGACGCCTCCAGCACACCGGCTTTTTCCTGAGCCCTGTCGAGGAGAGCGGTGATGTGCTCCAGAAGCCGGGTGTACTCATCCTCCTGCCGGTAACTGTGATACACCTTCAGGGGAGTGAGCAGCAGCTCGATGGACACGATACGCGTGGGGAACTTTTCCAGCAGCTGCCCGGCGCCCTCCTCGAACTTGCGGGCCATGGCGAGCATGCCGTTGGGTCGCTCGCGAAGGGCGGCCATCTGCACAGCCTGAACGAGTATCTGGTATTTGGTATCGCTGTCGACCGACGGGTCATCAAGGGACTCCACAACGATCTCCGAAAGCCTCTGTATACCCGGTTCGAAATTCTGGCCGGCAAGCAGCGTCACCCACTGCTTTTCAAGGGCTCGAACTTCATCAAACTCTTCGGAATCGGGATTCGCCTGCCAGAACCGGCGCGCGAGCCTTGACGCTTCCCACAGGGTGTTGACGTATTCTTCATTCAGAAGCCCGACCCGGTCGTTATCAATTTCATCCGGAAGTGAAAGAACAGCTGACTCCAGTTCGCGGATAGTCCCGCGGGCGCGGATGACATCAGCATACGAAACATCACTGCCTTCAGAATCTCCGCCGGTGGTGGAATTCCCGCCGGCGTCACTGGTCATTTCAAACGGGCTGCCGGGGGAGTCCGGAACCTGTGGTGTGCTGACCGAAGTGTCGGCCTTCTCTTCACCCGCCAGGTTGTCAGTAGCCGCGTCAGCCCCCCCCTCCCCGCAACCGGACAGAAGCAGCACGAAGATAAGGACCAAATAAGGCATTGAGATGCTGAGAACATCGGGTGCCGGCTTCCGGGGCGGAATGAAGGATGGTTCTCTAAGATTCATGGTCCTCGCTTTCGATTTTCTGCAGGTGGCCGAGTTTGGCGAGCAGGATACGGATTCGCCTCGGGTTACGGATATTGTAGACTTCACCCTCCCGAATGTCTTCCGGGGAATTCTCCATGGCGACTTCAAGGGCGCTCTTGAGGACATCCAGTTCGCGATCGGAAAACCTTCCGGCAAACTGTTCGCTCTGACCGCTTTTAGCCTGAATCCGTGCCAGTTCGAGAAATGGGGCACAGGGCTCGAGACAGGGAATCAGCGACGGCTGACCCGGAGTGTCAGCCGGTGTCATCGCGGTGGTCCACTGACGGCTCTTCAGACAGAATCGGGCGTCACAGCAGCCTTCCACGACATTGCGCAGCTCCTCGTCGGTGATCAGCTGCGTGACCCGGTACATTCCGGTCTGGCGTCCGGAGAAATCTCTGTAATGCTGGGCCGCTTCGCTTCCGTGCTGATTCAAATACCAGTAATCGGCGACAAACCCCGGATAAAGCGCGTCGAGGGCGTCGTGAAGCTCCTGCCGGCTGCGCGTGCGGAAAATCCAGCCTTGAACAAGATTCGGAGCGGCTTTTATCGGCCTGAAACCGCCATCCGCGCGATGAGCCGCGAGCTTCCTCAGGCCGGTCACATCCTCCGTCTGAAGGTCCTCAGGGGATTGTTCAGAATCCGCAGCATGATGCAGCGTGAATTCCTCCGTGTCAGAGGAGCCGGCTGATTCCCGACGGCACACCACCTGACCAATCCCGCATTCATGATCAAATGAACTCAGCAATAACCCGATTCCTGGATGTACTTCTAGCATAATCAATGAGTCCACATCGTATCACCAAACCGGCAGGAAAAAACCCCTCCACGGATAATCCGGGAAGGGGTTGGCAAAATAAATCAGTCAACCCTGCTCAATCGATGATATCGAGAAGCTCCACGGTGAATTTGAGCGTCGAGCCGGCGGGGATGTACAGGGACGTGCCAGGGCGGCCAAGTTCGCGGTTGCCATAGGCAAGGTCGGCAGGAATCCAGAAGGTCGCCTTTGAGCCCACAGGCAGAAGCTGAATGCCCTCGACCCAGCCTGCAATCACCTGTTCCAGAGGGAACTCAATGGGATTATTGCGCTTGTAGGAACTGTCGAAGACGGTTCCATTCAGCAGCTCACCCTGGTAGTGAACCTTGACCGTGTCGGTGACTTTGGGTTTGGGGCCGTCCCCTTCCCCGTCGATGCGGTACTGAAGACCGGAAGCGGTTTCCACGACACCGTCGGCTTCCTTGTTTTTGGCGAGAAAATCCTTCCCAAGGGAGACATTGTATTCAAATGCGTCACTCATGCGGTCGAAGGCGGCCTGATCATTCTTGAATGCTTCCGCTTCCTCCCCGACGCGGATGATGCTCACCTTCTCGATCCTGTCATCCTTTTCAATGGCATTCACCACGTCCATCCCATCGACAACATGCCCGAAAACGGTGTGCTTGCCGTCCAGCCACGGGGTGGCTTTGTGCGTGATGAAAAACTGGCTTCCGTTGGTGCCCGGACCGGCGTTCGCCATCGATAGGATCCCCGGGCCGGTGTGCTTCAGATCGGGGTGAATCTCATCACGGAAACGGTATCCCGGTCCGCCGCGGCCGGTGCCTTCAGGACACCCACCCTGGATCATGAAATCCGGAATCACCCGGTGGAAATTCAAACCGTCATAATAGGGCTGCCCGCTTCTTGTTTCAGTCTTCAACTTTCCTTCAGCGAGACCGGTGAAGTTGACCACCGTCAGAGGTGTTTTTTTATACTCAAGAGCCAATAGAATTGCGCCCTTGCCGGTATCAATTCTGGCATAAAGACCGTCCTCGAGATCCATCTCTTTTGCTTCATCCGTTTCCGTGTCAGTCTCTGCCGCCTCTTCAGCCGGAGCCGCTTCCCCGGCTTTTTCCGCCTGCGGGGCCGCATCTCCGCCCTCCTGCGCACGAACCGAAACAGTCATTCCCAATACCAGAATAAGAACCAGAGCCATACACCATGGCAGAGATAAAATTTTATTCATGATCATCACCTAATCCATAACAGAAATTCCAAAACCGTCCAGACCCTTTTCAGCCCGGGTGCCAGGCTCCCTGTACATGGCCCGGGCGGATGCGGTGCCAGGCCCGTTATTCCTGAGGGAGCAGGAAAAAAGAGCCTGGCACCCTGGCTGCTCCGGCCCCGGTGCCAGGCTCCTTGTACTTGCGCATGGACACGGGACGGAGTCATGCCTGGCGAGAAGTAAAAAAGGCCCCGACATGAAGCCGGGGCCTGTTTTGTTTAGGATAGGTGCAGTGAACGGACCTTACTCGACAGCGCGGAAGAACTTGGCTCCGTTCTCGACGGCTTCAGAGTAAGGGCTGCTTCCGGCAACATTTGACCATGGGCCATTGACGGAAGGCGCGGACTGGAGAGTTCCAGTATATTCGATGGAGATGTTTCCACCACTGACGGAGACGCTGGTGATTTCAGCATCAACCGGAGTGATAACTTCGACCATTTCGATCGGGGAAGCGGTGACGAAGGCGTTGAACGCGGCATCGTCATTCGGATCATTGATCAGGTGTCGGACACCGGCACCGTCAACAGTGAACCATTCGACGTTGGCTCCACCGCCACCTTCGAACCAGAGCAGACGGAACGGATAGATGCCGGGCTCGGGCACGATGAAGCGGAAGACGGTGTCTGAGGCCCCGCGTCCACCATCGAACAGTCCCAGTCGGAGATCATCTTCCGAGATGGACGGATCTTCGCCGTGGGTGACAAGGAATCCGTCGTCGGAGTTGACGACCATGGTGACAGGACCTGCGGTCGGGAACTCGATGTAGGTGATGACTTCCCATGTGATGGAGTCGGTGTTCAGGTCAGACATGAGTCCTGCGGTGATCATACCGATGTCATCGCCGAAACGGCCGGCTGCAGAACCGTCACCGTCCTGGTTGTGGTTGATATAATCGACCACGACATCATCGGCTTCGAACTCGATGTTGCCCCATTCCTCAGCGATCTGTGCTTCGGCATCAGCGATTGTGGTGGGACGGGCAGCCCCTGTGTCGTCGAGGCCCTGGCGGACCTTGACGGTCATACCGGCATCACCGGCACCATCGAGAGGCGCAGCATACATGAGGGACTGGATATTCTCGGTCTGGAAGCTCCAGGTGAGATTCCTGGCTTCGCCGCCTGTGGTGCTGTAGCTGACGCTGACATTGACAGTGGCACCGGTAGCGTAATTGCTGTCAGCTCCGGCGAAGGAAACAGTTGTTGTATCCCCTTCCTTCTCGACGCTGGCATCGACAACCTGGCCATTGACACGGAGGACAACGGTGGCTGGATCGACTTCCTCAGCAATACCGTCACGGAGGTCGAAGCTGATTCCTGTGTTATCGATGAACACGCCACTGGCTCCGTTGGCAGGAGAGGCGTTGATGACGGAAACTCCCTCAAAGGCCGGTTGCCAGCCCCAGAGGAACTCAGCAGGAATCGGCAGTGCTCCATCAACAATTGGATCAGGGAATCCATCGGCTGAGAAGGACCATGCCACAGCGGTGTTGTCGCCGCCGCCGCCTTCACCGGTGACCACTTCGACATAGTAGTCCTGACCGGCTTCGAGGCTGATCGGCTCGGACTGCTTGTCAGCCGAGACGGATCCGCCACCGACGGTGACGTAGTTCCGCACTCCGGACCATCCGGCTTCATTGGCAATGAGCGTGGTGTTGGCTGGATCGTCATCAGTGGAGAGATACAGTCCGGCATTGTCGTCGTTTGCCAGACCGAAGATATAATCTCCGGACTCCGGCGGACGGATGAAGCCGAAGACGACGGTGTTGTAGTTGTTGTTCACGTCACCGGGAGGCGGTGTGTTGATGTCGCCGGTTGCGGGCGACTCGAAGTATGTGGTGGACGTGCTTCGGCCGGCGGCGATATCAGCCTGGTTGGACCCTGTTCCGTATGGGGCGAAGCCGGCCGGGAACATGGCCATACCGCGGTTTTCAGCGGGGTAGAATCCAAGTCCGCCGCCACCGTTCGGGTAGAAGAGAACAGAGAGACCGCCCTGACGCAGCTGGTAAGAGACGAAGCTACCGGAGTCATCCAGACCGTTGGCGGCGTCGGCAAGGTCGGAGATACCACTGACTGATACGTCGTATTTGGTGGCATCGGCCTGGCGGGCCGTCATCAGTGAGACTGAGGTCGGGCTGAGCACAGTGACGGAAAGGATCTCAAGATCCCCTTCCGGGCCTGAAACGGTATAGTTTTCAATATTGCCGGCTGATTCGGCTGTCACAGCCTCACTGAACTGAATGAAGACATACTCCTGAGCGGCGGAGCCACTGATGGAAACGATTTCAGGGGCTGTAGTATCGGGAGCGACTTCAACCTGAACAGTCTCGGACTGGGCTTCGCTGAACCAGTTGCTGACGACGACGTAGTAGCCGCCTGCATTGGACGGGTGAGCAGTGAAGCTGTAGGAGCGGCCGGTGGCTCCTTCAATCATGACGGGATCACCGCCACCTGCAGGAACGCGGTACCACTGGTATCCACCACCGTTGGGATAACCACCAACGACGACAGACATTGTGACCTGCTGGTGTTCATTGACAGAAGCGCCTTCAGGCTGTTCGGCAACAGAGATATCGCCGACGTCAGGGCCCAGGTAGTTGATGCTGACATCGTCAAACCAGTGTGACTGCCATGCACCACCGGTGCGTCCGCCGAAACCGGCCTGGGCGTTGGTGACACCGGCCCATCCGACATCGACGCGGTCCATGATGGTGACGTTGTCGTAGATAACGGTGGCAAAACCATCGATGCTGAGGTCCACGGAAACCGGGAACCAGTCAGGTCCACGGTGAATGGAAGGAATGCCGTTGGCGTCTTCAGTCGGCGCCCCGCCGGCGGTCACTTCAGGAGTGGCCACGAAAGCGCGGGATTCGTTGGCGTATTTAATCTCAATACCAACACCAAGGTCGGAACCACCGGAAGACCAGTTGTCGAAAGCGACTACCAGTCCCGCTGGAGCTGTGGCTTCACCACCGGCATAACCTTCCTCGGATTGCGGATAGGTTCCGGTCGGCATGTCGTCAGCGACGTTGAAGGAGAAACCGTCCGCAGGACGCCCGGAGGTGTCACCGATGCGTGCCTGGAATTCGAAGGTCACCTGGTTGATGTCACGGCGCTCGAGAAGAAGCGCGGCGCCAAGCTGTGAGCCGACACCGTCGGTGATTTTCAGATAACCGCTGTTACCGACACCGCCTGTGTCACGAACTTCAGCAGAGCCGTAGATTTCCAGCTCGCTGGTGTCCAGACCGGAGTTGAAGTCATAGACCACAGGGATGCCACCGTCGAAGAGGAGGTTACGGGTGGTGTCCTGAATGGTGTTGGGGTTGAAGGCCAGGTCATCGATGCCGGTGACCTCGACGGTGATGTTGTCACCGCGTTCGAATCCGAAGTCTGCGAGGATGATGATGTCGGTGCCGTCGCCCTTGAGCTGCGGGTGATCGCTGAGCAGCTGCGCTCCGGCAGGCAGCGATGAGCCGTTGACGGAGTAGTTGGATGGATCGAGGGCCTGTTCGAGGTTGACGCGCTCACTGAATGGAACAATCAGGGCGTTGGGGTTACCACGATGATCGACAAATCCGACCTGAGGAATCTCGAAGTCGGGCTCGACATTCAGGGTGTATTCGTCGGAGTTTTCGCCATTGACGACAGCGCGGTAGCGGTTGCCGTCGTTGGGAACCAGTGCTTCGACAGTGATGATCGGCGTCGTGGCCCCTTCGATGTCTTCCCATCCGGAGCCGTCGTTGACCTGCCACTGAACTGTGGCAACACCTTCAAAGTCGAACTCGACGATGAAGTCGACTGTTTCACGCTCGGGTACGAAGAACTCGAGAATGGTGAAGGTGTTTGGAGTGGTGATCAGGTCGGTGACTTCAAGCACACCGGTATTGAGTGCATAGGAGCTGATGTCGCGCTGGACATATGCTGCGGGGATTACCTGGATCGGGCCGCCCTCAAAGGACCATCCGACCTGGAACCAGTCGCCGCCGCCGCCTTCCTTCATCAGCATCTCGATGTAGTAGCCCTGTCCGGCTTCGAGTGCGATGGGCTCAGAGCCTTCAGGAGCAGTGCGGATAAAACCGCCGCAGCAGCCAAGTTCCTCGGCCACGACAACGGCGTTGCCACGGGTGTGGTCGGTGCTCAGCCACAGCTGTGAGGCGTCATCCGAGCGGACGTGGAAGGTGTAGTTACCGGTAGCCGGCGGATAGAGGATACCGGAAGCCGCGGCGCCGTAGTTCTGCAGGCCGGTGTCACCGGTGCTGAAAGGCTGCGGGTATTCGAACCGGCCGGTCGTACTCTGGACGATCCCGCCGAGACCGATTTCACCGGGAACGGCGGTGATGTTTTCAATGACCTCGGGGGAGTTCGGATACTGGTCATCATTGACCATATCAGCGACTGCCGTGCCCGGGATTTCGAATCCGCCAAGGCCGGCACTGCCATAGATCCGCAGATCAATGGCGGCCCTTGAGGCCAGCGGTGCCACAGCCATCATCAGGCCCAGACACCACGTCATGGATTTGTTTAGTTTAGTCTTGTTCATCAGGTTATTAGGTTAGTTGTTTGTCAAAAGATTGGACTTGAGCAAACCAGACGATCCAACGCCAGCGGGTCAGGCATTGATGACGCTTTCATTGGATTCGTGTGTTTTTTAGAAAACCACAGGTTACTAGGAAATTTCAACATTTCTTTTCACAGCACAGGGGGTGCGCACGCGAACGCACACCAAAAATCTGGCGGGTTTTCTGATTGCGGGAAAAAGCAGTGTTCTTCAACCGGCCATTGAATCCTTCAATTTTCCGGCAATTGACTGGATGGAATTGATGGATTTCCGGGAGAGCCGGTCGAGATTCCGCAACTGGAAGTCCATTCTTGGGATGGATGAGAGTTCGGAGCGGTGGCGGATGAGGAAATCCCAGTAGAGAGTGGTGAACGGGCAGGCGTCATCGCCTGTGGAGGAAGCGGGGTTGTAGGGGCATTTGCGGCAGTAGTTGCTCATCCGGTCGATGTATTTTCCTGAGGCGGAGTATGGTTTGGAGGCCATGAGACCGGCATCGGCGAACTGGGTCATGCCGAGGGAGTTGGGGAGTTCGACCCATTCGACCGCATCGACATAGACAGCGAGGTACCACTGATGGACCTGTTTCGGGTCGACGCCAAGGAGAAGACAGAAAAGCCCGGTGACCATGAGCCGCTGGATGTGGTGGGCATAGCCGTGATCAAGCGTTTGTGAAATGGCCTCCCTGAGACATGTCATCGTGGTGTCGCCATTCCAGAAGAAAGCCGGCAAAGGCCGGTCCGCCCCGAAGTGATTCATCTCGAGATAGCCGGGCATTTTCCACCAGTAAATGCCACGGACATATTCTCTCCATCCGAGGATTTGCCGGACGAAGCCCTCGACGGCCTCGATGGGAGCAAGGCCGTCATCAAAGGCCCGGACAGCGGCATCGACCGCCTCGGCGGGCTTCAACAGTTTCAGATTCAGAGCGACCGAGATCCTTGAATGGAAAAGCCACGGCTCGCCGGTCCACATGGCATCCTGCCATGTTCCGAAATGCGGGAGTCGGTTCGATATGAAATCCTCAAGAGCGGCCAGAGCCTGCTGACGAGTGACCGGCCAGCCGAAATTCCCGAGTGTCCCCGGATGATCCGCGAAGTGCTTTTCCACGGATTCGAGGACAGATTCAGTGATTCGGTCGGGGGGGAAGATCAGTGGCTCGGGGATCTCCGGAGGGCCGCTGCGGGGAAAGGCGCTGCGGTTGGATTTGTCGAAATTCCATGCACCGCCCACAGGCTTCCCCTCCTCCGTCATGAGGATATTGAAGCGCTTCCGCAGCTCCCGGTAAAAGAATTCGAGCCGGACCTGTTTCCGGCCTTCGGCATGCCTGAAAAAGTCCTCAGGGGTTGAGTAGAAGGACGGGTCTTCGGAGATTTCGAGTGGAATATCATGGCCTGAGCAGGTCTGCTCCAGCTCTTTCAGCACCCTCCATTCCCCGGGACGGAGGCACAGCACTCTTTCCGGGCTGACGGATTCGAGAGTGGCGGACAGGGCGTCACCGAAGGAATTGAAGGCCCTGGAGTCATCGAGGCTGAGATATCGGGTGGGGATCCCGAGATCTGCGAGCCGGGCCGCGAAATGCCTCATCGCGGAGAGAAAGACCGCCGTGCGCATCTTTGAGGACCAGACATGGGTCGACTCGCCCTTCACTTCGGCCATCCAGACCAGGTCGCGGTCGGGATCCAGAGAAGCAAGAAGGTGCGATGACTCATCCAGTTGATCACCGAGGACAATCACCAGATCCCGGATGCTGGAACTCTTTCGGCTGGATGCCTTTTTTCTTCCGGATGCACTCATTGAATCTCAGCGACCATTACCATGGTCTGCGAAATGGCGTCGGACGACGGCATGTCGATGGCGGAAGAGGAATCGGAACTGGATCTCCAGCAAAGCTGCGGCCACTGCTTCAAGAACGACGGGCAATCCGGTGGAGTATTCCACCATGTCCACATATCGGGTGGCGGATTCACCAGTTGCCGGAATCGGGACAGGTTCGAAGGAATGAGTGTGACGCCAGAGCCTGAATGGTCCCTCCTCCTGAACGTCGACGAAGGATTCGGGAGGCGTGAATGACTCGTGAGCGGCAACCCAGCGAACGGGAACCGGGCCCATCCAGACCCGCAGAAGCACCCTGGCTCCATCCGACAATCCTCCCTGCGGGGGACCGGCCAGTACGCTGACAGGAGTCCACCAAGGCGTCAGGAGGCGGAGTGCATCCGGGTGCATGTGCCAGTCCCACACGGCCTGCGGGGCGGCGGGAATAGTGGATGAATGAATAAAAATCCGGCTTTTCGGCATAAAAAGGACAGGAAAAATGTACCTGGCACCCTGTTAACGGGGGGCGTACTGGCGGCCGCGCCATACGGCGGGAATGCCGCGTGATGCATTGATTCGGGCGTGCCACTGGATGGCGAGGAGCACCAGGGCTGCCACCGGCTGGAGGAATGCGAAAGCGCATCCAAGTCTGAAGCGGCGGCAGATGATCAGCCTGGGGAGCAGACTGATTATGGCGGCGGCGGAAGCGAGAGTGAGGTCCAGGCCCCGGACATCCGGAAGAAGCATCATGGCAATCAGGATGATAACGGGGAGGATCTGACCGAAGAGCAGGAGCGCCGACATGGGGAAAATGGCCTTCCAGTCGGCCATGCCCTCGGTGGCGTTCTTGGCGAGGCCGTGGAAGACATCCGGTCCGTTGTCATACATGCGGCAGACGGCCAGCCCGGTGGCATCGAAGAGATCCGTGGCAAAGCCTTTTCGGCGGAAATCGCGGGCAAGCTGGAGGCCGTCATGAATTCGGTTGGCTATTGCCGCGTGGCCATTTGATTCGCGATAGGCCTGTTTTCGGACGACGAGGAGCTGACCACAGGCGGCGGCAAATCCCGGATCGAGCGTGCGCCTCATCGACGCCATGGGGAGGTAGGCCATGAGGATGAAATGAATCTGCGGAATGAGCAGCCTTTCCCAGAAGGTTCCGAGGATCTGTCTGGGGATGCCGCTGGACAGCATGACGCCCGGATGCCGCTGCATGAAGCCGCATATGGCTTCGACAGCGCCGGGTTGCAGTCTCACATCGGCGTCCACAAAGAGAAGCAGGTCGCCCGAGGCGTCATCGGCGAGCTGTTGCAGGGCGAAGTTTTTACCGCACCATCCGGGTGGAAGGTCTTTTCCGGGAATGACGCGGAGCCCGGGAATTTTATCACGCCATGATTCGACGACTCTGACCGTTTCATCGGTGGAGTGGTCGTCGAGGACAATCACTTCGAGAAGCCGTGACCCCTGCCCCACTAGCGACCCGAGGGCCTCGCCGATCCGTTTTTCCTCGTTCCGTGCCGGTATGAGTACTGATACCGACGGGACCTCGCCGCTGGTACCTGAGCCGTTGGCTTCAATCCCATCAGTAGGATCCCCCGCGATGGTGATGTCCACGAGCAGGGACTGGTTCCATAACGTCATGACCAGGGGGACAAGGGTGAAAATCAGTACTGTGACCAGAAACAGGGTGAGGATCATGGGATACGGGATTGGTCAGTGATGGCTGTGGGAGCGGGCGCGGGCGCGGGAACTCCGGCCGAAGGCGGCCATGAATTCCCTCCAGAGGTCATAGAGAAAGAAAAATCCCGGGTCACGCCGCTGGGTGAAGGCAAAGGCCCGGGGGTCGCGGGCCGTAGAGGCCTGAGCCAGTTCCATCTGGCTTTGGCGGAGGTTCGCCTGCAGGTCATTGTGGAGAGCCTGATGGTCCGCTGGCGTTCCAGGCACCGGCACAACAGTGGGTGATCCAAACTGGATGAGGGCTTCAGGGAGTCGCTCTTCCCAGAACACGTATTCGATAGCCACAGGCACATAGCAAATGGTTCCTGTCCCCCCGTGCATGCGGGTGAGGCCTTTTTCGAGTGGGACGTCTGTCTGCCGGGCATCGACGAATCGGCCCTGGGGGGTGACCCAGATCATGGACTTCCTCTGCTGAAGGATGGCACGGGTGATCCCGAGAAACCGACGGACTGAGGACGGGTTCTCCCGATCCACCCCGTAGAACCCCAGGTGTCTGAAGAAGCGGTATTGGTCGAGCATTTTCTGATCGATGGGAGAGTAGACGTTCCAGTCATGAAAAAACCTGTCGATCATGAACAGCCCGATCAGAGG
>JAUIAG010000456.1 GCA_030425355.1 Verrucomicrobiia bacterium
CGCCGGTCTTCCAGATTGAATCGGCGATGGGCGCGGCCATTGAGTGCTTCCCCGAGTCGGGAGCGATTCTCGTGCCCCGCAGCCGGTTTGCACCGGTAAAAACCACCAACGACCTCATGGCGCTGCGATCCGATGCCTATGTCGTGACAGAGGACTCCCGCCTCGAGCTTCACCCTGACCGTGGCGGGATACCGCCAATGATCAGGCTCGACCCCCGCTTTTACAAGATGATGGGAGATTTTGACCGGCTGGTCTCGTCCACAGTGCCCTCCATGGTCCGATGCAGCAGTCTGACTGTTGAAGGCGCTGTCAGATTTCCTGAGGGAGGCACCCTTGCCGGTGATGTCACCCTCCGCGGATCCACGGACGGATCCCGGCCGGCCCTGATGTCGCCCGACCATTTTGAGAACGGCGGGTTCACGCTCCAGCCTGTAACCGGCCCCTGAAAAAGCCATTTCAATGAATACGCCTGTGGGTGAATTATGGGAGCAAGCGACAATCCTCGGCATGATGTCGGGGACATCCATGGATGGTATCGACATGGCACTATGCCGCTTCACCGGCAGCCCGCGACAGACTGACTCCGCCCCACAGTGGCGTTATGAATTCCTCGATACCGACATCGAGCCGTGGCCCGATGAACTGTGTGAGGCCTTCCGTCAATGCTTCGAGTGGTCCGCCCCTGAATTTGCCGAATTCAACTGCCGTGCCGGCCAGGCACTCGCCGCCGCTGCTCTCCGCATGATCCGGAAGAACAAAGTCACTGTCGACTGCATCGCCAGTCACGGACAGACACTTTTCCACCAGCCGGGTCGCGGATACAGCGTCCAGGCCGGGGATGGAGAGACCATGTCGGCACACACCGGGCACCTGGTCATAACCAGCTTCCGGCAGAAGAATGTCGCACTGGGCGGAGAAGGAGCGCCGCTGGTGCCCGCCGGCGAAAAAGCACTCTTCCCTGAATTCAACGGATTCGTGAACCTCGGCGGGATTGCCAATATCTCGGCAGGAATGAAGGGCAGAGATGTATGCTTCTGCAATCTGCTTCTCAACGCAATTGCCCGGAGGCTTCCCGGGAGCCCCGACTGTGATTTTGACGGACAGGCGGCAGCCGGCGGCCATGTTTCCGATGCCCTGCTGGCCCGGCTTCACGGAACCCGCTTTGCCGACGCCGCAGGACAGTCTCTATCGCAGGAAATCTTTGATGAACTGGTGGTTCCGCTGCTTGATGGCAGCGGCGGGCTCAGCATCGCGGACATGCTGGCGACAGCATGCCGGTTCATCGCTGAGTCAATTCACGAATCTTTCAGCGGGCTCATTGCTGAACGAGGGGCCAGGATTCTGGTCACCGGCGGTGGCGCGCGGAACCACACACTCCTCGGCGAATTGAGAAAAGCGGCGGCCATCAGCTCATCGCCCGTTGAGTATCAGCTTCCACAGGACCCGCGACTGATTGACTTCAAGGAGGCACTGATCTTCGCATGGCTGGGACTCTGTGTCCTCCGGGGAGAGCCAAACTGTTTCCCTGATTCGACCCGGAGCCGGACACCTGTCTGCGGCGGGTCCATCCATCTTCCGCCTTCCGGTGGGTACAAACTCTTACGGTCTGAAGAAACCGGTCCATCATGAGCGGCATCGCACTTATCCTCATCATCGCGGCCTACTTCGGGGTCCTCATCGGCGTGTCATGGTTCACCTCGCGCAGGGCCGACAACCGCACATGGTTCTCGGCGGACAGGTCGTCACCATGGCCGGTGGTCGCCTACGGGATGGTGGGAGCCAGCCTGAGCGGCGTGACATTTCTCTCCATCCCCGGCTGGGTCGGCACTTCGGGATTCACCTACCTGCCGGTGGTCTTCGGATACCTCATCGGCTATGCCGTAATTGCCCTCGTTCTCCTGCCTGTCTATTACCGGCTGAATGTCACCAGTATCTACGAATATTTGGGAGACCGCTTCGGTCCGGTTTCCCACCGCACCGGGGCCATCTTCTTTCTCATCTCCAGAACCGTCGGAGCAGCCTTCCGGCTCTACCTCGTGGCACTGGTCTTCCAGATACTTCTGGATCATGTCGGTATTGCCAACGTGCCATTCTGGGTTCCGGTGATCATCACCATCGCCCTGATCTTCATCTACACCTTCAAAGGCGGCATCAAGACCGTGGTCTGGACCGACCTGCTTCAGACCACCTTCATGCTGCTGGCGGCGGTGCTCGCGTTCACAGGTATCGCCGGGGCACTCGAATGGAGCCCGCTCCAGCTCCTTTCCCACATCCGGGACAGTGACTTCTCATCCATGGTCATTACCGACTGGAATGCCAGCAACCACGTACTCAAGCAGGTCGTCTCGGGCGCGTTCATTGCCCTTGCCATGACCGGTCTTGACCAGGACATGATGCAGAAGAACCTCACCTGCCCCGACATCAGCAGCGCCCGCAAGAACATCGGACTTTTCTGTGTCATCCTCGTCATTGTCAACATCGGCTTTCTGTCCCTCGGCGGTGCC
>JAUIAG010000100.1 GCA_030425355.1 Verrucomicrobiia bacterium
GATGAGGGTGGGGTGGTCTTTGCTGAGTTGCCGGGGATCCATTCAGCGACGGTGGATCCAAGGCTGGAGGGCTCGGCTTCCAGCGGCACATTCATCATCAATGAGCCCTATCTTCATGTTCTGTGCTCCGGGCACGATGCCAGAATCAATGTGGTTCTCGAGAATTTCAATCTGATCCGTGGGCCGATTTACGACGGAATCAAGAAAAAACCGGACTGGAGCACGCCGCGATGGATGACTTTTGACCTTTCGATGTGGGTCGGCAGTGATGCATACCTGCAGATAAATGACATGGAGGTGAATGACCTGGCCGGTCCCGGTTCATCGCCCCGGGCCACCGGTGCGATTTTTGCGGTGCAGGCGTCCGCCAGCCGTCAGGCACCTGATCTCCACGACGGGTATCCCTCAGGTGGCTTTATGGACCTGACCCGTGAAGCAGTGAAGGCCCTGATCAGCGATGACAAGCCGTCATCATCCCGGATAGCGTGGCTCAACCAGCTGATCTCGGAAGGTCTCATCGATGTTGACAGTGATCCCGAGGTCATGCGTCTGACCAGGGCCATCCGGGAAATTTCCGATCGAATGCCCGCACCGAAGCGCGTGCCTGCCATGGTCGAAGGATATGGGCGGAATGAGCAAATTTTCATTCGTGGAAATCCAAGAAACCGCGGCACCACTGCCGCCAGGGGCTTTCTGGAAGGCTTTGAAACGGATCAACATGAGATGAGTGGCAGCGGCCGGCTGGAGTTTGCCCAATGGATGCTGAATCCTGACAATCCCTTGACCACCCGTGTTTATGTCAACCGGGTGTGGCAGCATCTGTTCGGCGAAGGGCTGGTTCCAACAGTGGACGACATGGGATTGATGGGTCAGGAGCCTTCTCACCCGCAACTTCTCGACTGGCTGGCGGACTGGTTCCGCAATGAAGGGCAGTGGTCGACCCGTAAGTTAATCCGCCTGCTTGTCACTTCCAGAACCTATCAGATTTCCGCCGAGCCGGTGGGCACACGCTGGCGTGAGGCCGATCCGACCAATCGATACCTCCATTCGGCTCGGATCAGACGATTGCCTGCCGAGTTGATCCGCGACAACATTCTTGCCGTCTCCGGGGCGCTCAATCGCGACCAGTTCGGACAGCCGGTGCGGGTGCATCTGACCGGATTCATGGAAGGCCGCGGCCGTCCGGGCCAGAGCGGACCACTGGATGGCAACGGCCGCCGGTCTGTCTATCAGGAGGTTCGCCGGAATTTTCTCTCACCAATGCTGCTTGCCTTTGATAAACCCATCCCTTTCACCAGCGTCGGCCGGCGCACCCGATCAAACGTACCGGCACAGGCACTCATTTTAATGAATGACCCCTTTGTCCAGGAACAAGCAATGGTCATGGCACGAAGACTGATTCGCGAAACCGGTTCCAGCGCTGAACTGCATGACGACCGCATCCGTCTCGCCTACCAGCTTGCCTTTGGACGGCTGCCCCAACCGGACGAAATCGACCAGGCAGGAGAATTCATTCTGGCTCAGGCTCAGGCCTACGGCGTGGAACCCGGCCACGAGGCTCCCCTGGCAGACTTCTGCCATACGCTCTTCAATCTCAAAGAATTTATCTTCATCCACTGAAAATCAAGATGGCAAACAACAACTACGGCTGCGGTCACTGTGAGGGCGGATTTCTCAACCGCCGGGATATGCTGAATCGCACCGCCCTTGGTTTTGGTGCGGTGGCCGCGACGGCCCTGATGGCCCGTTCAGCCCGGGGAGGAATCAGTGAGTCGGCACCCGGCGGGCAGGTTCCTCGCAGTCCGCACTTTGCGCCCAGGGCCACCAACATCATCTATCTCTACATGGACGGTGGCCCATCCCAGGTGGACACCTTTGATCCCAAGCCCAGACTGACACGCGACCATGGGAAGCCTTTTCCCATGAAAATGGAGCCCACACAGTTCAACAACAACGGCAATACACTGGGCAGCCCGTGGGAATTCTCTCAGTATGGCCAGAGCGGTATTCCAGTCAGTTCACTTTTTCCACATGTGGCGCGACACGTGGATGATCTGGCAGTGATCCGGTCGATGGTCAGTGAGTTTTCCGAGCACACCAATGCCAATTATTTCCTGCACACCGGCCTTGGCATAGCCGGGAGACCCAGTATGGGATCGTGGATTTCCTACGGCCTCGGGACAGAGAATTCCAATCTTCCGGGGTATGTGGTTCTCAATGGCGGGCTGATCCCTCCCGGGGGGCTGGACAACTTTTCCAATGGATTCCTGCCTGCGACCTATCAGGGGTCGGTGTTCAAGCCTCAGGACCCGCCGGTTGCCAATATTCTGCCTTTGGAGGAGAAAGAAATTCTTCAGCGAAACAAACTGAAGTTGATGCGCCGGCTCGACAGGGGCCTGCTAAGCCGCTTTTCCAATGCCGGTGCCATTGAGTCAGCCGTTGCCAACCACGAACTTGCTTTCCGTATGCAGTCCGCTGTCCCGGAGCTTGTGGATATCAGCGGCGAGTCCATGGTGACCCGCAAAATGTACGGAATGGACGCATCTTTTCCGCAGACCCGCACCTTTGCCTATCAGTGCCTGCTGGCCCGAAGACTGGTCGAACGCGGGGTCCGCTTCATCGAGTTGACCTGTCCGTCGGTTGGCGCGGACCGCTGGGACCAGCACGGCAACCTCAAAGACGGCCATGAAAAGAACTGCCTGGCGGTCGACCAGCCGATCGGTGCTCTGCTGACCGACCTGAAAGCACGGGGTCTGCTCGATTCGACCCTGGTTGTGTGGTCCGGGGAATTCGGCCGCACTCCATTCGCTCAGGGCTCGAATGGCCGGGACCACAATCCCTTCGGTTTCAGTCTGTGGATGGCCGGCGGCGGCGTCCGGGGCGGAACAGTTTATGGCGCGACGGATGAATATGGTTACAAAGTCGTTGAGAACCGTGTCGAGGTTTATGACCTCCATGCCACCATGCTCCATCTCCTCGGCATCAATCACGAAGAATTGACCTTCCGGTTCTCCGGGCGCGACATGCGTCTCACCGACGTGCATGGCCACGTTATCCGTGAGGTCATTGCCTGAGATTGAGATTGACTACCGGGCTTCCGCCCGGTGCTTCTTTTAGTCACTCAGTCCTTATCTGTGCCTCTGCCGCATATCAGGGCCTGGTTGCGGTCATGTATCCGCGATCTGCAATGGTTTTATGAAGTGGTCCAACACGGAGACCATTTTCCTCCAGTATTTCACCATATTCATGCGGGGTGTAGCATTTGCCCTGAGTGATATTCATGAGAAGTGCGGAATACTCGGCCACCGGCAGTGGACCGGATTTGTCATTATCGAGAAATGCTTCGTGGATGATGAGCAGCCCGCCGGGTGCCAAAGCCGCTGCCGCCAGAGCAATAAGGGCTCTCACCTCCGGGAAATCCCAGTCATGGAGCACATTTGAAAGCAGAACAATCTCCTGACCGGCAGGCCACGGCGTCTGGAACATGTCTCCAGGCATGACCCGTATTGCTTCCTCGAGGCCGTGTTTGCGGATTTCAATTTGTGCGATGCGGTCGACGGGTGGCTGCTCGAGCACTATGGCCTTCAGCTGGGGATGAGCGGCCACCATTGTGGATGCGTATATGCCTGAGCCCCCTCCGACATCCAGGAGGGTTCGGCGGTCGCCAATAAAAGGCGCAAGACTGTGTGCCATTGCCTGGCCGAAAGCCATTCCACGGCAGTTCATGAGCTGAGTGAAGCTGTTGGCAAAGTCCTCCGACAGCATGGCGTCATGCCAGTCCTCGGTGTCTGTCCGTGCCTGCCAGCTGGCAGGTTTTCCGCTGCGGAGCACCCTGAGGAACCCTTCGACTATCGGAGTGTCCTTTATCGGGGTGTAATAGGGACCGAGAAACCATGGCGACCCGGCAACAAGGTGCTCGCGGCCGAGCATCGTAAGCTCGTGTTCGTCGCCGATGGACACCAGAAAACCATTGGCCCGGCACAGTGTCAGAAGCACGTCAGTGGGTCTGGCCGCAAAACCGAAGTTCCCGCGGATTTCATCAGTGCTGACCTTTCTGCGGTCATCAATCCACGTGAAGAAATCAAAATGAAGAAGAAGTGCGGCGATGAGTTCCGCGGCGTATTGCCGGTCTCTGTAACGGAGGATCTGAGCGGGATCAGTCGTCGGCAGACGAAGGAGATCCGGATTTGGTGTCGGGTTCATTACGGATGAGATAATAGCATCTCCGCGCTTCAATGGAAACAGCTTCCCCTGGCGTGGGTTTGAAAATCCCGGTGCTGGTGGTCTGGGATTCGCTTTACCGCTGTTCGTAGCCCCGGCGGGGGCCATTCGGATCTTCCGTGGTGCGCGGCGGAGGAGTGATGCCGTGGGCCAGCATGACTTCGTGGATCGCCTTCATGGTATCGAATGAGGGCCGGTAGTTTCCGGGGCGCCATCCCTCCGCGATAAGAAGCGGACTCCATCCATATTTGTTTTTGCGATTCCATACCTCAGGATCCGCACCGTGGTCATGCAGCAATTTGACGACTGCCGGGAAGTTTTTGTAGGCGGCGCCGTGCATGGCCGTTTCCCCGTTATCGTCGATGTGGTTCACCCCGGCTCCAAGATCCAGTAGAAAGCGGATCACTTCGATGGCTTCCGGTTCAGTTCCGGCCACTTCGCCGGGGGCCAGGGTCCCGATGCCTGCGGCCGCCATCAGCGGAGTCGCATTCTCAACATTGGGAAGGTGCGGGTCGGCACCGTTCTCATAAAGTATTCTGGCAAACTCAAGATCGGCGGTCATGCATGCCATCAGGAACGGAGTGGCCCCTTTCAGGTTCAATCGGCCTCTTCCCGGGTTGCCGCGTTCCAGCCTTGCATTCGGGTCGGCTCCCGCCGCCAGCAGGCGGCGGATAAACTGGGTGCTGGAGAGTGTTCCCGATCCGATGGGCGGAGGTGTGCCGTCGTCCCCGTCGCCGCGGTTGGGTTTGCGCACCCAGATCATGGTGTGCAGCGGTGTGTAACCGGTGAGCTGGTCATTGGGATCCGCACCGGATTGAAGGAGTCCTGCGGCGAGTTCGAAGTGTCCGTTTTCAATGGCGAGGATCAGCGGCGTGGTGCCCCTTCGCGGAAGTTTTCCCCCCGATCTCTCTGCCTGCATCGGCTCATTGATGTCGACGCCCCGTTCGAGAAACAGATTCACGATATCGCGGTGCCCCTCGCGCACGGCAAAAAAGAAAGGCGTGAATCCACTTTTCAATGGTGACTTGAAATCCGCCCCATGGTCGAGGAGGATCCGGGTTGCTTCGGGATGCCCGGCGGCTGAGGCCCACATGAGTGCTGTCTGGCCCTTTCTTTCCGTGGCATCCGCTTCGGCTCCTGCTTCAAGCAGTAACCTCACTACTTCGGGATTACCCGTCCTTGCTGCCGTCATGAGCACAGTTTCTCCTCCGGCAAGGGTGGTGTCGGGCGGGGCTCCCGCGTCCAGCAGCATCCGAACGATTTCCGGATCTCCATTCAGGCAGGCCAGAGACAGTGGCTGGACCCCATAGTGGTTTTCCGCCAGCGGGTTGGCGCCGTTTTTCAGGAGGAACCTGACAGACTCACCATGGCCGTGATGAACCGCCCAGTGCAGCGCTGTCGTTCCATCGGCCTGTGCCGCGTTGATGTCCGCACTTCTGCTGACGTATTGCCTCAGGGCCGAAAATTTGCCGGCCTCCGCTGCATCGGCTGCGGGTGAGGGCGGGGATACTGCCAACAATGTACTCCAGCTCAGTCCCATGGCTGCGATCATCGACCATATCAGAATTCTGTGTCCGGCGACCGAAAATGGGATCATGGCTGGAAACATCGGAGTGACACCTGCAGTTCCGTTCAGATTGAAAGCGGGGTGAAAAGTTCATCGACCTTTCCTTCACTGTCAGCGAAGGACTCAAGCTGAACCCCGACCTTGTCAAGCAGGGAGAGGTGCAGGTTTGCAAGTGGTGTGGGATTCTCATAGCGGATATGCCGCCCGGTTTTCATGCCTCCTGCGGCGGATCCGGCCACGATGACCGGGAGATTGGTATGGTCGTGAACATTGGGGTCGCCCATGCCTGAACCGTACAGATAGAGCGAGTGGTCCAGCAGGCTGCCATTCCCTTCCGGGGTGGCTTTCATTTTTTCAAGAAACTCGGCGAAAAGGGAGACATGGAAGGCATTGATTCTGGCCATGCGGGCGATTTTTTCCGGATCATTGCCATGGTGGGTGAGCGGGTGGTGCGGATCGGCCACACCGATTTCGGGATAGGTCCGGTTGCTGGTTTCACGGGCCAGCTGGAAGGTGATGACGCGGGTGATGTCCCCCTGCATTGCCAGCAGCTGCAGATCAAACATCAGTCGTGCATGGTCTGCATAGGCGGCCGGAACACCCATGGGGCGGTCCAGATCCGGGAGTGGATTATCGCTCGCATCGGCCTCGGCCTTCTGGATGCGCTGTTCCACCTGGCGGATGGCGTCGAACCAGTCATCGACCCGTGACTGATCAGGATTATCGAGCTGGCCCTTCAGTCGGCGTATATCATCCGTGAAGAAATCGAGGAGGCTGGCGCGCTGACGCAGTGCTTTGCGCCGCTGTTCAGGTGTTCCGCCTTCGCCGAAGAGGGTTTCAAAAACGATTCTGGGATGGGCTTCGGCGGGAAGTGGTGTCGTTGGTGAGGACCATGAGAGGTTGTTCTGGTAGACACAGGCATAGCCATTGTCACACTGTCCGACGATTTCCAGCAGGTCCATGGCCATTTCGAGGGATGGGAGCTGGGTTTCGCGGCCGATATGCCGGGCCGCTATCTGATCCACGGTGGTGCCGAGGTGGTAATCCGAGCTTTCGGTCAGTTTGGCCCTGGCCGCACTGAGGAAAGCGCTGTTGGAAGTGGCATGGGTTCCCGGGTAGGCGTTGGCCAGTTCGAGGTTGGTGATTATGGAAATATTATCCGTGACGGGCTTGAGCGAATTGAGGATGGGGGAGAGCTTCTGCAGATCATCCCCTTCGGGCGTCCAGCGGGTGAAGACAAAACCAAGCCGTTTGACCGGACTGGCAGCCGTTTGTGACAGTGGAGTGGCTGCCGGGACCATGGCATCCAGAAGAGGCAGGGCAAGCGTTCCGGCCACACTTTTGAGAAATGTCCGTCTTTGGAGATGTTTCCTGGTGATAATCATAGGGCTTTCCTCATTTTAAAGGGGATACTTTCAATGATGCCTGTCACTATGGCAGACAGTCGGTAATCATGTTGAGCGGCATGACGGACAATTTTCCTGACAGCCGGGGCGTCCTGGTAATCGAGCCCGCGTCCAAGCGCGTAGGTCATGAGTTTTTCGGTGAAGGTGTGGACAAATGCCTCCGGGTTTCTGAGGATACCGTCTTCCAGACCTGCCACCCCATGAAAGGTTGCCCCGTCCGGAAGACCGCCTTCAGCATCCACGGGTTCACCGTTCTCGTGAGTCCTCCACCTGCCGACTGCGTCAAAGTTTTCAAGGGCGAATCCCACCGGGTCCATGAGATTGTGGCAGCTGGAGCAGGCCGGATCTTCCCGGTGGCGTTCGAGGCGCTGCCTGATCGGGAGGCTGGCATCCACATGCGTGTCGTCCAGAGCGGGCACATTGGGCGGCGGCGGAGGCGGCGGCGTGCCGAGAATATTTTCAAGAATCCAGTTGCCGCGAACCACCGGTGAGGTGCGGGTGGCATAGGAAGTCACCGTCAGGATGCTGCCATGACGAAGCAACCCGCCACGCCGGGATTCCGGCTGAAGGCTGACGAGTCTGAACCGGCTTCCCTGAACTCCGGGAATCCCGTAGTGGCTGGCCAGTCGGTGATTCAAAAATGTATAGTCCGCGCTGAGCAGTTCGAGGACGCTGCGATCCTCCTTAAGCACATGCAGAAACAACAGCCGGGTTTCCGACTTGAAGGCCTGTCGGAGGTTGTCATCAAAATCAGGGTAGAGCCTGAGGTCCGGAGTGATGGAATCAAGATTCCGAAGATAGAGCCACTGGTCGGCGAAACTCGTGGCGAGAGAACGCGACCGTGGATCATCCAGCATTCTCGATACCTGTGCTCTGCGTGATTCCGGATCATCAAGTCCGCCACTGACTGCCGCCTTGATGAGGTCGTTATCCGGCAGGCTGCTCCATAGGAAAAATGATATTCTCGATGCCAGTTCGAGTGGGCTGATTTCGTAGGGAGCCCCTGATGGCAGGTTGTCGGGCTGCCTTTCCACACGGAACAGGAACTCGGGGCTGACCAGTATGGCACTGATTGCCATGCCAAGGCCTTCACGGAATCCATTGTCCCGGGCGGAATTCCTGTAGACGCTGATGAGTCTTCCCAGTTCCGCGTCATTGACTGGTCGTCGCCATGCCGAGGCTGCCAGCTTTGAAAGTATGGCACGGGCACTTTCCGTTTCGTCTTCCGGCGATTGCGGCCAGCTGGAAAAAAGCGGGTGCCGTCCGTCCGGGAGTGATTCCCGATCGCTGACACTGGAAACCGGTCCGGCTATGGAAACCTGATAGACGGCCGGTGAAAGTCGTGGATGCCGGTGCATGTTGTAATGGGCATCAAAGGGCTGCCGCCTGGTTTCCTCAAGAGAGAAGGACCTTGCGGGAAATGTCACGCCGATGTGGTGATTTCCTGCTTCCACGGAAATGACCGCATTGAGATGCTCGTCGACTTTGGTGAAGTCCTGTCGTCCGGGAGGCGGTTCGATGTCGAAACTTCGGACCGGCCTGCGATCAACAAGGAGGTCCATGCGGTGTTTTTCGTAAAGCCCTTCGACGTGTTCGTTCCGGTCCCGTGCGAGTCTGACGGTGATCCGGTAATGGCCGGTGAGAGGGAAGTAAAATGGGATGGAAGCACCACCGCGGGTTCCGAAGGGAAGCCCTTCGATGTGCCATTCCTGGGTGAGATCCGGGCGCAGTCTGATGGTTTCTGCGACGGGGACGGTGCCTACATCCCCGACGGCCAACCGGCTGATTTTTCTGGCGGCAGTGATGTATCGATCCAGTTGCGTCGAAGAAAGACTGGTCACTGTGATGTTGTCAAATCCGTGACTGGACTCGTCTTTTGGAAGCATGGCTGCAGCATCCACTTCCAGCCCGAGAAGGTCGCGGATGGCATTCGCATACTCGAATCTTGTGAGCCTTCGGAAGGATTCAATCCGTCCGGGATCCGGATGTTTTTCGTAATGGCGGTCTATTTCGCCACAGAGGGTGGTAAGGAATGACTCGAGTTCTTTTTCATCCGGTCGCGGTTCTTCAGGCGGGGGCATCTGACGGGTCCGTATCCGTCGGATCGCGTTCTCCCATATTTGCGGATGGGCGGTAAGTGGTGAATCCAGAGCGGCCTCGAGGTTGAATCCAGCTTCTTCAATCAGTGAATCATGACACTCGAGACAATACTTTTCGACGAACCGGTTCACGTATCCGGGCACTGCCTCGAGTCGATGCGGGGCGCATGCGATCAGGCAAATTGAAAGAGTCCCGACAGCTGACAAGCGTGTCGATCGACTCCAATGCCATGGATGACGATCCGGTTTCATATGAGTGAGTCGTAAAACTCTATCTGTCCGTGTCGAAATCGGCAATCAATGAATTGAGCCGGTGCCGGTGCATTCCGTGATCGGTTGGGAAGGGAAGGGAAGGAAAGGAAAGGAAAGATTGCTTTTCAATGGATATACCGGCGACTAGGGTCAGATAAACACGGGACACAGGAAAAATTACGATGATGAACAGTATGTTGCTTAGCCGCCTTATGGGTGGTCGGTGTATTTCGGGCGTATTCGTGGCGGTGATTCTGACATGCACGGGGATTTGGACCGGTGCGCGCGAGCCCAAGGAGTATGACCGCGATGTCAATTACGATGAGTCGAAGTTACCGGATTTCGTTCTGCCTGATCCGTTGGTGACATTGGCCGGAGCGAAGATATCGACGCCCGAAGACTGGTTTCGAATCAGGCGTCCCGAGATTCTGGGATTGTTTTCCAGCCTTATCTATGGACGGATTCCCGAACCCGCCGAGCCCATTGAGGTGACTTATGAAGTATCGGCACTGGACCCGGATTTCATGAATGGCGCGGCGACAAGAAAGGAAATCCGCATCCGCCTGTCCAACAGTCGCGGCGAGGAGGAGATTTACTTTCTTCTGTTTGTGCCCAATGACGGTGAGGGGCCATCTCCAGTGTTTCTGATGCACAGTTTTGATGACACCCGGGGCGACAGGTTCAGTCTTTCCAGCGAAAACAACGGGCGGCTTCGGAACGGGATTCCACTGGCTGATCTGGTCAGCAGGGGATACGGCTTCTGCGCCGTATACCACGAGGATCTGGTCCGCCACAATGAAGTCAGCTTTCTGGGATCCATTCACAGGCTTTTCTATCCGGAGGGACAGAGCTTTCCGAAAGCCTATGAATGGGGCGTCATAGCGGCCTGTTCGTGGAGTGCCTCTGTAGCCATGGACTACCTGGAGACTGAGAAGAGTGTGGATGCAGGCCGGGTGGCCGTCATGGGACATTCCAAAATGGGCAAGACCGCACTGTGGACAGCGGCTCGGGACGACCGGTTTGCCATGGCTGTTTCGGCGCAGTCGGGCTGCGCCGGGGCGGCCTTGTGGCGGCGAAAAAGTGGCGAGACACTCAAGAAGATGGTGACTCGTTTTCCATACTGGCTGTGCCGCAACGCCTTGAAATTCGTGGAACAGGAGGATGACCTGCCTGTGGATCAGCACCTTCTTCTCGCCTGCATCGCGCCGAGACCTGTTTATGTCCACAGTGCCGAAGGGGATACATGGGCCGATCCAAGAGGGGAATACCTCTCAGCGTTTCATGCCAGCGAAGTCTATCGGTTTCTTGGAAAAACCGGCCTGAGGAACCACGAACAGCCGGAGGCCCGGGAACCCGTCATCGACTCTTTTGTTGGATACCACACCCGCGAGGGAGGACATTCCATCGAACCGTATGACTGGAATCAGTTCCTGAACTTCGCAGATTACCACTTCAAATGAATTGACGACGAGGGCGTCAATTCGGGATCCGTGGCGTTATGTCGGGATCACTTCCACCGGTCGAACAGGCTTTCACCGGGCATGGCCGAACCCCGTCCTGAAGCGTTCTCATTTGTCCGGGACTGGTCCCCCGGGTCGGAGACTGAACCCTGATTGACTGCGGCATTCATGCCTGGGCCGGAATCATCCGGCGGAGCCTGACGCGAGACCCCTGATGGGACTCGCGAGGAAATATCGCGGATGCGGTCTTTGACCTCCACGGGCTGCAGCAGCGGGTCATTGGCAGGGGTATGAATGGTTTCCTCGGTGGACTTTTTGCCAGCCTGGGCGGCATTTTGATCACTCTCAGATGAGTCATCAACACTGGCAACTGATGAGAAATTATCCATGCGGGGAGATGATTGCTTACCGGAGGATGCTGTGACCTCTGCTTCATTCGGTGCTGCAGCGCGGACTTCCTCCTGCGGGCGGCTTATGAACATCAGCACGACCATGGTGGCTGCGCAAAGTGTCAAAACAAGGAGGTAGGTTTTGATACTGGAGAGGGCGCCTCTGGCATCTTCAAGGGACTCGCGATGGAGGCGCAGGGCCTCTGAATGACGATTGAGCGCCTGCGCGATCGTATCCACGCATTTCGCATTGAATCGCGCCCCGTATCCCTCGAAGGCCTCGGATTCATCCACCGAGTTGATGAAATCCATGAGTGAATCTTCAAGACTGGCCTTGCGATAGCTTTCACGGATTTCGGAATCCCGGTAGTTTTCCATGAACAGATATTAATAGTGGCGATGGATTGGTCAATGTCCGGATTTTCCGGATTCTCAAATTACGGAGTTGAATATTGGGAGCATGGTCGATTTAACAGGCCGGTTGCAGCGGAGATGTGCTAGGATGAGTGGCAGTGAAAGTGGAGCAGCAAGGTCGTGTCATACCGGTGGTGATAAATCAGGATGCGGGGTATTTTCTGGCCAATCCGGATGTGACGGCGCTGACCGAAGCCATGAGCGATGCTATTGCTCAGGCCGGTTATCAGGCTGCATTTCACGTGGGGCGGGCGGCGGAGGTCGACAATGCCATGGACAGTGCTTTCGGTGACCCCGGACTTCCGGTCGTCTTTGTCATGGGCGGTGACGGCACCGTGCGCAGCGCGATTGCCAGGGCTGCGGAATCAGGCAGAACACTTGGCATCATCCCGGGCGGGACGATGAATGTCTACGCCAGGGAATTGAACATCCCGGTGGATCCCGTGGATGCCACAATTGCGCTGCTCAATGGACAGGATCAGCTTTTTGATGTGGGAATCGTCAATGACTGGCATTTTTTCGGGAGTGCGGTGATGGGCGTTGTTCCCGAGGTAGCCCGGGTTCGCGAGAGGTACCGGGGTAAGGACCCGCTGGTCCGGGCATGGTCCATCATCGATGCTTCATGGCTGGCACTTCGGGACCGTCCAGCACTGAAGCTTGAATTCAGCGCTGACAGCCGCCGTTTCCACACCAGAACCAAGGCAGTTGTGATTTCCAACAATGAACTGGATCCCGCCATCGGGATGCCTCTCATTCGCAGTGGGTGGAAAACCGGAAAGCTCTACCTCTACATTTTCCGCCAATACGGTCTCTTCCGGATGCTTTTTCTGGGGCTGCTTTTTCTCCTTGGGCGATGGAAGGCCGAGGGAAGTCTGATGGAAATCCAGTGTCGTGAAATTGCTGTCCGGAAAAGGAAGTCACGTGATACCGACCTGATCGATATCATGCTGGATGGTGAACCGTTGAGGATGGAACTGCCATTGCATTTCCGGCTCCTGCCAATGGGACTGAAACTGAGGTGCGTCGGGGGATTTCCAGGGGAGGTCGGTCGGAGAGGTGAGCAAGGCCTCAACCGCAGTGATCACTGACAGAACTGCCGGATCCAGCGGATTGTTTCGCTGCTGTAATCGAGTGAGTAATCTTTCAGGACGTCCCTCAGTATGATCTGGAGCTTGCGCTTGGCGTGGGTCAGGTAATTGGTGGCCGTAACCGGATCCAGCTTCCCTCCGGTTCTGGAGCAGATGGTGGCGTAACTGAGCGGTTCCACTCCGGTCGTCAGGGGATCGTAAACCCTGAATTTGAAAACCAGCCACCATTCATACTTTTCCTTTCTGGAAGCTTCATCCCGGAAACGGGTTATGCAGCGGTCGAGGATGTCATTGACGATCCTCCATTCAATCTGACCCTGATCAATCTGCTGAAGTTGCTGCTGGAGAATCAGCTCGTCGGTGTATTGACGGATTTTTTCGGCCTGCCGGTCCTCACGTCTTAGTTTGTCATGGACAAAATTTCTCGCGCACCGGCAGAAGTATTTATGAAATTGTCCCTTCTGTGGATCGGCCTTGCTGAGGAATGAAGAATGGTTCTTGTCCTGTTTTTCAAAGATGCGTTCGGCAAAGAACTCATGGACCAGGTCCTCGGCGTCCTCGGGGGTAAGCTTGAGCACCGACATGATGAAGTGCACCAGCGGGGCGCGGTACAGTTCGAATATCCTCGCGAGATCAGACTCCCTTCTCTGAGAGGCGCCCGCCACGAGGTTCCAGTTCGTTTTCGGAAAGATCGGCATGGAACCATTGGTCCCCTGCAGCATGAACCGTCGCCCCAGATTTTCCACGACATGGTTGAGTCGTGCCTGCGGACTGAGTGAGATTCCAGGATCCAGGGCGCTGAGAAAGTTGACCAGATCCTCTTTGGTGGCCGGTGTGCCGAGAACCGGATGACGAAGCCGGCATGTGGTCTCCCGCCGTTCCTCGCCGGGGCCGGCAGTAATCAACTGCACAACGCCGTCACCGACAACGGCGAGAACATCACCCGAATTAAGTGACGGCAGTGCTTCAGTTTCGGCTGTAAAGCACACCAGAATTTTTCCCGGTCTGGAAGATTTCGTCGTGCTCATGGCTCCCGTGCTTCATTTTTGCCGAGCATCGGATGTCTGACAATGAAAATCGTGGCCGATGGGAGGCCTTATGAATGCTGAAATTCCGGTGTCGAACTTGGAGTTCGATCGCCTTATGATGCGGCTCATGAAATTTACATTGTCGATCATTCTGGGGCTGTTGACCATTGTGGAAATCGCCATGGCACAGATACCGGCGGATGAAGTGCCGTATGATGAGAATCGTTTCGAGGTGACTGTGCTCGCGGAAGGAATGCCGAGGCCTATGGAACTGGAAGTGGATGAGTCGGGCCGTGTTTATTTCATCGAGCTTGAGGGACGCGTCAAGATGGTGGATCCCTCCGGTGGCGGGGTGAAGACCATCGGCGAGCTGGATGTCTTTACCGGTCAGGAAAACGGCCTGATCGGCATGGCCCTTGATCCTGACTTCAGTGAGAACCGATGGCTTTATCTTGTCTATTCGCCCCGCGAGGGATTCATCGGTCAGCATATCAGCCGCTTCACCCTCAGCGATGAAATGGAACTGGATATGAGTTCGGAAAAAATCCTGCTTCGCGTCCCGGAGCATCGGGATGACTGCTGCCATCACGCCGGGTCCATTGAGTTCGGCCCCGACGGGAATCTGTTCATCACCACCGGCGACAATACCCACCCCGGCGGTGATTCGCAGGGATATGCCCCCATCGACGAAAGACCCGGTCGACACGTCTATGACGCTCAGGACAGCTCCGGCAATACCATGGATCTCCGGGGGAAGATACTGAGAATCCGCCCTACACCCGATGGCAGCTACACCATACCGCCAGGCAACCTCTTTCCTCCCGGTGGACCAATCCGCGGGCTGCCGGAAATCTATGTCATGGGCTGCCGCAATCCGTGGAGGATGAATGTCGATCAGCGGACCGGTTATCTCTACTGGGGGGAAGTCGGGCCGGATGCAGGCGGCGACGGGCCAAAGGGGCCACGGGGATATGATGAAATAAATCAGGCGCGCAAGGCCGGGTTCTTCGGGTGGCCATTCTTCATAGGAAATAATTTCCCCTACGTCGACTGGGATTATGAAACCAACACTCCCGGCCCGAAATACGATCCCGATAATCCGGTGAACATATCCCCAACCAGCAGCGGGTCACGGACACTGCCAAAGCCGGTGCCGGCTTGGATTTATTATCCCTATGGCACATCCAGCGAGTTTCCCATGATGGGTTCGGGTGGGCGCACCGCCTGCGCCGGCCCGGTATATCACTATGACCCCGCACTTGAATCACCCCGGAGACTTCCCGCTCACCTTGACAATTGCCTGATCATTTACGACTGGCAGAGGACTTTCATCAAGTTCGTCCGGCTGGATGAGAACAGTGACATAGTCGAAATCCAGCCCTTTCTCACGGAGGTTCCCGTTCGGCGTGCGGTGGACATGAAGATCAGCAGGGATGGAATTCTCCACGTCCTTGATTACGGGGAGACGTGGGGCAATAACGCCGATTCACGGCTGCTGCGGGTCGATTATTACCGTCAGAACCGCCCTCCCGAAGCCCGCATTGCCGCTTCCACCACCGTTGGCAGAGCGCCACTGACGGTTCAATTCTCCGCCATGGAATCCAGTGACAAGGACTCGGGCGACACGCTGGAATTCAAATGGCTCATCGGCTCGGAACAGATTGAGACCGGCACGGAAGCATCACTGGAATACACATTCACGGAACAGGGCAGCCACAATGTCGGTGTCCTTGTCGGGGACGGGCATGGGCACACCTCCAGCGCATTCATCACAGTCAATGTCGGCAACGAACCTCCGGAAGTCTCAATTTTCAGCCCGCAGCATGGCGGATTCTTCGAATGGGACACGGACCTTGAGCTTAAGGTTTCGGTCAGAGACTTCGAGGATGGAGATTCCAGTGAACAGGGGGAATGGATGTCCCGCCGTGTTCTCTGGGACACAATCATCCACCAGTCAAGTCCTGAAAAGGTCGAGGAACTCGCGCTCTCAGGCAGGGCTTCAGGAGGCGCGGGACTGACCATGATCCAGCACAGCGACTGTCTGAACTGCCACGCGGTGGACAGGAAAGTCATCGGGCCCGCCTTTCTTGAAATTGCACAGAGATATGCCGGTGACCCGGAAGCACTGAACCGTGCCGCGGGACGGGTCATTTCGGGTTCCAGCAAAGTCTGGGGCGAGGTTCCCATGCTGCCGCATTCTCAATTCACTCCCGACGAAGCCCGTGAAATGGTCGCCTGGATATTCTCACTTGCGTCCGATGCTGACGAGGATCAGCCACGGCCTGTGCAGGCAGTTGCGACCCGTTTCCGTCCGGCCCGTCCAGGTGGAAGTGATGAAGCGGACTCGGCGAGTCTGGTCGTCCGTGTGTCCTATACCGACCTGGGATCCGGTGAGACCGGGCCATTGACGGCATCGGATTCGATACACCTTCGCAGTCTCAAAGTGGAAGGGGAACACCACAGCTTCAGCCACGGGACGCAGATACTCGGAAGCGGGACTGCCAGTGGCGGCCGGTTCATAGGCAGCATTTCATCGGGGCATCACCTTGTTTTCAGGGACGTGCTGCTCGAAGGCCTTTCCAGTGTTGAGATGAGAGTGGCGTCGCCGTCAGCAGGCGGCCGCGTTGAGCTGCGGGCCGATGCACCGGACGGACAGATTCTCTCGGTGGTTGAGTTCAAACCGACCGGTGCATGGGAAGAATGGGTGGTAAAATCCGCATCTATTGCAGATCCCGGCCGACTGGTGGACCTGTATTGTGTCTTCGTTAATCCAGCCGGAGGAGGTGCATTCATGAACCTCGACTATCTGAAATTTATTCGATGATACCGGCCATGCGGCTCAGCAGAATCATCACCCTTATCCATGGAG
>JAUIAG010000101.1 GCA_030425355.1 Verrucomicrobiia bacterium
GACATATATGGACCGGTCATCGTCGCGTTGAGTTTCATGACGCATCCATCGCTGATATAACCAGTAATCGCGACTCAGGGCGTATGGCATCCGCAGATTGTCAACGTCGGGAACCGGTTCATGCTGTCTCCATGCAGCCGGTAATAACAGAAATACAGCCACACAGCCCACCACGGCCATCACCCATACCCGCCACGATCCATGTTCCGGTGGCATCGAATGCCGATACTTTCGCTCTGTGGTCCCGCCTTTCATCGATTGTTCGTCCATCTTTCCTGACTCCATGGAAATACCCTCAGAACTGGAAGTATATAAAAGCGCCACCGGATGCGGCTCCAAAGAAAAGGTAGACAATCATCAGGACAGCCATGAATGCCTGAAACCATTCCTTCTCCATTACTCCGCGACATACGGGCATTTCCGAACATGCCTGATACACCCACACCGCCAGTACAAGTGCCAGCATCAGAACCGGCGCATGACAATACCCCCAGCCACCGGAAAAAATTCTTTCAAATATATATACCGCCTGCGTCATGGAATCGGCACGGAAGAAAACCCACCCTGCCCAGACGAAAACAAATACCACCGGAACCGACAGCCAGGCCGGAAACCGGATATCCATCCGGGTGGACATAAGACGACTTATGCATATGCCTATGCCATGCCAGAGACCCCAAACAAGAAAAGTCCAGTTGGCACCATGCCAGATGCCTGAAACCAGGAATGTGATGAAGAGGTTGGCATAGAGCCGCCATGGTCCGGCGCGATTCCCGCCAAGCGGTATGTATACATAATCGCGGAACCATGTTGAAAGTGAGATATGCCAGCGTTGCCAGAATTCTCCCAGCGACCCCGCCAGGTATGGGTGATTGAAATTGAGGCACAACTCAAAGCCCATGCATCGGGCAATTCCGCGGGCCATGTCGGAGTATCCGCTGAAATCAAAATAGATCTGCCATGCAAAAAAGAAAGTCGCAGCCGCCAGATCGGCAGTGGAGTGGTCTTCCGGAAAGGCGAAAACCTGCTCTACAAAAAGTCCAAGGTAGTTGGCCAGCGCCAGTTTCTTGAAAAGGCCGATAAGGAACAGGTAGGCACCGGTCGATACAGCCCTGAAATCCACGGGACGCGATTCCGAGAACTGGGGAAGTAACCGGGTGGCCCTTTCGATCGGGCCGGCGACGAGCTGTGGGAAGAAGGACACATAAGTTGCAAAGCGTATAAAACTCCGCTCAACCGCCAGATGCCCCCGATAGAAATCGATGGTGTAACTCATCGACTGAAATGTATAAAAGGAGATCCCGACCGGCAGGAGGTATTCCCATCCAAAAGGCATCCACGAATCCGGTGATGGAATGGTCCATCCCAGACCACTGGAGTTGAAGAATGAGTTCAGATTCTGAACAAAAAAACCTGCATATTTGAAAAATCCCAGGGTTCCGAGGTTGTTGACCAGAGAGACAATCAGCCAGAATTTTCGGGACTGAAAGATTTGTCTGCCATGGCCCCCTGATGTGGAATCCACAGGCTTGAAATGATCCATGGCCCTCACGCACCAGTAATCAACCGCTGTCGAAAACAGTATGAGAATCAGGTAGTAGGGATGCCACCAGCCATAGAAGACATAGGACGCCAGCAGCAACCATGGATTGGAAAACCGGCTGCCCCGGACCAGCATGAAAACCGCCCATGTAATCCCGAAAAACAGGGCAAATGTCCAGGTATGAAATAACATGGGTGAACCGGGTAAGCCTGCTCAGCTTCGACAACCGGCCTGGAATATCCGGTTAAATCCAACTGGAGGAAAATACCTCATAAAGTGACCCGATGGCCCACGCCTTACATTACGGCAGCATTGCCAATTCCGTCACGGATGGTTTGCGGACACATCGGAAGCCGCAGAAGTCGGTGTAGAAACAGGCATCTGTATCACCGGTCTGCTGTCCCTGACGAAAGGATACACGGCACATGGAAGAAGAGGATTTCCATGATCCTCCACGGATGACCCTTCTGGCATCTTCGCCTGTCTCGGAGGGACCCCGCGGGTTCTCGGCAGGCGAGGTGGCGTAATACCCCGGGTCAAAGACGTCCTGACACCACTCGGATACGTTGCCATAGAGTCCGTAAAAGCCCCACGCATTGGGTTTCCTGCTTTTCACCGGATGGGTCTGTGCCCCGGAATTGTCGGCAAACCAGGCAAAAAAAGGAAGCTTGTCAGCAGATCCAAAAGGGAAGTCACCACCCATGCCGGCACGGGCGGCAAATTCCCATTCCGCCTCGGTAGGCAGACGATAACCACTGGCTTCGAAATCACACGGCCAGCCGGGTTTCGTCTCGTCGTAGCAGGGATCAAGACCTTCCTCAAGTGAACGCTCATTGCAGAACTGCTTGGCATCCCGCCAGCGGATCTGATTCACGGGTTTGTCCGGAGAATCCTGCCATTTGGACGGATTGGGCAGCTGCATTTTCTCAAACATGGCATGAGTGACTTCAGTAACATCCATAACAAATGGAGCGAGCGTCACCCTGTGGACGGGAGACTCGTCCTCTTCGCCATCAGCGGACCCCATCATGAAGGAGCCGCCAGGCACGAGCAGCATGGGAATCCCCGAAGCAGTTGCCACTTCAATCACGGCCCCGGAATTCCCCATTGCCGCATCGGAACTATCCGCTCCCTTCCCCTCCCCCTGATCCGGGCTGCCCGAGGGCCCGCAACCCCACAAGCCAAGGGCGAAAACAAGGAGAGCTGCCGCAGCATACGCCGATCCAGTGCCTTTTCTGAATGCCTTCATGGAAACCATCAGATGTATGCCCTACCGGGCGGGAACCCAGTCCGATTCCTTGTTGCTATGGCCGTCATGTGTGATCTGTCTGGCCTTCGGATGATGCCCTGAAGACAGATCAATTGTGCCCCGCGCCGCCGCATTGATCGCGAAGATATCCCAGCCATCCGCGTAGACTCCCACTATTTCACAGGCGGAAGCATGGGTATTGGGTTTTGTGATATCGCCCTTGCCATTCGGACCCCGGCTCAGGGAAAGGGACTTCCCGTCAGGGGCCCAGTCAATGTGGTAAATCTTCATCTTCGGGTCGACAATCCGCAGAACAGGACTGCCCACCTTTGGGGTTTCGCCGCTGAAGTCCAGCGGCGCCACCGACAACTCATGGTCTCCAGGCCCCCACGCCAGATGTGTTCCATCCGGGCTGAAACAGGGACGACACCCCGGTATCTCAAGGTTGAAGACTTTCGTGCCGTCAGCCTCAATCAGAAGGATGGCATGGCCATAGCCCATGCCGGCGTGAACCGTAGAAACAATCCATTTGCCATCCGGGGAAAAATTCGGGTTGTAAAGGTGATGAAGTTTTCCGGCATTCGGATGGTCCTTCTTTTCCCCGGTCTCCACATCATAGTAGACCATGCCCTTTGTATAGTAATCCACCACATTCCATTTGGGATATTCCTGAGGGAGATAGGCCAGGACGCGGCTGTCAGGCGCCCAGAAGGGTTGACGGGCATAATCTGCGACTTTCTTCAGTCCGGAGCCGTCCATGCCCATGACCCACACGCTGCGAACGGTTTCACGCCCCGCTCCTGTGTCAGCAACAAAGGCAATCCGGGAACCATCCGGTGAAACCTGGGGATACATCTCGTTCATACCCGGCGACCTTGTCAGGTTCCTTACCCCGGACCCGTCTGGTTTGCTGATGAACAGGTCCCAGTTGCCATCCTCATAGTGCTCGAAAACAATCTCGAAACCGGAGGTGCCGAGCGACTGCTCCCATGATTCTTCATCCGGCCGGGCCGACCCGGCAGCCAAAAGAACGGCAACGCTCATCACACTCATGATCCATAACCGGAGCCGGGAAAATAGTCTCAATTTCATGTCATCAATTCGGGGATTTCGTTACCGGCATTCTGTCAGGATCCCCCTCCGCCCGCAAAACAAATCCACCCCCCCGTCCCGGGGTGCCAGGTACATTATTCCTGACGCAGAGAAAAAAATGGGCCGCCCGGTGAATGCGGACGACCCAAACTTAGTTATCAACCAACCAACTAATATCGGATTTTGGCCTTACCCGAAGTCTTCTCCGGAGAATCGGCTTTTCCGAAGCGCGGTCCCTTTGGTGGAGAAACGCACGGTGTTCCTCGTATTGGCCCAGCAGGGCCCGAGGCTTCGGAACGAATCAAACCGCACAGCCCTGGCCCACCTCTCTGGTTCAGTCATTCGGTTTTTTTCCTGACTGATGGTTTTTTCGAGGGCTGATCGAATCTGGTCAATGAGTGACTTTTTCATTCCTGCGTCTCCAAATGGGATTGAGACCAATATAGCACAGCTTGAGCATCTTATCGAACCGACTGACTATGATCATCAGATCCTCCATGCAGCAGCTGTCACAGGAGAAAACGCTCGAGCCACGAAAATCTTTCACAAATTCCCGCGATTTCTTCAGCGCAAGGAATTCCCCGACTATCACTCACCTTCCGTAACCGGGATTTTTCGGCTCTGTCCGGTTAAAACCGCATCAAGGAATTGAAAAGCTGCCGGGATGTCGCCTTCATGCCCGCCATCAAAGAGAGTGACAAGCGCAGCACCGGCCCGGCGGCGGAAAAGAACCGTATGCCGCCGATGGGACCCCTCCTCCGGGGAGGCCTCGTATCTATGCTCCAAAGGCACGATTGGCTCAGCCGCCAGGCGCCGGATCAAGTCCCCGGGAATCCGGTTTTCCGGCAGCTGGTTCGCTTCAGCCAGCGCATTGAACGCCAGCAGAGAATGGGAGACTGGAACCGACCCCTCATGCCCGTCGCGGATACCGGCATTGATTTCGATCGGCAGGCCACTCAGTGAAGGATTGCGCAGTAAAAACAGTGGCGATCGCATTTTGTACTGACGGTCGACCTCCTCGGAGCTTCCCGGTGACCCACCGCACACAAGCTCCAGGTGGTCGGCATAGCGAAGTCCCATTTCCCGGCACTGTCGGTGCCAGGTACCGAGATCACTGATCGGGACCCATGCTGAAACCCCGGAAAACAGTTCCGGAGCCTTCGCCGCCATCATCAACGCCATGTGGCCACCGCCGGAAACGCCCACCAGAAAAACGGCCCTCCCGTCTATCGGATACAGACTGCGCATGAAATGCACCGAATCCAGCACGTCCTGAATCGCTTCGGGACTGGCGCAGGCTTCCGGACGGACATTGGGGCCCCGGAAATCAGGCATGACCATGGCCCAGTCACGGAGAAAACACCCCTCGACGACTTCAAGAATGCCATCCCTTTCCCCGCCGGAAAACCGATCCTGCAGATAATTTCCTGACCACGTATGGAGCAGCACAACAAGAGGCAGCTTTCGGTCGGCATCAGCCGCCATGGAAGGCACCCAGACTCTTGCCGGTTGAAAATCCGCCGAACGACTCTCCGGAATCACAATCTCCTGAATTTGGCGATATAAGGTTGACGATATTTGCTGGCGGGTTACCGCATCTTCACCGCGGCACGGCACGCATATCAGGAGGGAGAAAATCAAAGGAATCCCCGGGAAGAAACAGGAACAGGCACGGATCATAATTCCGGATACTGTGGATTCATCCGGCTGAATTTCACAGCCATTTTCGTTTCCGAAGGAAGAAGTCGGTCACACCCTTCACTCGATCGATCAGTCCCTGTTGGAAACATCTTTATTGTGCCGGTCATCCCACCAACTGCGCAGATGAGGATTCCAGCGATCCCATAGAATCCCGTGATAGCTTGGCCTTCGGATCTGCCATGCGACCAGAACAGTTGAAACAAATAATGCGGCGGCAAATATCCAGTGCCATTCGGGTGCATGCCAAAAAAGCCGGATTGCGCAGAGACCGATGAAGACTGAAGCCCAGATCAGACCAGCAATCCGCTCCGTGCGGAAGACATTGCAAAAAAGGAAAAAATGGATGACGACCATCAGTGCGGCGGCCGAACACCACCACCCGACAGGATAGGCTGCAGCGGCCACCGCTGCCCCGAATGCCAGAACTCCCCCGTCAAAGGTAGAGAAACGAAAACCGGGCCGGAATTCCCGCCCCGCACAGCCTCCGGACTGTGAATCAGGAGCCCCGGAAGCCACATTAAATGATATTGCGGACCTTGCCTGGAACAGATTCAGGAAGACTCGGACGGTGCGCAAAGAGCACATTGCCCATGGAAACCCCCTGTTTCAGGTCAAAGCCCTCGGAATAACAGGCAAAAAAACAGAAATCGTACTTTGCCAGTGTCTCATGCAGGTCGAAAAAGGAAGTATGAGGCAGGGCCTCGTCATGGCCGAATACACATTCCGTGTAGATAAATCGGATCTTCCCCTGGCTCAGAGCCTCTTCAGCGCCCTTCAGCACCGACAGTTCAAATCCTTCGACGTCCATTTTCATGAAGTCGATTTTTTCCACCTGCTGCTCCTTCATGACGTTGTCTATGGTATCAACCGGTACCTCGACGATGTCCGTGGCGGTTTCGGCAAGAATGACGCTGTGACCGCCGGGATTATCTGAAAGACCCATTTTCAAAGTGGTTTTTTGATCGCCGAGGCCAATATTGAAGGGTCGGATTTGAGAGAATGGGGCTATTGCCGACTGGAGAATCCGGTAGTTCGCCGGCACTGGCTCGAAGGTGTAAAGCTCGGTCTGAGGAAACTCCCTGCAAAACCGCACCGCTGACTGGCCGTGATTGCCTCCGACATCAAATATGGTCCGGATTGGCCGTAAGTGAGTCAAACGCTTCAGGTCAACTTCAGGCGAAACTCCAAAAACGCATTCATGAACCACTATCAGGTTCATCCGCCTGGCTAATTTCTTTATCAGCTCTTTCATGAGGGTCAGGAAAAATTCCTTCTGGCCGGCTCCAGACTATTCACTTCGAAGACGAGTTGACGAGCATATCCGGTTATCCAGGAGCACTTTTAGCCCGGAAACGCCGCTGCCCAGATTCTGGGACGCTCGATGTATCAATTTTCGACAGTTATCTATCGGCGGTTCCTGCCTCCCACTCAATGGAAATTTTGAATCCGGCGTACCTGGTACCGCCGGGATCCGTATTTTTGAGGTGGTACCAGGTACGACTGGAATGAGCCCGCCGTCCCCGGCGTACCTGGTACCGCCCGGGACTTAATGTCCATCAGCGGTGCCAGGTACGGCTGGAATGGATCGTTTGGGGCGGCAGGCAAATAAAAAAACCGGATTTTTGATCCGGTTGACTGCCTCTGAAAGACAGGAGGTGGTCGAGGTAATGACCGGGGACTTCCCTTCGCTCGCTGGCTGTCCGGTCAGTCCAGTTCTTTGAGGACCAAACCTTCGGGCCACTTGGCGCCCTGGTCGATCCAGGCACGGACCAGACCAATCTGTTCCTTGGTGAACTTTGGGTATTTTTCCCTTTTATCCACGACAGGCATCCAGAGGTCTTCGTCATCTGTGGCGTCAGAGATGAAGTGAATCAGAGGACTGGTCTCCGACTTTTTGTCGACAATAGCTTTCTTCTTCGAGCTGCCGCCAGCTATGGTTTTTTCGCGTGTTTCCATGCTGTAGCGGCTCTTTGGGCGTCGACCTGAGTGGCAGCTGATGCAGCTTTTCTCAATCAGTGGTTTGATATCCTTGACGAAATCCACTTCCTTTTCAGCGGCTGCTGGAATTTTGGATTTATCGAGCTCATACTCGTCAGCTGTTACAGTAACAGCCATGCCGAGTACCAGCGCAGCAGAGAAAGCGTAGCGTTGGATTTTTATTTTCATATTCGGGACCTGTTTCAGTTCTCGTCTTTCTGTTTCGTTGCGTTTCGTTGACTTGGTTTACAGTTCTTCCATCGCTTCATGTCGATACCGGAACTGCCTGCTGCAGAATCCAGTGACTGAAACAATTGGACGAAATGCCGGGGGCCGCCATTCAAATCGATCTGATTGGTGATTGGAACGGGAACAGGGCCGGAAATCAGGGGCAGGTAGAAACCGAGCCCTGATCCGGATTCCGGCCATTCTGCCGGCACCGGCATAGTGATTAATTTTCGAATATTTGACAAAAATCCAGCCGATCGGTTCAAAGAACCGGGCCGGACCAGTCATCTGGAATATCGAACGGGCCGGGGATTTATCCAGCAAATTTTACGTCTTTCCATGTTCCGGTCTTTGCGGACTCAAGGACGGCATCACAGATGTACTGAGTGTTGAGCGCATCCCGGAAACTGGGCCGCACCGGAGGGTTCCCCGGTTCAAGAGCCTTCAGGAATTCATACACCCCATTCACGAAGGAATGCTCATAACCGATCTGAAGTCCGGGAACCCAGTAATTGGCCATGTAGGGATGGTCGCCACCATCAGTGACGTGGATGTCGCGCCATCCCCGGACGCGGCCCTCATCGGCATGGTCAAAATATTTCATGCGATGAAGATCGTGGAGATCCCAGAAGATGGAGCTGTTCTCTCCGTTTATCTCGAATGTATAGAGAGCCTTGTGGCCCCGGGCGTAACGGGTTGATTCAAAAAGTCCGAGAGAACCGTTTTCAAAACGTGCAAGGAATGCGCAGGCATCATCGATCCCGACTTTTTCAACGGCACCAGTGAGGCTGTGCTTCCGTTCCTTGATGAAGGTTTCAGTCATGGCTGTTACCGACTTCACGGGACCGTTGATCCAGATAGCCGTGTCAAGGCAGTGGGCCAGGAGGTCTCCCGTCACACCGGAACCTGCCGCATTGACGTCGAGCCGCCAGAGGGCGGCCCCACCCTGAGGAAGCTCAGGATTGATAGTCCAGTCCTGGAGAAAATTAGCCCGGTAATGGAAGATCCGGCCAAGTTTCCCTTCCTCCACGATCTGCTTGGCGAGAGTCACGGCCGGGACAAAACGGTAGTTATACCAGACCATGTTGGGAACACCCTTGGACTCAATCACCTCGACCATCTTCTCGCCTTCTTCGGCAGTCATCGAGAGCGGCTTTTCGCAGAGGACCATCTTGCCGGCTTCTGCGGCAGCAATGGCGATCTCCGCATGCATGTTGTTTGGAGTGCAGATGTCGATGGCATCGATGTCATCCCGCTCAATCAGCTTCCGCCAGTCTGACTCGGTCGACTGCCAGCCCCATTTGTCGGCAAAGGCTTTAACCTGCTCATCATTTCTCCCACATGCCGCCTTGAGGATCGGTTCATACTCGGTGTCAAAGAAGTTTGTCACCTTGCGATAACCATTGGAGTGGGTGCGGCCCATGAAGCCATATCCGATGATGCCGATATTCAGTTTCTTCTCTTTTGCCATAAGTTATTCTGTCTTGCTGATTCAGTTCTTGATTCAGGACGGTCAGGATTCATTCCCATCCACACTCCGCACGCACATCCAGCATCCTCGAGAGGATGGTGTTCCAGGTGGATGGATTTTCCAGAGTGGCGTTGGGGAACATGCATCCATCCCAGCAGATGTGCTGGATTCCACGGGACGGCGCATCCTTGAGCCAGTACGAGGAACACTTCACGATATCCAGCTTGCCGTTTGGATCATCCGCGGGGCAGTGCTTGCCCGTCTTGTCGTGAGATCCGGCTCCGTGCACCTGCCCGTCGTTCTGCGCCACGTGGAAATCGATGGTCCAGGGGCGGAGCTTATCGGTCATCTTTTCGTAGGCTGCATAAAACTCGTCTTCGGTGTAAGGCTCCTTCAGAAGAGCGTGTTCGGGAGCGTTGTATCCCATGAGATAGAGGTAGGTGTGGGCGAGGTCAGCCTGGAAGCCGAGCGTCTCAGGCATGCCGACCTCTTCCAGAAGGTCCAGCATGTCTTTCCAGCTGTGCATCCCCGCCCAGCAGATTTCCCCTTCAGCTGCCAGTCTCTCTCCACTGTCAGCCGCTATCCTCGCAGCCTCACGGAAAGTCTCCGCGATCAGTGCCGTGTTGGATTCAGGATTATCACGCCACTTCTGGACCCCGAACTCTGCAGAATCAATGCGGATAACCCCATATTGACGCACCCCATGCTCATTGAAAACCTTCGCAATCCGGCACGCCATCCGCACCGCATCCAGGAAACGCAACCGCGCCGCCGAATCGCCCATCGCGGAATCACCCACAGTTCCGGGCCAGACAGGCGCAACCAGAGAACCAACAGAAAAACCCTTGCCGGCAATCATGTCCGCAATTCTTTTCAGCTCGTCGTCACTGGCCTGCGGATCGGTGTGCGGCAGAAAAAGAAAGTAGTCAATCCCCTCGAACTTCTGCCCATTCACCTCAGCTGCCGCAGTGAGATCCAGCATCTTCTCCAGACTGATCGGGGGCTCCTGCCCTTCTCCATCGCCCTTGCCAACCAGGCCGGGCCACATCGCGTTATGCAGTTTCGGTAGCTTGTGTCCACTCATGAGATCTAAATATGCTTTCTTGTTTATCTATGTTTTTAGTTAATTAGTTGGTTATCTGGCGTAGGCGCCCACTTCCGGTGCCTCGGGGTTGACCTCGGGACCGAAGTATCGCAGAACGACGAGCGGATCGGTGGTGGAGGTGTTTTCGAAGGTGACACCGGCTTTTGCAGCCGATTCGGTGGCGAAGACTTCGTCCTGAGTCAGCTGGTTGAAGCGGATGAGTTTGGGGCAGTCCAGGGTGAGGTTGTTCATCTTTCCCTGTCCCTGAGTGACGATCAGGCCGTAGGCGCCGTTATCGCGGATGGTGCACTTCTGGCCTGGATCAACGGTGAGCTCTTTGGCGGTGAAAAACTGGAAGCCTTTGATCCGGCCGTAGACAATCCATCGGTCGACATATCCCTGAGAGGCTGTATCAGCGACCGGGATGGGTTCCAGATAGTGGTTTTCCTTGAAATGCGGGTCGGTGTTTCCTTCCCAGTCGAGCTGGTCGACGATGAAGTCGAGATCGCGGTGTTTATCCTTTGGCATATCCTTGACGAGGAGGTCCCAGGGGACTTCGCGGCCTTCGACAAGGGATTGATACATGCCGAAGACGTCTGATCCCCACTGAGGCTCATAGGTGCAGAGAGACCCGGGGGCATGGAGCAGGCAGGGATCGATCAGCCAGCCTGTTCCCGGCTTGAGACGGTAAGCCCTGGAGAGATCGAGGATACCGTTGTCGCCGCGATTCCAGTTTTCAAGGCACCTGCGGACCTGCTCACGGCTCGTACCGGGTTCGAGGCCCATGAATGTGTATGGAAAATTGTTACCGACGTTGTTGTGCTGTGGGGGGAAGTAATACGATTCCGGTTTGCCCTCCTGACCGACGAGAGCTGCCTGTTCGGCGTTCTGGTGCATGTGATGAGGAATCGGCCCCATATTGTCGAAAAACTTGGAGTAAACAGGCCATTTGCTGTATTTGTTCCAGATAGCTTCGCCGATAAGAGTTGCTCCGCACTCGTCGACTGCCTGTTGCAGGGTGAATCGCTCTTTTCCGGCGACCACATAACTCAGGCCCTCATCCGGTTCCCGGTTGTCATTGGCGGCAGGGGTGGTGGAAGCGAACCATCTTTCATCGATCCCGCCACGGTTCAAACCGTAGGCGTAGAGATCATCCGGGTGCAGTTTGAGCCGCTTGCCCGGCTGAAGAAACGAGCGCGGGACCCAGCATGGGGCAAGCCGCAGAAGTCCTCCCGTTTCCTCCAGTGCGGCTTCAACCATGCCTTTCACCGGACCGTTAATTGTCGTCAATTCCTGAACTGTTTGGGCTTTCATTCAATTCTCTGTTAAAGACAGCTTCAAAATGACCTCGTGTCCGCGTTTCAGGCACTGCTGCAGGCACTGCTGCGAGAGACGGCACTTCGGTTCGCTGAGTTTTCCCACCATAATCAATTGATGCGGGATTTTCCATGGAATTTTACGGGGAATTGGGTCGCTGCACACCCTTCATCGAAGACCGCGATGGTACCAGGTACCGACGATCTCCAACGGTACCAGGTACGCTCAGCTGAGGGTCGGAGTTCAGGGACGGAAGGCATCGACCTCGGACTGCGTCCAGCGACGGGTCTCGGTGTTGATGCGAACACCCAGCTTCCCTATGTCCCCGATGGTCCATCCCTGCTGCCGGATTGCCTCCCCGAGGATGAGATCCTCGAAATCGATGACAAGACGGGGGTCCGGCCACTGAAGTAGTTGAAGCGCACTGCGTCGAGCCATCCAGCAACCTCCCGTGGCAAAATGCCACCGTGGCTTTCCCCCTGTCCCACGCCGGGGTTCCAGGCCCCGGTACCATGATGACTCCCTGATAAAATCCTCGATCGGTGTATTGGCAACATCGATCGAGCCATCCACAAACCAGATGTCTCCCCATTGAACAGTCCGCTCCGGGCTTTGATCCACTTTCGCGAGCCATTGGCGGAGCGCATCAGGCTGCGCGACCACGGAGTCGTCATCAAACCACCACACAAGCTCGGTTTCGGCGAGCTGGAGCATTCGGTTCATCATCGGGTTTTTGTAAATATTGACCTCACTCAGAACCAGATGGTCGATCTTATGCCTCGATTCCTCCAGAAATCCGCGCGTTTCCGCACATGGAATATTGGCTCCAACAATCAGTTGAAAACATTCCGGTTCATCCATCGCAAAGATGGATTCCAGGCAACGGCGTGCCAGTTCATGGTGATCACCATAGACAAGAACCAGAATCGAAGTGCGTCGGTTCGGCACTGCTGTAACTGCTTGTTTTTTCATCGTGCTGAGCGGATGGAAATCAAAGTTATTCGGCCGAAAGGCACGAGATTCTGCACAAAAAGTGGATCAGGCCATTTTGAAAAGGTCGAAAATCCGCCTTTGCTTTGATTGGCCGTGGTACCTGGTACCGCGCTGCCTCCGGAGCATAACCGGCGGTACCTGGCACCACCGGAGATGGTGGCTGGGGAATGAAAAAGGGACGGTTTGCACCGTCCTGACAAAAAAGTGGTTGTTGAAGGAGTGTATGGCCCGCCCTGGGCCGGTCATCCGTGAGTGCGTTGGTGCTATTGCTGAACCAGACGGAAAAAGGCCTGGTCTTCAGACAACGCTTCCTCGTGGGTGTAATTTCCAGTCGGGCTGAAGTCGAGAACAGCTTTGCTGATGAAGCCCACCTGCTGCCATCCATCCATGCTGGAGGAAGTGGATCTTTCCAAAGCGAAAGTCGTGAGGATATCAGCAATAGTGCCGTCGACAACGAGGATGAACTGGCCGTCTTCAACACGGGCCTCGGTGATGGAGAGGGAAGTGACCGGGCCATTGTCGGAAAAAACCGCCGTCGTGGTCCGCAGTGTTCCGGCAAAGGCATCGAAAGCCGCACCTTCACTGTCGTCGAAGAGGTCTATTCGAATCACGGTGAGCTCGATCTGGTAGTTTTCATCAGGCAGCAGCACGCCGCCGGGGATAAGGTGCGTGGTGTCGGAATTGGCGAGGGTTATGTCATTGCATTCATCCGGTGCGCGGTAAACGGTGGTAGTTTCCCCGAAGTTACCGATTTTGAGGACCCGGAGTTCGAGGCGGTCGGTGGGCTGCAGACCGCTCAGGGCATTCCATGAGACAGGCCAGTCGCCGGCTTTGTCTGCTCCGGCCATTTCCTGATAGTTGGCAAACTCCGGTTGCGGGATGCCGGCCGGGTCACTCAGAGGAAAGACCTGTCCATTGGGCAGCGGCTGGTCGCCTTCGGCCTGTATGGAGTAGTTTCCGCTGGGAAAATCGGCCGTCAATTCGGCCTCATCCGTGTATTCCGGAGTTTCAAAGTCCTCGCCGGCGGCTTGGCCGACCGTGAACGACACAGGGCCGAGGGGGAATGCAAATCGTGTCATGGCAACGTTTTCGCCATCAGGACGCACGAGTGTCGCTGCCGTGAGATTCTGTCCCTGATTGGCGAGAAGACTGATTCCCACGGTATGTGGTTCTTCCGGGTCGACGATGAGCAGGCCATCGGGCTGCTGGGTGTAATTAAACTGACGGCCGATTATGATAGTTCCTTCTGTGGGCTCGAATTCCGTAAGGAGTTCGTCCTCGCAGTCAGGATTTCCGCCACCGCCGCCTCCAATGGCCGGGAGAGTAAAAGATCCACTGACCTCAGCAAGCGGCTCGCCCTCAAGATTCACCATCAGCCCGGAGTTCCCGGGATTCAGGGTCCACCCCACTTCTGTGTCCGCAGCAATGGGGCCGGTAAAGGTCGCATTCATCTGAAAAGCCCCTTCAGTAAAAGGGATTGAAACCCAGGAAACGGAGACCTGCTCAGCGGGGATACCTGTCCATTCCACGTGAATCGTGCTGGTGTCCATGAACTGATCGAATATAAAAAGCGCCTGATTATTGCTGAACTCAATGAGTTCCCGGGTGGGCTCGACAGACAACTGGGGAGGAACGGCACGTGCAGTAACAATCATCCCGCATAGAATGGCCAGGGAAAGAATGGAAGCCGCTGTGCGCGCGAGCCTGTCGTAAAGGAGAATACTTCGAATCATACCTGTACAACTGATAGTTTGCACTGAGCCGACTGTCAATTGACAATGCGCGCACGGCTCACTCCAGCCAACAAACCGGCGGGAAATCCATGCGATTCTGAAACAGGTCCGATGAATGCCCTCAAGCCCGGGTGAACAGCTGCGGAAATCAGGGTTCCGGGAAAGCTTGCCCCGCTTAGGAATCTTCCAGAGCCTTCCTGCAGGCGTTGGAAATGGTCTCCAGGTCATTGAGGAAGGACTCGCGTCTGGAGGCAGGCAGGGAAGACAGCACCTCGGACTGCAGGGCGACCGCGATATCACGAGCCTTTTGATATATTTGTTCGCCGTGAGGAGTGATACGTATCAGTTTGACACGCCGATCGCCGTCTTTCCTCGACCTTGAAACCAGCTTCAATTTTTCCATGCGCTCGACCAGTGAGGCAATGGTATTGGGATCACTGCTCATTCGGCGGCTGATATCGCATTGCGGCAGGCCGACCTCTTCCGACTCTATCAGCGTGCGCAGGACGGTGAACTGATCGGGGGTTAGTTTAAGGTGGATCAGGCGACGCCTGAATGCCTGGTTCAAACTGTACCACGAACGCCGCATCAATGGAGGAAGACGCTTTCTGTCCGGGGAGTCGATAGGGACCATCAGCGGTTCCTCTGCCTGATATTCAGGATCTGGGTTTATATGGGTCTTCTGGTTCAATGTCTGAATGAGTTCACCGAAAGTGTTTATCGGCGAAATCCAGATATTGAGTCCAGTCATAATCGTTAATGTCGTGCTTGCCGGAGCGGATGTGGTAGCCGGTGTCCTTGTGGACAGGCTGATTGATCTCCGGCATCGAATCAGAGTCGACCGGGTCTTTTTCGAAGAGTCGATAGATCCCGGCAGCATTCCTGAGAGCGAGGAATTCGCCTTTCGGATCCGCCCACCGATCGTCTTCGGCGCTGGCAACATAGACAGGCCGGGGTGCCATCAGGGCCAGCAGCATATGCTGGTCAACCGGAAGCGCCGATTCGTTATCGTTGTATTCCTTGAAGCGGTCACAAAACCAGTGAGGGAATGAGGTGTTGATCCGTGCAACCGTTTCTCCAAAGGCACGACGACTCAGGGCTGCCCCCCCGCAACCGGAGTTATTGGAAATGACAAGTCCGAATCTGGTATCCGTGGCTCCTGCCCAAAGGGAAGTCTTGCCCAGCCGGGAGTGGCCGATCACGGCAATACGCTCGCTGTCAAAAGCGGAATCAGCATCCAGGAGATCCATAATCCGGGATAACCCCCAGGCCCATCCGGCAATTGTCCCCCAGGCCTCGGGATCCCTGCCTGATGCTCCGGTCTTGAATGATGGAAACATGGCATGCACTCCGTTTTTGAATCCGTCGTGGAAGTCGGGATCAATGTCCCCGCAATAGGCAGTAGCCAGCGCGTATCCCCGATCGATGATCTTTTCCACGGGCCAGCGTCCGGCACTGCTATCGCGACCGGCCTCCGTCGCACGGTTATTAACAACTGTGCCGTCATTTGAACTGCGGACCCACCCGGTTGGAATGCGGATACGCGGGTCTGCATGAGTGGTGTGGTTGCCGTTGAAGTTGAGTCCGGCAAATCCGGGAAACGGCCCCTGTCCCTTGTTGGGAGTCCAGAGAAGTACAAATATTTCCGGAGAATTATTGATCTCGGGGAAATTAATGCGGATCTCCCGGAGCGTCGCTCTGCCATCCAGAGCATCCGCAACATGGAGTATCTGTTCATAGGCAGCGACGGGTATTTCCCCGGGCTGAGTTCCATAAACGTGGTTTTCGAAAAGCTTCAGGATCTCGGGTCGCCTTGTCTTTTCCCACAGCCCGGCGGAATCCACTGGAGCGCCGGCTGCAGTCACCAGAACTTCCGGAAGGACGTAGTCAGGGACCTTCGATTCATCATAGTTGGCTGCCGGCAAATCTGATTCACTCATAACAAATGCCAGGGATATCACGGCTGCAATGAGGGAGATACGCCCGGGGTTCTGGATAATCATGCCCCAAATTGTGCCTCCTGTGTATCATCCTGACAAGCCATCTCCTCCCGGCCCACGCAGTACCTGGCACCATGCTTACTTCACGTCACGCGGTACCTGGCACCAATTTATGGCGTGATTTGGCTTCGCCTGATGGGACTGGAATCTGATAGTCTCGCGCTGAGGTGCCGATATCGATATGAGCGAAAGGACTGAACCAGAGGATGGTGGACAATTTTTCTGGGGCAGTCCCCATGTGGCGATGGAGGGGGTGCCGCCGCATACGGCCGAGGCCCGGCTGCTCCCAGGGGACGGCAGTGCCCGCATACTCTCCGACGGGGAAGTTGCCGGCTGGGATCCTTCGATGGGATGTCTGTGGATTCACCTCGATTACACTCATCCGGCT
>JAUIAG010000102.1 GCA_030425355.1 Verrucomicrobiia bacterium
GGTGGACTCATTCGGAGCATCAGTGGCGGTTTCTGGAACCCGGCTGATCGTTGGCGCCCCTGATGAGGACAGCGAATCAACCGGCCCCGGAGGTGATCCGGCGAATAACAGTTTGGAAAACTCAGGCGCGGCGTTCATATACAGCCATGACATCGATAATAACACATGGGTGCTTGAGGAATATATCAAAGCCAGCAATACAGACAATCAGGACGGCTTTGGATGGAGCGTTGACATCGACGGGGATCTCGCTGTAGTCGGCGCTCCGTATGAAAGCAGCAGTGCCAACACCATCGACGGGAACCAGCTGAACAATATCTTTTTTGCAGCCGGTGCCGCCTATGTGTTTCGTAACACCGCGGATGGATGGGTGCAGGAGGCATACCTCAAACCGACAAACCCCGGCTCTCAGGATAACTTCGGATGGTCCGTATCCATTCACGGCAACAGAATAGCTGTTGGCGCCCCGAATGAAGACAGCGACGGCTCCGACCAGACAAACAACCGTCTCAGTGACTCCGGTTCGGCATACGTCTTTGAGTTTATCGACGAATCATGGGTTCAGACAGCAGTTCTCAAAGCTTCGGAAGCCCATGAGGGCTATGGACTGGGGGCCACAGTTTCCATACACGGAGACCTCCTGGTCTGCGGTGCCTTCAGTGATCGCAGTTCTGCTCCGGGACTGAATTCGGGCGCAACCAACTCAGACGCCCCCGAATCAGGTGCGGTTCATGTCTTCCAGAAGACCGGTGATTCGTGGACACGGCGATATTATATCAAACACTCGGAACCGTCGCCTTTTGACCGGTTTGGATTTGCAGCAGCACTGACATCCAATACGCTCGCAGTAACCTCCCTGAACAAGCTGACAACTGATGCCCTGGGCTTCAGTGCCAGACAGGGCGAACTTTCAATCTATGACCTGGAGGAACTCCCGAAATTCCTGCCTGCCAGCCTCCAGGGTCTGAGCATCCATGCCGGCACATTGCAGGTAAATGGCGAATACGGAGTGCGATACCGGATCCAGTCAAGCGGGGATCTTGAATCATGGTCTGAATTTGATGAAGTAAATGGACTGGGATTTGATATACCAGCCGCTGCTGCCGTGATTGACATGAACACGACTCCGGTTCAGTTTTTCCGGCTTCTCCAACTCCAGTAAGTTGGGGAGCCCCGCACCGGGCTAAATACAATTCTGAATACTGGGAAAGCAACCCTCAACGGATCGCTTTTGAGTAGTCGGGAATTGATCCATCACCTGTCTCCTCCCCTTCAAGCAGCCACGAGAGGTTGAATCGGGCGACGCTGCCACCGCCGCGGGGGCCGCCTTCGAAGAAAAGATAAATGTATCCTTCGCTGGGTGTTCCGGGCCGGCCCGCTTCAAGCGAGCTGTAGGCGGACGGTCCATTGAAGACCAGCCTTTTTACCGGCCAGGTTTTTCCCCCGTCAAAACTGGCCCAGACAGTGGCTCTTTCGCGGGTCGGGTTCGAGGTGTCAATATTGCTGAAGATGAGGATGTCCTGCCCCTTGACGGGAAGGCGGGTCAGTCCTCCCATACAGCCGTAGGACCGGTGCTGATGGCCGTCGGGAAGAATTTCTACCACCGACCAGTCGGTCCATGTCATGCCCGAGTCATGGCTGAGCGCCATCCGGCGGCGCGTGTTCTGTGGCCGCTTATCCCAGTGAACCCGGGAATTGTAATAGATTGTGCCGTCGGAAAGCTCGGCCACTGCCGCCTCCCCGGTGCCCACTTCGGGAAACGGGTTCGACGTGTGCCATGTCAGTCCGCGGTCGTCACTGAAAATGGCGTTGGTGTAATGGAGCGGCCAGAGGCTGCGGTCATTTTTACCTGCATAATATCGGGAGGCGCGAATGAGCCGGCCCCGATGGGGCCCGTGCCTAAGGGTTATGCCATGTTCATTCATGTGCATGGAAGTCCGGTGGCCGACGGGCGAATCATGGATCACAGCAGGGGTTTTCTGCCATGTCATGCCATCATCCCGGCTGCGATACACGGAAACCTCCGCGGGAGGGTGATGAGCCTCCACGAACGCAAGCAGGTCCCCTGTCATCTCATCGACCGTGGTGCCTCCGCCCTGGAATCCCGGGTCCGCTATGGTGATGACTTCGCCCCAGCTGACGCCGCCATCTTCCGACCGGCGCGCGACCACCCTGCTGCTGCCCCATGTCACAATGACCGTGCCCTTCATGGAAACCACCACGTTGGGAAAGCGCTCACCATCGAAGACCTGCGAAACTGTCAGCTCCGGAGCATCCAGAAATGGACTGATTGGACCCTCAAACGGTTGCTTTCCGTCCCCGGCTGCGGCCGAAGACCATGCAAGCAGCAGGACCGACAACGTTCTGAAAACAGTAATTTGTGTGACTGGCATGCAGAATTTCCTATCATACCACTGGTGCGGTGACGACAGGAAAATAGGGACCCGCAGGAGGCTACCGACGCGTCAGGAACTGCCTGTCGAAATGAATGAGGATGTCATGAATGTCCTCGAAGCGGACCCGGTTCACCTGCGAATCAGGGAGGATGATTCTGATACTTCACACCTCATATCAGGGAGCCTGGAGACCGGCCAAATCCCTTGAAAACAGAAAACCCGGCTGCATCCAAAGCGCAGCAGCCCGAAAATGTGCCGCTCCGATAATAGCAGACTGTGCACTTCAATGCCCATCTTCCACGGCGATCCTGGTTCGTCGGAAAATCGATGAACCAGAGGGAAATGCGAAGGTATAATTCAGATTAATCGAAGACAGAAATTTTTTTCCGGATAAATCAGGACCTCGTGTAGATTTCTGTGGAGTTGGTGTCATGGTATGAGCGCTTCCCGGATCGGGAAGAATGGACTGCGTGAATCGGGGCTGCAGCCCGTGAGCGCAGCCACAGCAAAGAATATTTTCAATGCTCATTTCCATGAACAAAATTCAGGAGATCGCCGATGGTTCTGTGCCGCTCGATGGTGTGCCGGAGTCTGAGTCTTCTGTTGACACGGTATTTGTTCCTTCGTCCCTCCCTGGCGACGCGGATGGCTCCGGCGTCCTCGAGATCGCGGACTATGCGCTGGACCGCCCGTTCGGTGATACCAACGCGAAGGGCAACTTCCCTGAGAACAATATCAGGGTCCGAGGCAAGACACAGGAGAACGTGGCCGTGGTTGGAGAAGAAGGTCCACGCGGTTTCCGGGACGGCCGGTTGTTTTTTTTGTTCACCAGGGTTTGACATAATTGATACGCCCATTAATTTACGAATCGATTTTCGTGAATAATAATTCATGACAGCTCGGGAAAATCAAATAAAACCTCCTGGTTCAGGGAAACCGGGACGGGAGGTAATCCGGATTACAGGGAGAATTTGAATAGGAAATGAACTCAGCAGCATCGGAAAAGGAACACAAGGCCGGTTCAGGCAGAACGGGCAGAGATCCGCATCTCGCGGCTGGATTTGAGAAGATAGAGAGGGATTACGCATTTCTGAGGGAGTGCCTGTCCGAGGTGCTGCAGGAGATAGGCGCCGAGAGATTATGCGGACTTCTCCGGGATGACGAGGAACTGGCCAGTTCGTCTCTGGACCGCGAGGGAGTCCAGCTACTGTCGCTGTGTTTCCAGATGCTTAACCTCGTCGAGGAGAACACGGCGAACCAGACCAACAGGCGCCGGATGACCCTCCAGGGTGGACAGGCGGTCTCGGGGAGCTGGCAGAGCCATCTGCGGCGCATAGACGGACCATCGTGGTCGAAGGATGAATTTCTGCGCGGGCTTGCCGAGACGATGGTGGACATCGTCCTGACAGCTCACCCGACTGAATCAAAAAAATGGAGTATCCTCGATCAGCACCGGGAGCTGTTCCTGTGTCTGTTCCAGCTGGAGAACAGTCTCTACACCGATTTCGAGAGGAAGCAGATCCGGGATGAGATCAAATCGGTATTGGAGAGGCTTTGGCGCACCGGTGAAATCCCTATGCAGAAGCCCGATGTGACGGCCGAGCGACAAAGTGTGATTTACTATCTGCAGGAAAAACTTCCGGTAGCGGTGCACCAGCATGACCGTAATTTCCTGCAGAACATGCAGGAATCCGGCTATCCGCCCATAGAACTGGTGAAAGGCGGTGCACTCCCCGGATTTCGGTTCGGCACGTGGGTTGGCGGGGACCGGGACGGACATCCTTTCGTCACGGCGGATGTGACCAGGTCGACACTCGGTGATCTGCGGACCAGTGCACTGGCCGTGACCCGCGAAATGCTGGAAAGACTTTCGCTGCGGCTTCCGCTCTCGTCACTGGCCCAGACTCCGGGTGCGCGAATGAACCGCCGGCTGCACGCCATGCGTCGGGAAGAGCCGGAAGCAAGGATACCCAAACAGCTTGAAGAGGAGCCATGGAAGGAATTTGTATGGCACATGATAAGGCGTCTTCCGGGTCAAAGCGCCGGATCCTCACTTCCGCCGGAAAGTCCGGCCAACTACAGCCGGCCGGTTGACATCATAAAAGACATCGAAATTCTCGAGGAGTCGCTGCACGAACTCCGTGCCACCCGCCTGGTATGCAATGAAGTCCATCCTCTCAGGCGGCAACTGGAGATCTTCGGTTTTCATCTGGCGCGCCTGGACATTCGCCAGAACTCCGGTTTCCACGAAAAGGCGCTTGTCCAGCTGATGGAGGCTGCCGCACTGCCGGAAGCGTCACAGTTTCTGGACTGGAGTGAGGAGGAGAAAGTCGGGTTCCTGAACAGTGAACTCAAGTCCCCGCGTCCATTCGTCATTCACCACGACCGGCTTGAATCAGAGGCGAGAGAAACGTTTGAATGCATGCGGGTTCTGGCAGATCACATCCGGCAGTACGGCCGCGAAGGCATTGGATCCCTGATTGTGAGCATGACCAGATCTCTTTCAGATCTGCTGATTGTCTATCTGCTGGCCCGTGAGGCGGGGCTGGTCACCATGGGGCGCGATGGACTGGTCTGCCCCCTTCCCGTGGTGCCGCTTTTTGAAACCCGCGATGACCTTGAGCGCAGCAGTGTAATCATGGATTCCTTTCTGGCCCACCCTGTTACACGGAGGAGCCTTGCCCTTGTTCATTCACCCGATTCAGCACTGGACGGCAAAAGCGCCGGCACTCGCAGGAAGAAGGATCAGAAGTCTGCCCCGCTCGTGCAGCAGGTCATGCTTGGATACAGTGATTCCAACAAGGACTGCGGCATCATTGCGTCCCTGTGGATGATCCGGCAGGCCCAGGAGTCCCTTGTGGCCGCCGGAAGGAAGCACGGGGTTAACATTCTTTTCTTTCACGGAAAGGGAGGCACCATCAGCCGCGGTGCCGGACCGACCCACCGGTTTCTCGAAGCCCTGCCCGAGGGCAGCCTCGATGCGGGGATCCGACTCACTGAACAGGGTGAATCAATCGCCCAGAAATACAACAATCCGCTCACGGCATCCCATAACCTCGAACTCCTGACGGCCGGCACCTTCGGGTACCGCGTCCGGCCCGCCGTCAGCCTCGCCCCGGAATGGGAAGCCACCATGAATTTCCTCGCCGAAAAGAGTCAGGCCACATACCAGCAGCTCATCCACACCGGCGGATTCGAAGAATTCTTCATGCAGGCAACGCCCATAGACGTGCTGCAGAACAGTCGCATCGGATCCCGGCCCTCTGCCAGAACAGGCAGAAAGAGCATCAAGGACATGCGGGCCATTCCATGGGTCTTCAGCTGGAACCAGGCCCGCTTCTACCTCCCCGGCTGGTACGGATGCGGCACAGCCTTTGAGATGCTGTCCAAATCGGACCCCGACAGTTTCAAAAAGCTGGCTGCCAACTTTGAAAACCAGCCTTTCCTCCGATACCTGATCTTCAACCTCGAATCGAGCCTCGAAAGTGCAGACCCGGAAATCATGAAAGCCTATTCAGAACTGGTGGAAGATTCCGAGATCCGTAAGAGAATCCGGAAGACGATTCTGGAGGAATACGATCGGACAAGGAATATGCTCAGCCAGCTGCTTGAAGAGCCAATGGAAAAAAGGAGACCGCGGTTTTTCCGCACCGTCCATGCGCGTGACACCAGTCTTCGACTGCTGCACGAACATCAGATCAGACTTCTGTCTGAATGGAGGAAAAACCGGGATGAGAAGCTTCTGGATGATCTCCTGATTGTGGTCAACGCGATAGCCAGCGGACAGCGCACCACCGGATAAAAACAATATACATTCATTCCTGTCTATCATCCATAGCCGGGGCAATAATCATTTTTCAAATCACATACAGGAATACGATATGAGCCAGAATGGTCACGACGGCAAATCTAAAAGTCACGGGGTTCCGCCTCATGTTCGGTTGATGTCCCTGCTCCGTCCGGAGCGCCAGGACATCGGAATTCTTATTTTCTTCTCGATTATCACCGGTGTCCTATATCTCGCCACACCGCTTGCGGTGGATGCTGTGGTGCAGAATATTGCCTTTGGCGGGCAGCAGAAGGTCTATATTCAGACACTGCTGATATTCAGTTTTGCCCTTCTGGCATTTCTGATACTCCTTTCCATCATCAGCGCGGCGCAGCATTATGTGGCGGAATTGATTCAGCAGAGGATTTTCGTGCGCTTGTCGGCTGACCTCTCATTCCGGCTTCCAAGACTGCAGCTTGAAGCCTTCGAAAGTGCAAAAACCCAGGAACTCGTCAACCGTTTTCTGGATGTAACCACCCTGCAGAAGAGCACCGCCATCATACTGCTGGACGGCGTCAACGTCATCCTCAGCAGTCTGATAGGCCTGATGGTCCTTGCCTTTTATCACCCTTTTCTGCTGGCATTTGACCTCGTTCTCATTGCAGTTCTGGCTCTGATCCTCTTTCCGCTGGGGCGTTCCGGGGTCCGGACAGCTATCAGGGAATCCTACGCCAAGCATGCCGTGGCCGGATGGCTTGAGCAGGTCATCCTGTTTCCGACATTATTTAAAAGCCCGGGGAGCAAGGACCTCACCGTCGCCAGGACCGATGGACTGGTCAACAACTACCTGACTCAGCGAAAGGCTCACTACCGGGTGCTGATCCGGCAGATCATCGGGCTGCTGGCATTGCAGGCTCTGGCGAGTGCCAGCCTTCTCACCATAGGTGGAGCACTGGTGCTGAGCACAGAGCTGACCCTCGGTCAGCTTGTGGCCAGCGAACTCATTGTCAGTGCGATTGTTGCCGCGCTGGTAAGTCTCGGCAAACACATAGAAATCTGGTACGACGCCCTGGCGGCAACCGACAAGCTCGGAAGCCTCGTCGACCTCCCCATCGAGAAAGAAAGCGGGCAGACTGTAGCAATAGGCCCGTCGACCATGGACATTGAATTACGTGACCTGAGCTTCGGATTTCTTCCCGACCGACCCGTAATCAACCGTTTCAGTGCCTCGATCAGAAGCGGTGAAATCGTTGGAGTCACAGGGCCCATGGGTTCGGGATCGGGATTACTTCTGCAGCTCATTTATGGCCTTCGTGAGCCGACCAGCGGCCAGATACTCATTAACAAACTGGATATGCGCTACTGGCAGCTCAATGAACTCAGAAGGAGCATCGCACTCCTCAGGGATGTTGAAATTTTTGAAGGGACCATCCACGAGAATATCAGCCTGGGGCGATCCGATATTTCCTACGAGAAGCTTCAGAATATCATTGAGGACCTCCACCTGACCCAGGCCATATCGGAGCTTCCTGACGGCATTGAAAGCACCATCAGCATCGGGGGCAGACCATTTTCGGACACTCAGAGAGTTCGAATCTGTGTTGCCAGAACAATCGCCCAAAGCCCAAGTCTTGTGATGATAGACAAGATGCTCGACGGGCTGGATCCCGACGAGTCAAAACTTATCCTCGACACCCTGCGCAAACACCTCAGCGGCGGCACATTCCTTATTGCCTCCCGCGACCGCGACATCCTCAACCATTGCCAGCGGGTCCTCAAACTGAAGCCCGAAAGCATCAGACATGAGAACTAACCCTACCAAGGCTATCTAAAATCACCCCCCAGAAATGAGCCAGTTGACTGAAAAACCGATGACCCCCAAAGACTCCGGTGAGGAGATAACCGGGTATTCCGAGGCAATGCCTATCCTGGATCATCACGTTAAGCTGGAGTGCAAGGGCCGCACCCGCCTGCCAATCAGCCTAAGGAGAATCAATCGGATTCTCATGCTTTTATTTATTCTTATGGTTCTGAGCCTTGCGGTGTTGCCGTGGCAACAGTTTATTCCGGGAACCGGGAAAGTCACGGCGTTCAATCCGATGGAACGTTTGATCACCGTGGAGGCTCCTCTTCCGGGACGGGTTGACGTTGTCAATGTCGTGGAGGGCCAGAAGGTCAGAAAAGGGGAGATCCTATTCCGCATCACCGACAACGACCCTCAGCTCATGGAGAATCTGCAGTCACAGCTGCTGCAGTCACTTGAGCAGAGAACGGCCGTCACCAACCGGCTGCAGAAATTGAAATCCCGGGTCATTCAGGTGGAGCAGTCCCTTCCCCGCGCCATGGACATGGCCCGCGCTCAGGTTGAAGCGGCCAGGGCTTCTCTCACCGCTGCCGAGCTCAACTTCAAACGAATCGAGTCTCTTTTCCTCGATGAAAGGGGGCTGGTTTCCCAGCGCGACTATGAACTGGCCACCATGCAGCGCGACAACAGGAAGGCGGATCTGCTCAGACAGGAACAGTCGCTGCTCAAAACCGAGCTCGACCTCAATGCGTCCATCGAAAGCGCCAGGGCGTCAGTCGATTCGGCACAGGCTGACCTCAACAAGCTGAACAAGGAAATCACCGATCTGGAGATCAAGATTAATCAGACAGGTACTCTGAATGTCCCTGCGCCGAGAGACGGGGTTATTTACCGTGTTTCGGCAACTGAGGGGTCTTTTCTGAAAGCTGGGACACCAATGTGTGTGGTTGTTCCTGAGACTGCGGATCTGGTTGTTGAGCTGTGGGTTGACGGCAATGACATGCCCCTGATAAGTGAACGGGTCGTCGATGAGAATGGCGAAGTGGTCAAGGCAGGCAGCCCGGTGCGACTGCAGTTTGAAGGCTGGCCTGCCATCCAGTTCGTTGGATGGCCCAGTGCCGCCATTGGTACCTTCGGCGGTGAAGTCATATTTGTCGATGCCATAGACAACGGGAATGGCATGTTCCGTCTCCTTGTTGCTCCCGATCCGGATGAGGTCGTCGATTCCTCCGGCAATGAACAGATTATCCCGTGGCCATCATCCCCTGTACTGAGACAGGGAGTGGCCGCCCAGGGATGGATACTGCTCGAACGCGTTCCGCTCTGGTTTGAAGTCTGGCGGCAGCTCAATGGATTCCCGCCGGCACTCAAGGAAGGGAAGAATTTCTCAATCTCAACAAAGAGCAAGTAAGATGACAGCCCTCAACCCGAAAGGATCGGCAGGAGCGTCCATGGCAGTCACATCACGACTGCTGGTTGTGCTGCTCACGTTTTTCACGGCTTATGGACAGGAATCATTCGTTGCGGTGGACTCACCCGCTCAGCGACTGCGGATGATCGAAGTGCTCGAATCAGTGACGGCGCAGTATCCTCCTTACCTCGCAGCGCTTATCGAAAGGGATGTGGCAGCCGGCAAACTACTCAGCACACGGGGGGCCTTCGACTTCAATACCTTTGCGCGTGTTTTCAACAATCCGACAGGATTCTACGAAAGCACAACCGTGGAAGCGGGCTTCGAGCAGTTCCTCGGGCTTTGGGGCAGTACACTTTATGGGGGTTACCGCTATACCGACGGGCTGCTTCCCGATTACTATTATCAGCGCCGGACCAATGAAGGCGGGACACCCAACATAGGCCTCAAGATTCCCCTGCTGCAGGATGGGTCCATCGACACTAGACGTGCCGCCATCCTCAAGGCGGACCTGGACCGCCTGCTGGTTGACCCGCAGATACGCCGCCAGCATCTGGACTTCACCCGTGCCGCCATGGTTTCCTATTTCTCATGGCTGGGAGCCGGACTCAAACTGATTGCCGCTGAGGACCTGCTCAGAAATGCAACAGACCGGATCACTGCCATCGACACCCTGATTGAAAAGGGTCTCACGGCTCCAGTTGTGTCGCTTGAGAATCAGCAGTTGATCGCCAGCAGGCGTATCAGCCTCACAAAGGCACAGCGGGAGTTCGAGGCCAGCACTATCGCCCTTTCCCTTTTCTTCCGGGACAGTTCGGACGATCCGGTGTTGGCAGTCCGCGCTCAGGTCCCCGACTCCCTGCCTCCGCTCCAGAACTTCCGCCGATGCGATCTTCAGGAGGGCATCGACATGGCAATGAACAACCGCCCGGAAATCGAGGCCTACGAAATCGAATTCGACAAGCTCGATATCGACAGGGATCTTTTCACCAACAAGCTCCTGCCAAAACTTAACACCACTCTTTCCGCTGAACAAAGTCTTGGATCCGAACTCTACAAAGACCAGGGACAGCTGGAAATGAAGCTCGGACTGGAGTTCGAACTGCCCCTTCAACGGCGTGATGCACGGGGAAAACTCGAAGAGAACCGCGCCAAGATCCGCCAGCTCGAAAACAAACTCCGCTTTGCCCTCGATAAAATCCGTTCCGAGGTCCAGAACTACCATTCCGCATTCATGAACGCCCTCGACCAGTTCGAACAGGCACAGATAAATTTTTCACTGGCCGAGCAGCTGCAGTCAGTGGAGTTGGACCGCTTCAATCTTGGAGCAACTGATCTCCTTGCTCTGCAGATTCGGGAACAGGCCGCCTTCAGGGCCCGCATTGAAGCCATTGATGCCTCGGTGTATTTCCTGAAATCACTCGGAGATTTCCTTATTGCCGCCGGAGTGAATCCCGGGGATCAGACTCTGAACGGCACTGGTTCCATTGACGAGGCAGTCCGCTGGCTGACCGCCAGATAAGTTTTCAGAGGGGGCGGTTCCCCTGGCCGCCACCTCGCACCACCATCACGGATTCCAGTCTTTCCGCCACGTCTTCAGAGCCGGTAGTCATCACTCTGTGACGGGTTCTCCCCCTCTCCCTGATGGGAATTGCCTGCTTTGTTTTATTGCCTGAGCGGCAACACTTCTGCGAGATTCCATCATTCAGATGGGAAAGAAACTGAACTGGAACCATATCAACCCGTGGATGGAGAATTCAGCACCCGGGGAGGAGCAGGATTCGCCTTCAATGGGCCATGGCAATCTGCCTGAAGCCGGCGCGGAACTTGAAGGTGTGATCGAGGACGTTGCCTTTGGAGGAGAAGGCGTACTGCGTCACGACAATATGGTGATTTTTGTTCCGGGGGTTATTACAGGTGAGCATGTGCGGGTTCGGATTGCCGAGGTGAAGAAGAACTTTGCACGGGCGGAACTGGTTTCAATACTCAAGGCAATGCCGGACCGGGTGGATCCGCGTTGCCCGCTGTTCGGTGAATGCGGCGGCTGCCAGTACCAGCACATGAGCTACGAATCCCAGCTGCTGATGAAACAGAAGCAGGTTCGGGATATTTTTGAACGAATTGGCGGAGTTGATGGCAATCTGGTTGAGACGGTACTCCCCTGCCCCAGTCCGTATAACTATCGGAACCGGATCATGGTGCGAACCCAGTGGAACCGGGACCGCCGGGAAATGGCGGTGGGGTTTCTCAAATATCACAGCCGTCTCGTTGTCCCGGTGGATGAATGTCACATCGCCGAACCGGAACTCAATGAACAGCTCGCCGAAATACGCTCCAACCCCTCCCGTCGAAACGGGATAAAGTATGTCCTCCGCAAATTTCCCGAAGGATGGACACTGCCGAGAGATTCGTTTTTTCAGAACAACTTCTTCCTGCTGCCCGGCATGGTGGATGCGGTCAGACAGTCACTGAGGGATTTTGCAGGACGTTTCCTGGTCGATGCCTACTGCGGTGTCGGATTTTTCGCGATTGAACTCGCAGCGGAAGTCGAAGAATTTGCCGGCGTTGAAATAGACCGCATGGCCATTCGCGCCGCCGAGAAAAATGCGGCCGACCGCCAGATATCAAACGGGCACTTTGTCGAGGGGGCTACAGAAACCATGCTGCCGCGGCTGATGGAAAAATTCCCGCCCGTTGAAACCACGGTGGTCCTCGACCCGCCCCGCCGAGGTATCGACCCTTCCGCGGTGGAATTCCTGAAACGCGTCGGTCCGGGACAGATACTCTACGTCTCCTGTCACCCCGCGACGCAGGCAAGGGACGTGGCCACTTTCTGTGCCGACGGTCAGTACCGGGTCCATTCCGTCAAGCCAATGGACATGTTCCCGCAAACCCAGCATGTCGAGTGTCTGGCGGATCTGCGACTTGCACATTGAACCATAATCCGGCCCGTGTGCCGCTGACGACTAATCACCCGCTGCCGGAGCATTGTTTTTCAATCCCTGTAATCGGGAAGGCAGCGGACATCGACTGCATAACGAATCGCTCTTCTGACAGAATTCAATTTCCACCTGCAGAAGTCCCTGTTGATAAACTGCCTTCCCTCGCGGGCCGGCATTCCTGTCGCCAAAAAGCCGTGTCCGCAAATGGCGGGTCCGGTGATTTTCTGCCGCGGGCGGCATGAGCTGCATGACAGAGTGGGCGGCACTGCGAAGTTCACCATCTCGGCCGATCTCGGCCCTCGCAAGGATCCATGGGATGATGGAATTCATGGCGAGGTCCACCAGTTGTTCCCGGCCGAGCAGGCCGGTTGGTCGGGGCATTGGTTCCGGACAGCTCAGACTGAAGTGATGATGCCAGAAATCGCTGTGGGGCGGACGCAGCAATGCCTCCAGTTTTCCCATGGCCGAGGACCTGCAGGTGCCAGCCGCAGCTGATTTCGTCCAATCGATGATCTGTCCCGGCAGGTCCTGAAGACCGACCCAGTATGCGCCGAGAGCCAGCCGCCTCTCTGGGTGATTCATCGGTCGGATTTTCCGCATATTCCAAATGCTTCGGGGAAGAATGAGAGTGAAGCATTCATCCTGGTGCCGCCACCAGATTTCCCACAGCTGATTGATAAAATCGAGGGCCATGCCGGTTTTGGAGGATGAGTCGGCCGGCAGCAGATTGCTCAGTCCAAGCAACAGCGCCTGGGACTCCAGCCAGGATCGCCGCTGCTGCAGAAATCCCGAATCTGCCAGTTTTTCGGCAATGAATCGCATGGGCCAGCTGTTTCCAGGCATTCCCAGCGCTGTCATCAGGCTTAAGAGCAGTGCGGTCGGAGGGTCGTATTCACTTTCCCATGCATGAACAGCCCGGGCGCGCACCCGAAGTCGGCTCAAAGCCGCCGATTCCAGTAAATGCCGATGCGTCTCCTCATCCAGTTTACCGAGCACCGGCCGGCACCGGCCTGATTCAAAACATGTTGGTTCACCAACGGGGGTTTTGTGAAAAAGAATGTGCATTTCCGCCAGGGGCGCGTTGAGATACCGCCTGATTGCCAGAATCGGGATTCCCATGGCAGCCGCAGCGTCGCAGGATGGCTCCTCCCATACGACGAGAAGTCCCACATGGGCAAAGTGGAAATCCCTGTGGTGGCCGTGCGAATGCCAGTTCTCCACAGCCAGCTCCACTTCCACGTCATGTGTGCCGGTGACCCCACCAATCCGGAGCAATGCCCGGCTGAAATCCGGACCAGAGCCGCGGTTCCAGAATCCGGGGTGCAGGACTTCCACAGCTTTGCCGCATATGGACTGCAGCCGATGTCGATGGAGGTTCTGACGGGCCCAGATCCACTGCAGGACCTGCTCGCTTTCCGGTTCATCCCCCCGCGGCTCAGGGATATCCGAATCCCGTATCAGATAGTCGGGGTCCCGATGGAAAGGAATTCCGGTTTGAATTTGGATCTGATTGTTTTCTGCGGCCATTATTTCTGCCGGAAAACCGGCAGTGGAGCCGCCACTGCGCTCAATCTCACACCTGTTCATCACAATTCTCGGTTTGGTCCCGCTGAAAAACACACTCATTTCAGCCGATTGGACTGAAAAGAGCATGCATGAATTTCCTTTAGTTGGCAAACATCCTCAGTAACATTAGGTTGGAAAATGCGTCTGGAAAAAAGAACCCTGAGTGAATGACTGGTGATCTGATGAAAAAATTTCTCCCGATATGGCTGTTTCTGGCGATGGCGGGATTGATTCCGGGTGGGCTGCAGGGGCAGGTCATTGGTGGAAGCACCGATGCTTCAGCAGGGGCCGGAGCCGACCCCAGAATCACTCCGACTGTGCGGGCTGTAAACACGGCCATGCCGGCCGTTGTCAATATCAGCACCGAGATGGTTGTCATGAGGAAGGACAGACTCGACGAGCTGTATCTCGACTTTTACGGTCGCATCTGGGGTGTTCCCACTGTCGAAAAAACGCATAATCTGGGATCCGGCGTCATCATCGATCCCGAGGGGTATCTGATCACCAACTATCACGTCATTGAGAGAGCTTCCCGCATCCGGGCCACAATGGCCATATCCGGGGAGGTCTTTGATGCCCGGCTGATTGCCTCCATGCCTGAAACGGATTTGACCCTGCTGAAAATCGACCCGCCGGGGCCGGGATACGAGTTTCCCTTCATTGAGTTTGAGAATGTCGACGACCTGATCCTCGGCGAGGAAGTCATGACGCTCGGCAACCCGTTCGGTCTTGGCGGCTCGGTAAGCCGTGGAATCCTCAGCAGTAAAAACCGGAGACAGATCCCCACCAGTGATCAGCTGGAAGTCGACGACTGGCTGCAGACGGATGCCGCCATCAACCTGGGCAACAGCGGCGGGCCGCTGATAAATATTTATGGCCGCCTGATCGGTATCAACGTCGCCACCATCAGCGGCGGTGAAAATATTGGATTCGCCATCCCCATCAGACGCGTGATGGAAACCATCGCCTACGTTTTCAACCCGGAGAAGGTTTCGTCGACATGGGTCGGACTGCAGCTGGATCCGGTCTCCACTATCCCTTTTGTGCTGGGGGTCGAGGACCAGAGCCCGGCAGCCATAGCCGGATTCCGTGAAGGCGACCAGATCACCCATGTCAATGATCTGCCCATCGACAGCCTCTTCGAAATACAGAAACGCCTGACTTTCGCACGGCCCAAGACCCGACTGATGGTCAGTGTCATCCGACAGAACGGCTCCCGGGAAGTCCTCAGCCTCGAACCGATCCGGCTCGGCGATCATTTCAACGCCGACTATATCCTCGAAAGAACCGGGCTTGAGTTACGCGAACAGGAATACGTCAATTACCAGTCGCCACGCCGACTCACCGGCTATCAGGTGCTGTCCGTTGACAAGGGCTCACCAGCCGAATCCAGCCGGATCCAGCCCGGCGACATCCTGGTGCAGATCAATGAAAACAGCTTTGAATCATTCGCTGCCATGGGATGGTGGATGTCCTACTATCCGAGTGGCACTGAATTGACATTGCGGGCCAACCGGCCATTTATCAACCGTTTCGGGCTCCAGGATTACCGCGGTTTCAATGAACCCCTCACCCTCAGATAATTCTGCGGGGAAATTCGTGTGCGGCCCAGAACTATCCGATGATCGAAGTCGAATCACTTTATAAATCCTATCGCAGGCACGAGGCCCTCAGGGGAATCAGCTTCTCGGTGAACAAGGGCGTTGTCGGGTTTCTCGGACCGAACGGTGCAGGCAAATCCACCACCATGAAAATCCTGGCCGGATGTCTGGCCGCCACCTCCGGATCGGTCAGAATCCATGGCCACGATATCCTGACCGAATCGCGGGCGGCACGACGTCACATCGGATTCATGCCCGAAACAACTCCCCTTGAAATGGACATGAAAGTCCGGGACTTTCTCGCCTTCCGCGCAGGCATCAAAGGGGTCACTCCGTCGGAAATTCGCCGCAAGGTCGACGAAGTGTCGGGGCAGTGTGAGATTGCCGATGTGCTGCAGCGACGCATCGGCAATCTCTCCAAGGGATACCGACAGCGTGTTGGACTGGCCGATGCCATGATCCATGACCCTTCGATACTTATTCTGGACGAGCCCACTGCGGGCCTCGACCCCAACCAGATCCTTTCGGTGAGGCAGCTTGTTCGTCGAATCGGTGAGGATCACACCGTTCTGCTCTCCAGTCACATTCTTGGTGAAGTGGAGTCAACCTGCGACCATGTTATAATCATCAACAATGGGAAGATCCTGGCAGATGATCCAATCGGCACCGTCAAATCCCGTGTTGGACAGGCACGAAGCCTCAGGCTGGTGACCGCCGCTCCACGACTTGAACTCGAGAAGTCCTTGTCGACACTCCCGTGGACCGAAGGCATTCAGACCGGGGAAAAAGGTTCCGGCAGGCTGGAAGCCATCATCAGCCTTAAAGCGGACATCCCGGAGAAGGAATTGGAATCTCTTGCGCCCGAGGTGGCCCGTCGCGTCATCAGCGGCGGCTGGGATCTCCACGAGCTGACAACCCGCGAGAGGACGCTCGAAGAAATTTTTGCATCCCTGACCCGTCATCACCCCTCCCCTTCGAACTGCTGATATGACTTCCTTCTGTCTGATCTGGAAAAAGGAAACGGCATCCTATCTGACTTCTATAACCGGGTGGATGGTTATTACTCTGAATGCCATTCTGCTGGGTGGATGCTTCACCATCCTGATTGAGGTCCTGAACCTCGAGCCCACAGATATACCCATCGCCGAAATTTTCTATGATTCATTCTTTTTCTGGATACTGCTTTTTCTGGGTGCGCC
>JAUIAG010000457.1 GCA_030425355.1 Verrucomicrobiia bacterium
ACCGGACTCCAAGGTATCGGGCAAGCCGGTCGACATACTCGGCTTCTCCATGACCCAGGGGAAGAAGTATTCCCCCGAAGCATCCAACCTGCACGCCATAGGCTTCACCCGGGACAAGGAAGTCCATTATGCCACACCTTCATTCGATGAGTCGGCGGATGAAATCTTCAATGGCGTCGGCGGCCTGTGGATGGCCATGCAGGACGGGGTTATTGAAACCAGTGATTACGACACCAAACTGGATCCCCGCACTCTGGTCGGGTCTTCCGCGGATGGACGTTATCTCTTCCTGGTGGTCATCGACGGCCGCCAGCCAGGCTACAGCGAGGGAGTCAATACCCGCGAGGCGGCCGAACTCATGCAGCAGCTCGGCGCCTGGAATATCCTCAACCTCGATGGAGGCGGCTCCACAACCATGGTGGTGGAAAACTCCTTCGGTCGTGGTGTCGTTGTCAATCGTCCCTGCAGTCCGGTTATTCCCGGAATCCAGCGGCCGGTCGCCAACCACCTCGGCATTTACTCTGGAAAACTCCCAAGCCGCTGACTGTGCTCCCGCGGTTGTCACAGCCATATAACGGGTTAAGGTCAATGCCCTGAGATGAATAATCCCGGTTTTCAATTTGATAACAGCTATGCCGGGCTTCCGGAGATCTTCTATTCACGGGTCAGGCCGACGCGGGCGAAAAGCCCGTCCATGCTCAGGCTGAACAGCGGTCTGGCAGAGGCCATGGGCCTTGATTTTTCCTCAATGAGTCCGTCGGAAGCGGCAGAGCTGCTTTCGGGCAACGCTTTACCCGAAGGCGCTGACCCATTGGCTCAGGCCTACGCGGGACATCAGTTCGGGCATTTCACCATGCTGGGGGATGGCCGGGCGATTCTCATGGGAGAGCATCTCACCCCCGGAGGCGGCCGCCTCGACATACAGTTCAAGGGCTCCGGTCGAACCGCATTCAGCCGCGGAGGCGATGGGCGTGCGGCCGTCAAACCGATGCTTCGCGAGTATTTAATCAGCGAGGCCATGCATGGGTTGAGAATTCCGACCACGCGGAGCCTTGCCGTGGTTCTCACCGGCGAGCCTGTATTTCGCGAAACGCCCCTCAAGGGTGCCGTCCTCACCCGTGTGGCATCGTCCCACCTTCGGGTCGGGACATTCCAGTTTGCCGCAATGCATGGTCAGATGGATGTTCTCGAAGCTCTGCTCGATTACACGCTGAAGCGTCATTATCCAGAGCTTCAGAATGCTGATAACCGCGCACTGGCACTTCTTGAGGCGGTGATGGACCGGTTTGCCGCCATGGTGGTGAACTGGATGAGAGTGGGGTTCATTCACGGTGTGATGAACACCGACAACATGGCGCTCTCCGGTGAAACTATCGATTACGGTCCATGTGCTTTCATGGACGCCTATGATCCATCCACGGTTTTCAGTTCCATCGACCACCGCGGGCGATATGCCTATGGCAATCAGCCGGTGATCGCCGGATGGAACCTCGCCCGTTTTGCCGAAGCACTCCTCCCGCTCATCCATTCGGATCAGGATGAATCCGTCAGACTTGCCACGGAAGTTCTGGAACGGTTCGACGCCATCTATCAGGACCGGTGGCTGCAGATGATGCGCCGGAAGCTGGGATTCACCGGACCACGGGAAGGGGATGAGGATCTGATATCCCGTCTCCTCGACTGGATGCACCGGAACGGGGTCGACTACACCAACACCTTCAACCGCCTTGCCGGCCGCAATGTCCCCGATGCCCCGTCATGGGAGGATGAGGAGTTTCAAAACTGGAAGCGTGAATGGCAGGCAATGCTCTCCGGAGACATCGCCGGCAGCGGGAATTCCATGGAAATAATGAAGGCCGCCAATCCGGCGGTCATTCCCCGCAACCACCTGGTCGAGAGCGCGCTGGAGGCGGCGGACAATGGTGACATAGCCCCCTTTGACAAGTTGCTTGCCATACTTTCCGATCCGTATCCGTCTTCGGATCGCGACCTCCCCGATGAATTCATGTCGCCGGCTCCGGACGGAAGCGGCATTTACCGGACCTTCTGCGGGACGTGACAATGATTGGTCTGCTGCGTCGATCAGGCGGGACTGGCCGATGTGCCTGAGGGAGCGGCTGCAGCGGGTGCCTTTTTCTTCTTTCTCACAATGGACACCAGAGCGCGGAGCGCACTTTCCAGGGCCTTGATCAGCATCGCGGGTTTGCGCGTGGAAGTCAGGAAGGCTTCGCGGGTGAGATTAAAAGCGGATTGGCTGTCGCCGAGGCCGGCACAGGAATTGGCATAGCTGAAACCGACCTGAGCGATGTGGTCGCGGGCAGCCGAGGAAAGTGCCGTTCGCCTGTCAGCGGGAAGGTGCGGGGTGAATATTTCAATGGCCTTGCGGCTTTCAGAAATAAGCGTGCCGTTCTGGAACAGTGAACGGGACATCGACCCCGAGTGGATACGCACGTTCGCCAGCGGCT
>JAUIAG010000103.1 GCA_030425355.1 Verrucomicrobiia bacterium
CGGTGCCTCCGGGGCCTGCTTCATGAAGGATGACAACTTCGCCGATACCGTCATCCTCGTTACCATCGAGACCGTAGTTGTAGAGGGCGACCTGCTGCTGCTGGTCGGCACTTGCGATCATCAGCTGAACAGAGTCACCGTTCCAGGCACTGTTGTTGTTCTGGTGGTACTCGTCTGTGACTGTGAAGCCGAAGTAGATATTCTCGGCGTCATAGGCGATTTGCACAGCGGAAGTCTGGTCATCGGGACCGGTCCAGTCCGCAGTGCCGGGGCCACCCTGGTCGTAGATTTCAAAGAGCACGAGTGTGCCGTCACGCTTCGATCCCTTCGGGATGGAGAAACGGGGATCGGACAGAACCGGAACGCCGCCCCATTCATTGAGTTCACCATCGAGGACAAATTCACCCTTCAGCGGGTTGGCTATGTAGTATTCCTTTCCGGGTTCGATGTCATTGGACATCGCCAGAGTCACCAGCGCTGTTTCACCGGGCGACTTGCCGAAGACAATTGCATGGGCTCCAAGTCCGCCCCAGCCCTGCTGGCCGGGGGCATCCTTGTCACCATCATTGATGGCCATGCCCAGACCGAACTGGACGCCGCCGGATAACCTCTCCAGATCTTCAAAACCAATGGATTCCTTGGGGAGCTTGATTTCGTAAATGGTCCGTTTGGTGTCACTGTTGCGGACGATGACCGCTTCGGTGCCGCCGGGACCGGCTTCGTGAAGAATGATGATCTCGCCGATACCGTCATCCTCGTTGCCATCCAGACCGTAGTTGTAGAGGGCGATCTGCTGATCGCGTTCGGCATTGGCAATCATCAGCTGGACGGAGTCGCCGTTCCAGGCGCTGTTGCTGTTCTGGTGGTATTCATCCGTGACGGTGAATCCGAAGTAGACGTTGTCGTCATCATAGACAACCTGAACGGCGGATGTGTGGTCATCCGGACCGGTCCAGTCCGCAGTGCCGGGGCCGCCCTGGTCATAAAGCTCGAAGAAGACGAGATCGCCCTCGTCCCCCGAACCTTTGGGAATGGAAAACCGGGGGTCCGCCAACAGCATGGCCCCCCGCCATTCGGAGAGATCCCCGTCGAGCACAATAGGCACCGGGGTCTTGATTGCAGTGTAGTATTCCTTTCCAGGCTCAATGTCATTGGCCTGGCTGACCAGTGGTACCAGCAGGTACAGAGCAGCCAGGAGGTATTTCAGTCTCAGGGATTTTTTCATTGGTATATATTCCTTCCGAAATGAGGAGTATCAGCGTTTCAGCCCAACCGAAGCAGCCAGAACGCGCGGCTGCATGTTACTTATCCTGAACAATCCTGTAAAGAAGTGTCCGCTCAAATTAATATCCCTAACTATCGATCCCTCCAAAGGATACGGATGCGGCCCATGTCGTCCCCGGAAACTGGAAACCGACGGATTTCACCACCCGGATGGCGCACTTCAATGGCGGCAGGCAACCCACCGGAAGCCGGCAGCGAAAGGACCGGAACTCCGCCGGAAAGCGGTCCCGCAGTGTCGTTCACAGGAATCCAGACCCGCGGTTGAGAATCGGTGCCGCTCAGACGGTAGCAGAATCCGAAGGCGGCCGGATTTGCTTCCGGACCGCGTATTTCAAGCGATTTGGAGTGCACGGTGGGAGAAGGCCGACGAAGGTAAAGAGCCGAGGGGCTGCCGATTGCTGCGACAAGAAGGTCCGGTCCGGCATCCCGGTTGACGTCCAGAGAAACGGCACCGCGCATCTCGCCGGGAATGAGGATGCCTGTCCCACTGAAGACTTCCGAGAATGGCGCTGCCGGACTGCCACGGAGGATGAGTCCGGATCCGGCGTCGCCCCTGGTCACCCTCGATCCTTCGGAAAAATCATTCTGTGCCACAAAGAGATCCGGAACACCATCGAGGTCAAAGTCGGCAGTCGCCAGACCGGTGACAGGTGCCCATTGGGCCATGGCCGGCAGGGCCACCCGGCTCATCCCGCCCGGGCCACTCAGAAAGAGAGAGGACTCCAGACAGTCGATGGTGAGGTGTTTCAGATCATTCTCCATGGATCCCAAAAGTTCGCGGACAGACATGCGGCCGTATCCGGTGTGTGAGGAAGCAGCTCTGGACACGGCGGGAAATGCCCTCGACAGGTTGGTGCGGTCCGTGCAGGGGAACCACTCTCCATGGCGCAGGACGCACTCGACGGCTCTGGCGGCCCCGAACCCCGGCAGATAACTGACGCGCCACTTTTCCCCGGGATGCAGGGCGAGGGATGAATTCAGACCCCTGTTGCCGGCCACGATATCCCATTGGCCATCGTTGTTCCAGTCGCCGACCTGAATCGATGACCAGTAGCCCCGACTGCTTTCGAGGACCTGGTCCCCGCTCTTAAGCCGGAAGCCGTTTCCGTCATTGAGGTAGATTTGGATATCGGCTGCTTCGCGGGCGAGAACGAGGTCCTGTGTGCCGTTCATATCCCAGTCAATCGCCACGGCATCGCGGACAATGCCGACGTTTTCAAACGCGCGGCTCCATTGCTCACTGAAGGTCAGCTGCCGGTCCTCCTGGATCCAGATCCGTGAGGAGGCAGGTTCCGGATACCGATCCGCAACTGGCACACCGCCACTGAAGAGATCGAGATCACCATCCCCGTCAACATCCAGAACGCACAAAGTCCCCAGGCCGGCCTCTCCGGCATCGAGCACAGTCCGTTTCGCGCTGCCCGCGATGGAGTAGACGTGCAGTCGGCTGCGATTCCCCGCCCCGGATGATTCGGCCGAAGCGGCAGCAATCCAGTGAGGCACACCCTGTTCATCCCACCATGGAACAACGGCGGACTCCGGTGCTTCCACGGCAGGCAGACCGGCGACCGCCTGGAATTTCTTCCCCTCCATGTTGAGTAAAACAAGAGGTGCCTGTCCCCTTCCGGCGGCATGGACGATGTCTGTCCAGCCATTCCCGTCGAGGTCCACTGCGGCAACTCCCGGCCCGGGAGCGCTGGTCACCGCCTCAAGCGCCCCTGTTTCCTCACCCAGTTTCGGCAGCCATCGATTGGGAAGACGAAGTGGATCCATGAATGTCTGATCACCGGATGATTGATTGGAAGCCGGACTGACGCTCATTTCCTCTTCGCGGATAATATATCGGTGATCCGCCCTGAGGCCGGTGAGGCGGCTTTGAGCTCCGGAGGGCCATCGGATGGTCATGATGGCTCCAGTGAGAAGATCCCCGCCGGCGGCAAAACACTTTTCTCCTGAATCACCGGACAAATAGCGGCCGCCGGACTGGATTCGCGCGCTCTGCACAGGGCCCCCATCCGGCCTTTCAATTCTGATGACTGCCCCGATGGCTCCGGTGTTGGGGGCACGGCCGGTGAGACTGACAGCAATCCGGGGGGCCGGGCTCCGGTTTTCCATCAGCAGAGCCGGCTGGTTGAGACGGCTTATCACCACATCCAGGTCCCCGTCGCGGTCCAGATCCCCGCAGGCGGCACCGTTGCTGATCCCGTCGGCCCCGAATCCCCATGTATCACCCATCGGGGTGAATCCACCATGACCGTTGTTTCTGAAGGACAGATTGGGCGAGCCGTAGTATGGATGCAGCTTCCTGGATCGCTGCCGGTCAAAACGACTCATGCGGGTATTGCGGATGTGGTCATTGCTGTCCTGGTCCATCACGTCAAAACTGAATCCGTTGGTGACAAGAAGGTCCGGGAAGGCATCGAGATCGACATCCATGAAAACCGGGCACCATGACCAGTCCGTGGCGGCCACACCGGCCATCAGGGCCACTTCGGCATACGGGGCATCCGGGCGGGCCGCGAACAGGGTATTGCGGTTGAACCGCGGCACCGCATTGGGGTTGATCTGCTCAGCAGGAGTTGAATACTGCTTGACCAGCTGCGTCATCCGTCTCGCCGGATCAGAGGCCAGCATGTCCACCACGATCAAATCCTCCAGACCGTCCCCATTGAAATCAGCGACATCCACCCCCATGGACGACCGGCTGGTGTGACGGAACCATCGGGCACCCGCGTCCTGCATCCGGCCCCCGCCCATATTCAGCCACACACGGTCAGGTGAGGCATTGTCATTGCATACGTAAAAATCGATGAGGCCATCGCGGTTGAAATCCCCGCTGGCGACAGCGAGCCCCCAGTCTCTGGGAGCATCCATCGGCTTCCCGGAGGAATCATGGAATATTCCCGCTTCTCCGCCGATATCCCGGAACCGTCCACCCCCTTCGTTGATATAATAGCCATCGCGCTCGGGAAGCTCGCGCAACTCACCTGATTCGGAGACCACGAAACGGTCCGCCAGCCGTCCCACTGCCGGCTCACCGTTGACGTGTGTCACAACATACCGGCCATTCCGGCGACTGACCTTGTAATCCACGGTCGGATCCGCAATGTGCATCTCATCGACGTAATGCGTGCAGTAAAGGTCCAGATCACCATCGCCATCCACATCCGCCAGTGCCATTGAAGTGGGAGAGGACGTCCTCGACAACCCGCTGTCGGATAACTCCTCCCACTTCCAGTTGCCAAGGTTGAGAAAAAGCCTTGTCCCTGCACCGATGCCATTGACCAGCAGGTCGGGATCACCATCGCCGTCAACGTCGGCAAAAACCGCCCCGGTCGAAAACTGCCCTTCACACTCGAGTATCCGATTATCAATTCTCTCGAATTTCCAATCCCCGAGATTGCGGTACAGAGCATTGGCATTCTGAAGTCCGCACAAATAAATATCGACCAGCCCATCGCCATCCACATCCCCAAGGGCCACTCCGGAACCATTGTGAGCCACCGCATTGGTCAGAAATGCATCCCCTTCCAACCGGTTAACAAAATCCAGTCCGCTTTCCTCCGGGGTTGCAACTCTGAAGCCATGCTCACCGGCCTCCCGACCGGGCAGGGGCTCCGGATCCACTCCATGGGCATTCGTCAGGAACCATGAAACCGCCAGAACCCGCCTCATCACCATCATGATCCTGCGCCTCTTGCCAAGCCCGTCCATGATGTGAAATCTACCGGCAAAACAGTCCCTGCCGCAATCGATTCCTGATCAGCCGCCGGCGCAAGTCATGAGATCACGCTTTCAACTGAACGCTGTGTCTTGAAATTGTCGAAGTGGAAATATCCAAGTTGTTCACAATGGCGGCCCCGAAGTCATCAAATCACCAAAACACCCTTCCATGAGCGGCGAAAACCCGTTCCCAAACCGGTTGCCGACTCACCATCAGCAGCCTTTCCATGCAGCAGACCACTTTCATTTGACTTGCTCATTTGAGTTTCTGTGGTCGGTTGTATTGAGTGAACACCACAAACAAGAACAGTCTTTCAGCAATTTCAACTATTTGTTTCTATCTGGGCTTTGCTTCCATCGCAGGATCCATTCTGATCTGGTTCCTCACCGGCGGAACCGAGCCCGAGTCAAAAGCGCATGCCGAGCGGTTCGGAATTTTCGTCGGGTTGTGGGCACCCACATTCTTCATCCTTTCCAACCGTTTTTCGCGATTGAAACACGACCTGAAAGAATCACAGACTCAATAACCACCCTGTTCATGCCGGACCGGAGAAAGCGGTCCCCATGTTACCTCACAACCCACGTTTCCGACCACCGACCATCCACCGCGGAGCAGTAAAGTGCGCAAAGAGCGTGGAATAAAATCTCAAAGCCTCTCAAAGCCATTCCCGACAGGAATCAATAGCACATAATTGGGTTGAATCATTCTTCCATCTCCCTTCACACATCAGGACTGTGAGCCAGTCAACAACTCTTCAACAATCAGCCGCCTGCCTTGACTTGCCCTGGACCGGTTGAATTTTGCACTCGTGAATAATGCAAATGGTCATCATTGCGCGGTTAAGATAGGGATTATCCAGGGAGAGCAGAAACATACCGCTTCCTACCCGGCATCGCGTCTCAAGCTCGGGATGACAGCTGTCGGATTCATGACTCTCGCTTCGACAGCAGCACTGATTTCGGGATTTGCCTCGTCGCTTCACGACCTGATTCGGGATACGGGAATGAACGATCTGATGATCTTCCCCGCTTTTGCCCTGCTTTTCATGTCGACCATGCTGATGTTCGATTTGGCAGGCGGTTTCATTCTGCCGCGAAAGTTCGGAATCAAACCGCACACGACTCCTGCAACTTACCTCAAGGGTGTTCTCACGCATGGGATTCTCCTCTGTCTCTCAATCCTGACCATTCACCTGGGAGGAGTTCTTGCCGGCATGGCCGGAAGTCTTCTCGCGATTCTTCTGCTCTCCTGTGCGGCAATCGCATTTCAGCACCCACTGGCATGTCTTGTCGGCAGTCTCACGCATGCCGCCGCTCCTCCTTCCTGTTCCGCTGATGAGACTCAGTCTCCAGACTCTGTTTGTATCAACAGCCATGACACTTCCTTTTCGGGGTCCATCACCGGCCTTCCGGGCAATGAAAAAATTCTCCTGCCCCTGCAGTGGGAGAACACTCTGGGCAATACAGGGATGTCCGTGCTTGATCGCCGTAGGCAGCTTATCATCAAACACGGGTGGAGAAACCGCGGACTGGCACTCGCGTTCATCTGGGTGTGTGCATCATGGATTCTGGCTTCACTGATTGCAGGCTTTCCGGACGGAACGGTCACCACCACACTCAACACCGTTTTCTGTTCATCGGTTTTTCATTTTCTCGGACTGCTCATCCTTCCGACACCAACGCGGAACATGACCATTTATGTCGACCGGCGGATGAAGGAGGAACCAGACCAGTCGGACAATTTTGAATCATGGGTGCAGCAGTTCTCCGACCTTACCGACGGTGAAAAAAGCCGACACCCGTGGATCGAAAAGATTTTCCACCCCCTGCCCTCAGTGCAGAGCAGACTTGCCGGCTCCCCTTCTCCATGGGCTGCTTGGAATGCCACCCGCACCATGCTTTTCCTCTCCATATTCACCGGTGGACTCCTGTCCCGGGCTGTCCACTGCAACGTCGGACGCCCCGACCTCTGGATCATCGCCCCGACCGATTGACCGAATCCAGTTATGGATTGATTCGCGGCAACGCTTCAAACGCCCTTTCAGGCTCCCGGGAGAAGCCTTGGGCTGTCCTGATCTGCCCCTTCGAGAGAGCCGAAATATATATCGAAGTTGCCACCGCCTCTGGTATTTCCAGGATTCAACATCCACCGGTGCCAAACTTTTGCACCGTCACCAAAGGCGCGGCTGACGTCCGCCCAGGGCAACACTCCCGGAATACAGCACGACCAGACCTGTAAGGGCGGATCGGGCGCAGCAGGCGCGGTTCCGACCGCCCTCTCAGGGCTTCGCGCTTTTTTTCTTCACGGTTCCCGGATCAGCCATGATTTACCCCATCGGGGCGGCACAAACGGCAAAAAAGACTGGCAAATAGGCGGCTGTTGGGCTTTTATGAATTTTTGGCGTACATGCGTCCCTGTAGCTCAAATGGATAGAGCGGCGCTCTCCTAAAGCGAGGATCTGGGTTCAATTCCCGGCAGGGGCACCATTTCTTCCCGGCTCCCCAATTTTGAAAGACGATCATTTCCTTCCCCACTCCTGAGAAGGCCATTCCTCTGATTTCAGCGGCAGGCATATCCATGGCTCAGACAATCAGAGGGTCCTCGGCGGGCATTTCTTCCGGATGGGTGTGCCGGCGGCGCGAGGGGCGATTGTCCTTCACGGACCGCTGATCGCGGCGGATCTGCTCGATGCGGGCTGTCACGGCGAGGAGAATCATCCAGAGCATGAGATTGCGGGGCTGGGTGAGCACGCGTTCAAGGTGACTCTGGGCATAATTGAGAAGACACCCCATGGCGATTCCCAGGGAGACAAGCCGCAATGTGGTGTCGTGAAGGGTCAATGCGGCCCGCACATTCCGGAACAGTGTCCAGAGAATAAGGCAGAGGAAAGCCACGAGGCCCAACCAGCCGTTCTCGGCCAGAATCAGGAAGTAGTGACTCTCCACGCATGAGTTGACCCGATCTGTATTGACGGTGTGATTCCGGTCGCGGAGCCACTGCCAGACAAACTCCGAATAGGGATAGGGCTCATTGATCACTTCAGCGAAGTTATTCCAGCCCACGCCGAGAGGGTTATCCCGAAGCATTGCCAGTGCGGCCTGGTTGAGGACGGCGCGGTACTCGGCGGAGGCGGTATTCCCGTCATCGTGGAATCGACTGACGATGGTGTCGATGGAAAGCAGGCCGCCGAGAAAGGCGGCGGCAACAAATCCACCGATGAGAATCAGTCGCTGAGCACTGGGGCGCTGCAGGAGGCTGACCATCAGGATACAAACCACGCCCACGCCGAATATGGCCATCGAGGCTCTGGAAAGGGCCGCCACGATAATCAGACATGAGGCAAGGAACCCCGCAAAGAGCCATTTGTTCCGCGGATGATCCGGACCAAGCGCAAGGGCCAGCAGCGTCATTGAAATCAGGTTGGCGTACATGGCGAGGGCGTTCTGGTGTTCAAATGTTCCACGGGCCTGATACTGCCCGTCGAGGTAGCGGGTTTTGAGCACCACAAGGGCCTGCCAGCAGAGCACGACCGCCATCACTCTGAAAAAGAAGAGGATCCGCCCGGGAGTCCGGAGGTAGCCGTAGGCCCCAAGGAAGATACAGAGCACGAAGAGCATTTTGTGCATGGCCATCCAGTGAAAATCCGGACGGACCGCGTTCACAATCGAAATGGATGAAACGGCACAGTAGAGAAGATAAAGCAGGAGTCCGGGGGGTCTGCGTGGAAGCGTCAGTGGCCTTTCAAGCATCGCGGCGATGAACAGGGCGATGCCGGCAGCGTGGTTGAAATAGAAATGATAGCCCCGGGCATGGCCGCGATAGAACTCGTGGGAATCGAGGGTCAGCCCCCAGTTTCCGGCCCCAAGGAACCCGTTGATGGTCATGAAGCACATCAGGCCGAAGACCAGGTCCTGCAGCCGTGGACGGTTCTTCAGCAGAATCCCCAGCAGGGGCGCCCCTATCGGGAAGACCGCAAAGATGATGAGAGCCTTGAGAAGTTCTTTTCCGTCCACGACAAATTTTCTCCGGTGTGGATGCTGGCATATTTCATGCCATGGGAAGTGTGTCTGTGGATTGTCTTTCATCAGGTGCCGTCCGGGGGAGAAGAGAGGAGGGGGAGCAGTCAGGATGAAATCACCAGATCAGGAAAGGCATGAGCATTATGGACAGAACAGAATGTGTGAGCAATGCATCTGCACGGGCTGCATTGTTTGGGGTCCCGTTTTCGATGTTGAACCGGGACAGAATGTTGGAGGAGTTGCGGGATGCGATAACCGGCAGGACCGGAGCTGTCGCATGCACCGCCAATGTGGATTTTGTGGTGAAGGCGCGGCGCGATGCGGAACTTCGGGAAATACTCTGCTGTTCCGAGTGGGTGCTGTGTGATGGCAAACCGCTGGAGTGGCTGAGCGGCCTTTTCGGTCCCGGGATTCCTGAAAGGCTGGCGGGAAGTGACATGATCCCGTGGATACTCGGGCTGGCTGCGGATCATGGCTACAGTGTGTTTATCCTCGGCGGGCGCGAGGACATCAACCGCAGGGCTGTGGAAAACATTCGGACCCAATACCCTGGAATCCGCCGGGTCGACGGGTTCGGACCGCCATGGGCCCCTCTGGAATCAATGCCCGACGATGAGATCAACCACCGGATTCGCGAAGCCTCCCCGGATATCCTCATGGTGTGCCTCGGATGCCCGAAACAGGAGAAATGGATCGTCAGAAACCGTTCCCATTGGAATGTCGGTGTGGCACTTGGGCTCGGTGCCTGCGTGGACTTCATGGCCGGAACAAAATCGCGATCGCCGGTATGGATGAGAAAGCATGGCCTCGAGTGGCTCTACCGGCTGATTCATGAACCGCGAAGGCTGGCTGGACGGTATGCGGTCGATTTTCTGGAATTGACCCGCCTCACAATGCTCGAAGTGCTGCGCTTCAAACATACCAAAGCCCTCGCATGCCATGAGGCAGCCAGTCGCCGGCAGAAACGGAGGAATGGAGCCTCGGACTCATCACTGCTTCGTCGGGGTGAGAATCTCCTCCTTCTGTTAGGGGAGGAAATTGATGCCGATGAATGCAGCCGCATTGCAGATGCAGCCGCGCAGATGCAATGCACCTCGCTGGGATGCCTTCAGGTTGACTGTCACGGGCTGAAACGCATCGACAGTGCCGGACTGGGATCACTGGCGGAACTCTGGCGTCTATGCCGCAGAGCCGGCATGGACCTTGAGATAATCCGCGCCCCGGCGTGGCTATGCTCGATTTTCCGGGACTGGAAATGGAACGAAATGCCGGGGTTCACCATCCGGGAAAACTCTGGATACCATGAGGCTTCGTGGGAACTGACTCCTGCGCCGAACCTACCGCTCGCGGAATCATTTCAGCATGAAAAGGAGGTCCCGTGCATGATCCGCTGATCGGCCTTTCAGCACTGATGATCCAGGGAGGGCGCGGCGGCATAGGGAAATGGGTTGAACAGGTCTGCATTCATCTGAATTCCGCTGGTGCACCATACAGGATCGCTGTCTTCGTTCTCCGCAGGGATGCCGGTCTGTTCCAGTTCCTGGATGGGCAGTCTATGCTGCGGATCCACACGGTTTCAGAAGTATTCAGGCATCCGGTTCTCAACTGGCTTTGGCATCAGCTGATCTGGCCTGTCCTGGCACTCGTCACGGGTATGAAACTGGCCCATGTTCCCAGCTATCGGCGGATGCCGCTGTGGATGCCGTGTCCGACAGTGGCGACCATTCACGACCTGGCACCTTTTTTCCACGCCGGACGCTATGACTCACTGCGGACACATTTTACAAAGTGGATAGTTCCTTTCCTGGCGCGCCGCATGGACCGCATTATCGCGGTGAGTGAGGACACGGCTGCCGCAGTGCGCAACTGTCTCGAAGTGCCGGCCGACCGAATCCACGTCCTCCACAACGGACACGATGCCCGGCAGTATCATCCCGGTATCTCTTCGGAGGAAATCGATGCCGCCCGGTCACATCTCGGCCTCGGCGATCACTACTGGCTTTATGTCTCACGAATCGAATACCCCTCCAAGAACCACTGCTGCCTGATAGAGGCTTTCGAGATTTTCTGCAATAACCGCCGCGACGGGGACCGGTGGCAGATGGTGTTTGCCGGAGCTGACTGGCACGGAAGCGGGAATGTCCATCTTCGCATTGCGGGATCGGCCCGCCACAGGCAGATCATCACACCGGGATTCGTCCAGGGCGCATACCTGCCGGGGCTGTATGCCGGAGCCGCCGGCAGTGTTTTTCCCTCCCTCAGCGAAGGATTCGGAATACCGATCGTCGAGGCTATGGCCTGCGGCACCCCGGTTATTGCTTCCGGAGAAGGAGCCACAGGGGAAGTGCTCGGCAAGGCAGGTGTTCAGGTGAATGTCACGAACCCTGAGGCCATGGCCTGCGCCATGCAGATGATTTCCACCGACAGATCATTCCGTGAGGCCCTGATTGCAGAAGGCCTCCGCAGGGCCGGGGATTTCAGTTGGAAAAGGTCGGTGCAGGGAATTCTTAAAATTTACGGGGAACTGACGACGCAGCCGGCAGAAGCGGAGCCGTCACGGGGAAAACCCATTGCAGGAATTGCCGTGAAGGATGTCGGGTAACCCTCCAGATTTCAACTTCAAACCGGAAAGGAATTCCGCCGAAGTATCACTTCAGGCGCGGGATGAGGCATATTCGCGGGATGACTATCAAAGTGCCCCCACATCCTTGGGCGTGGGCGTGGAACTGCCGTTTGATCCGGTGCGGATTCTCATGGCGACACAGCGCTTCTGGTATCTGCCGGTGATTGCCGGCCTGATCCTCGGAGCATTGGCCTTCTGGATCGGAATACGCTTCCTCCACACCACTTACACCGATGAGCTGATGCTGGTGCCCAACGAGGTGCCCACCAACCTCCGTGCCAATGAATTCGGAGAGTCATACAAGCCACAGGAAATGGATCCCGGCACCTTCATGTCGATGATTTTCTCAAGACGGGTTCTGGCCGCCACCTGCCGTCATCCCAGTCTCAACGGGCTGATCTCGGTGAATGATCTCAAGGACCGGCTGAGCATGGAGCATGACCGGAAGACCGGCATCCTGAGGGTGACATACACCACCCGTGGCGGAAGAAAGGAAGTCATGGCAGTGCTTTCCGCATTCGGAAAGGAAGTCGAGAATCTCACCCGGCAGCTGCAGATCGAGGAGGCCCGCGATGTGGCTACCTTCATGGACCGCCAGCTGCAGAAAGCAGAGGCGGATCATGGAACCAACCGCAACGCCATACGGATATTTCTTGAATCCCACGGCTATCTGAATGCGGATCTCGAACTCGAGGCGGACCTCCGCACGCGCAACGATATTCAGCTGCGGCTTCAGTCAGCCGGTGTCGAGGTCACCACCATTGATTTCAAGATTGATTCCCTGCTGAGAATCCTCCGCAGCCACCACCCGCTGTTCACCCGCCTCGATGAAGCCCGGGCCAGGCTGGAAACCCTGCGGCAGTCATTTACAGACCAGAATCCACTGGTGGTCAGCCAGCTCGAAAACATTGCCGGGATTGAGGCACGCATTGATGAACACCTCGACAGTGCGGATGAGGCCCAGGCCAGCCCCCAGTTCACCCGGGACGGATTCACCAACGCGGTTATGCTCGACCTGGTCAATGCCCGGTCCCGCAAAGCCAGTCTCGAGGCGGAGATCCAGTCGTTGAGGGACCTCCTCAAATCCATGGAAGGGAAGATGAGCCGGCTTCCGGGCCTGAGTCAGGAGTATCTGAAACTGAAAACCGAGGATGAAAGGCTGCAGGTTCTGGTTGACCTCCTCAAAGCAAGAAAGCGAGAGGCCGAGATGTTCATCGACGAAGTGATCCCCGCATACCGGGCATATGAAAGCGCCGTCTATGACAGTGTCCGCCAGGACAGTCCGATGAAACCACTCCTCGCCATTGTATTCTTCGGCATGGCTTTTGGATCGACCACCGTCTTCCTCATTATCGTTTTTCTGGAACTCCTCAATGACCGGGTGGTCACCGTCGGCGACCTGCGTCGCCTGACACGGCTCGAAGTCCTCGCCGGCCTGACGGACCTCACTCCGCGCCGGGGCAGGAAGGACACCGGCAAGTGGAGCATCGCTCTCTGGAAAAGACTGGAAGCCAGACTTGAGCGCCGCTGCGCCAATCGCAGCATCATCACCATAACATCGCTGCACCGCAACGAAGGCAAGACCACATGGATTGCCCACCTGAGTCAGGCCGCATGCGTGAGCGGACAGCGAGTCATTGCCCTGGTCAATGAATGCCCGGCCGGACAGGACTGGCACACCCTCCAGATCGACAGATTCCTTGAACACCCGCGACTGGCCCTCGAAAAAGCAGAAGAAAATGACCAGTCCAAAAGGCCCAAACCCGTCGCCATCATCCTCCCCCGGGAGTGGGTATGGCACAGCCGGAACCGCGAGCTGTGGCTCAGAGCACTTTCAGAAATCCACTTCTCTGAACCAGCCTCAATTTTTGTGGAAATCAACGAACCGATGAAGGACGAGAATATGCTGTTTATGTCACAAGGTGAGAATGTTTTCTGGCTGAGCCGCAGCAACGGCCCGAAATACCAGGAAATCCAGGGAGCGATGAAGATCATGCGGAGTATGAATACGCGGCTTCGCGGAGCCTTTATCAACCGCCTGCCGGCATTGTTCGAGCAGCTCCCCATGGCAACGAAGTCGTTTTCGTGGATCATCTGCCTGACCGGGATTTTTGCCGGGCTGATGGGCAGCGGCGATCTCCATGGAAGCGAGCCATGGCGCCTCGGGCCCGGAGATGTCCTGGACATCAGCCTCTACGCCAACCCCGGATCGATGCGCAAGGGCGTGACCATATCTCCCGACGGCAGGCTGAGTTACCTTCAGGCGCATGGCATCAGGGCGGCCGGAATGACTGTCGACGAGCTGCGCGAGCATATCTCCAGGCAGCTGTCGGAATTCTACCGGCCCAGCCAGGCTGTTGTCATCCCTCAGGCTTTCCGGTCCCGGCAGTATTCCATCATGGGGGCAGTGCGTGAACCCGGAAACTACGTCCTCGACAAACCAGTCTCCATCCTCCAGGCCGTGGCAAGGGCCGGTGGACTTCGCACCGCGCTTTTCGACGACCGCAATGTCGAGGTCGCCGACCTTTCCAAAGCCTTCCTGTCCCGGAACGGCAGACAGATACCGATTGATTTTGACGCCCTGATCAATGGACGATCCTCCGAAGCGGATTTCGAACTGCAGCATGGCGACTATCTGTTCTTTCCGTCCATGCCGGTTCGGGAAATTTATCTGACTGGGGCAGTCGTGTCTCCAGGCCGGGTGGTGCTGACCGGGGAACTGACACTCACACGGCTTGTGGCCCACTCGGGCGGATTCCTTGAGGACGCCCGCCTGTCACAGGTTCTTGTTATTCGTGGATCACTGGCCGCACCGACGCCTCATGTCGTTGATGTCGGCGATGTCCTCAGCGGCAGGGCCCCCGACTTTCCGCTCGAGGCGGGGGACTATGTCTTCGTCCCGGACAGGCCATGGAAGGAACTGAAGACGGTCATGGATCTGGCCACACGGGCCTTCATTGGCGGTGCAGTCTCCACATTCGCCACGGATCAGGTTCCCGCCGTCATCCGTCGCTGAACCCTGCTCGACCTCCAGCCCCCCGGAACTCAATGACATCTTCAATGAAAACAGCCGCCATCAAATCAATGTCTCTCTGCAGTCACCTGAGAAAACACAGTCTCCTCCCTCTGATCCTGACCACCGCCCTGCTGTCGGGATGCGGGACACCACCTCAAGCCGGGGTCGTGGATAAGAACCGAATTTCGCAGCCAGCCGAAATCCGGTCCACCCCGGCCGCGCCCGCCATGAAACCGGTGATATTCCGGAACGAGTCCATGTCAATCCAGTCGGGTGAGCGTGAAGTTCCCTATCGGCTCGGTCCGGGGGACCTGGTATCGATTGATATGCCGGAGGATGATTCAGGCCCACAGGTGATGCCGGTGGGACCGGATGGGCGTCTGTATTTTGATCTGTCCGGTGGAGTGGAAGTTGCCGGACTCACTTTAGAGCAGGCGCGCCGGAAAATGGAGTCCAGCCTGAGCCGGTTCCGGAGAGATCCCGCTGTTTCGCTGGTTCTGCACGAAGCACGAAGCAGCACCTACACCCTGCTTGGCATGGTTCGGAATCCGGGAGTATACCCGCTGGATCGGCCGGTCACCCTGGTTGAAGCCATTGCAGCGGCCGGTGGACTGCCCCCGACATCCCTCACTCCCGGAAATGCGGGCATGCCGGATCTGGACCGGAGTTTCCTGCTGCGCGATGGCGAACTCATCCCCGTGAACTTCCGCGCCGCCATTCTCGAAGGCAATCAGGATGGCCGCATTCAGCTGCGCGACAGGGATTTCATCCATATTCCCCCGGCAGCAGCCAGAGAAGTCCATGTGATCGGCGCCGTGTGGCGGCCACAGGGAGTCTCCTTCAGCAACGGGCTGTCGCTTCTCCAGGCTGTTGCAGCCGCCGGTGGCCCGACCCCGGGTGCACGACTCCAGCAGGTGGTGCTTATCCGCGGATCACTCTCCGAACCGGACGCCACCGTCGTCGACCTCAGGGCAATCCTCAACGGCACCGCGGCCGATTTCATGCTGCAGCAGGGAGACCTCATTTTCATCCCGGATCACCCCCTGCGGTCAATCAATGAGCTGGCGTGGTTCGCCGTCTCAACCTTTGCCCGCACCGTTTCTGTCAATGAAGGATCCCGTCTCGCCTCCGACAGACCACAGCCGGTCGGATTCAACCTCAATGTCGGACTGTGAAAATAAAATTCATCATAAAAAGTCCTTGCAAGGGTTTTGGAAGCATGTTTTGATACACGTCCTTTTGTGACAAAAGGAGAAGTTTCTCATGGCACGTATTTGTCCAATAACAGGAAAGAGGCCGGTTAAAGGCCGCCGGATCATCCGGAGCGGTAAGGCGAAGAAAGAAGGTGGTATCGGCACGCACGTGGTCAAGACCACCAAACGCCGCTGGATACCCAACCTGCAGCGCGTGAAGTGCATTGTGGATGGTGAGGTCAAATATGTCCGTGTGGCTGCAAGCGCCATCAAAAAGGGCCTGATTGTCAAGCCACCCAAGCGCACTTGGAAACCCAAGTCCGAACGCTGACCCTGCCGGCCCGGCAGCGTCCGTCCTTCACATATTTTCATGGTCAAAGCCCCTTGATAAAAGGGGCTTTTCTTTTTGTATCCATTTGTGCGATAACCCGTTCAGGTATCAGGCAGACAGGCGACTTTAGTATACAATGAAAACTGCAGCAGGCAGGGCCGGGCGGACAGAACAGTCACATCCATGGCCTCCCGTCTCGATGTTGTTTCTTCTGCTCCTGATCACAGGGTGCGGAGATCGCACCGAGACGGCCATCCGCACTCCAAGAATTGATTCTGCCGAATTTGTCGGCAACAAGGCATGCGAAAGCTGCCATGGGAGACTGACCGGAGTTTTCGCCTCCAGCCCCCACGGGCAGTTTCATGGAGAATGGAGCGGTGTTGAAAAGTCGGG
>JAUIAG010000104.1 GCA_030425355.1 Verrucomicrobiia bacterium
CTGATGGCCGCGCGCGCCGTCGGCATGACGGATCATCAGGCCTTCCGGTACATCCTCTTTCCCCAGACCATCCGCGCCATCCTCCCGGCGCTTGCAGGGCAGCTGGTGGCACTCATCAAACATTCATCACTCCTGAGTGTTATCGCCGTCAATGAATTCACCTACGCTGCCAGATCGGTCAATGCCATCACCTACAGCACCCTGGAAAGTTATCTGCCGCTGCTGATCGGATACATCATTCTCACTCTGCCTGTATCACTGCTCGCTTCAGTTCTTGAAAGGCGGTTCCATTATGAAACTTGAGGCAGGGAACCTGACGCGTATTTATCGCGGTCAGACGGTGCTCAGCGATATCAGCCTGACCCTCGATAGCGACAATTCCTCCGCATCGATCGCGTGGTTCATCGGGCCATCCGGCAGCGGCAAGTCCACGCTGCTTCGTCTCCTGGCCGGGCTTGAGCCTCCGTCGTCAGGGGCAGTTCTCGTCGATGGCTCCCCCCTCGGTTCCCGGCAGAGCGACCTGGTCGGTTACCGCAGGAACATCAGCGTGGTCTTCCAGCAGTCGAACCTCTTCCCGCATCTGTCTGCCCTGGAGAACATCTCACTTCCACTGAGGGTGGCCTGCAGGATGGAGCCGCAGCAGGCGAAGCAGCGGGCCCGCGAGTGCCTTTCCCGGTTTGGTATGGCCGAACACGAGATGAAAAAGCCTTCACAGCTTTCAGGCGGCCAGCAGCAGCGCGTCGCCATCGCCCGTGCCATCAGTGCCGATCCGGCCATCATCTTCCTCGATGAGCCGACCTCCGCCCTTGATCCGGAAAATACCGTCGAGGTTCTTGAAGCGATACGGACACTTTCACAGCAGGGAGTTCAGCTGGTGCTCGTGACCCACGAACTGCGCTTTGCCAGCCACCTCGGTGGTCTCGCCTTCTTCCTCGATGAAGGCAGAGTCATCGAATCCGGTCCCGTGGAATCCATTCTGAGCCGGCCGCAGTCGCCAAGGCTTCAAAAATTTGTCGATTATCTGGGCCGGTATTGAACCTGGGTGCCAGGCACTCCATTTTACCGCCATTGCACCATGGTGAATTCGCGACATATTGAATTCATCGTGAAAACACAGATCGTTGTCAGAATTGCGGCCATCCTCGGATTGGCGGGAGTCAGTCTGGGAGCTTTCGGGGCCCACAGCCTGGAGGAGTTGTTGATAAAAAATAACCGCATTGATGTTTGGGAAACGGCTGTGCTCTACCAGTTTGTCCATGCTTTATCTCTTCTGGCTCTGGCGGGGGCCGGAAATCACTACTGCACGCGATGGGTGGTTCTTTCATGGACGGTCGGGACTGTCATCTTCAGCGGCAGTCTCTACGCGCTCGCGCTCACCAATGTCGGCATCCTTGGAGCCGTCACGCCGGTGGGCGGCGGACTGTTCCTCGTCGGATGGGCCCGACTTATCTTTCTCTCATTTTCCGGAAACGACCCGGATTCCTCAGCGCAGCCCGGCAGTTAATCCGGTCCCGAATGCGGGCTTGATTTTCCAGAAATGATGGATGCAAGCTTGGTCATGCCTGCATTTTTCTTCCTCCGCCGGGAATTTTTTATTCTGGTGGCGGCCACACTTCTTACCGGTGTGGTGGTCCCGGCCGGGACCGCTTCGGACTCCGATGTGGCAGCAAATCCGCTTCCTCCGAATTTTCTGTTTCTTCTGGTCGACGATCTCGGCTGGGCGGACACCGGCGCCTACGGCAGTGTTTTTCACCAGACTCCGTGTATAGACGCACTGGCTGCTTCCGGGATGAAGTTCACTCAGGGCTATGCGGCGGGATCGGTCTGCTCTCCGACCCGTGCCAGCATCATGACCGGGCGCCATCCGGTCCGGGTGGACATCACCGACTGGATTCCAGGCGCGAATGCCAGACCCGACAGCAATCCCCGGTTCCGTCACGTCGAAGACCGCGATAATCTTGCTCTGGATGAGGTCACTATCGCCGAGGCACTTCGCCACCATGGCTATCAGACTTTCTTTGCGGGAAAATGGCATCTGGGCGGGGATGGGCATCTGCCCACCGACCAGGGTTTCGACATCAACATCGGGGGATTCAACAGGGGATCCCCGCCCGGCGGGTATTACGCTCCCTGGAACAACCCCTACCTCGAAGCAGGGGAGGAGGGCGAATACCTCACTGAGCGCCTGACTTCTGAAACCATTGATTTCATGACCGACCGTGACCCTGGACGCCCCTTTCTTGTCTTTCTCAGTTATTATAATGTGCACACACCGATCCAGCCGTGGCGCCGGGAAATTGATCGCTACCGGCAACTGAAGGAAACTCTTTTTGGAGAAACCACCATTGCACCGATTCCTGAGAGGGACGGCCTTTCGAGGGCGCGACAGGACAACCCCGATTACGCTTCCATGGTGGCCGCCGTTGATGCCAGTGTCGGGAAACTGACGGCAGCCCTCCGGAACCATGAAATCGATGACAATACCGTGGTGATCTTCTTCTCGGACAATGGCGGACTGTGCACACTCCGGCGTCCGGGCCCGACAACAAACCTTCCGCTGCGGAGCGGCAAGGGGTGGCTCTATGAAGGCGGCATCCGCGAACCGATGATTATCCGCGCTCCCGGCGTGACCCGGCCCAACACTGTCTGCGATCACCCGGTGGTCAGCACCGACTTCTACCCCACCATCCTCGAACTGGCCGGCCTCCCCATGGATCCGGAGCGGCATGCGGACGGCACCAGTCTGGTCCCGCTGCTTCGCGGGGCTTCCGGACTGCCTCCCCGCGACCTGCACTGGCACTACCCGCATTACCACGGATCAACATGGAAACCAGGCGCTGCCATCCGCTCCGGGAACTGGAAGCTCATCGAATTCTACGAGTATCGGGAGTTTGAACTCTACGACCTCTCGGCGGATGTCGGCGAAACCACCAACCTCGCGAATGAATTCCCCGGTATAGCTGCGGATCTGCGATCCCGCCTTGCCCGATGGCAGCAGTCGATGGGCGCGAAAATGCCTGAACCGGCCCGGTTGCCATGGGAGGACCAGTGAGTCGGCCACCCGACCCGTGAACACGCCGATTCCGGCGTGACTTTTCTCCCACCGACTGGCAGTATGGAATCCGTGAAATCCATGAAATCAGTTCTCCTTCTTCTGGTCGCGCTGGCGGTGCCTGCCGGCGGATCGACCCTCAAAGCCCAGGACTCATCTGAAGCTGCCGCCGATGCGGGGGCCGAATGGATCCAGCTCTTCAACGGCCGCGATCTCACCGGATGGCAGGTCAAGATCCGGGGCAATAAACTCGGCGACAACTGGGGCAATACCTTCCGCGTGGAGGACGGATATCTCACCGTGGGCTATGAGGCCTATGAGAACTTTGATGAAAAGTTCGGCCATATCTTCTATCACCAGCCCTTCGGCCATTACCGTCTCCGCGTCGAATACCGGTTTATCGGCGAACAGTGCAACGGGGGCCCGGGATGGGCTTTCCGAAACAGCGGGATCATGATTCACGGACAGTCCCCCGAGACCATGGAAATCGATCAGGACTTTCCCGCCTCCATAGAAGTGCAGCTCCTCGGCGGCAGTGGCAGCGGCACCCGCACCACCGCCAATATCTGCACCCCATACACCCACATGGTCCTCCGCGACAGGCTGATCACCACACACTGCCTGAATTCAAAATCCGGCACCTACCACGGCGACCAGTGGGTGACTGTCGAACTGGAGGTCCGCGGCAATAAACTCATCCGCAACATCATCGACGGGGAAACAGTGTTTGAACTGACCCAGCCGCAGCTGGATACAGGCACGGATATCGGCAGGGCACTTGCTGGATCCGCCGGGGGGCAGTTCCTCCTTAGTGGTGGAAGCATCTCACTCCAGTCCGAAAGCCACCCTGTCCAGTTCCGCAAGGTCGAACTTCTCCCTCTCAAGCCCTGAGATGGAGCCCGCGCGGGAGTATGGACCGCACTGAATTCACCCGGGCCTCAGGCAGTTCGCCGTCTCATGTTCCCTCATGGACATGAGTCGGTGCGGGATGCTGTAGCAGCCAGGGTCCCGGTTCTTCCGTCAATGCATTCCGCTCAGGCGACAATGATCTCGGTGCCGTTCTTTTCGAGAGCGGCCCTGATCGGTTCCGGGGGAGCGGCGGTGGTGACCAGCACGTCGATCTGTTCCAGTCCGCAGAGGTGGGTGACGGATTTCCGGCCGATCTTGCTGGCATCCAGGCAGAGGATCACCTTTGTTGCGGCAGCCATCATGGCCCGCTGGATGTCGATGAGGAGCACGTGGCTGTTGGTGACCCCTTCCTCTGTGAGCCCTCCCGCCCCCATGATGGCAACATCCACATTCATGCGGCGGAAAGCATCCACTGCCAGGGGGCCGACCAGCACCCCGAGTCTCGGGTAGATCACCCCGCCGGAGAGGATCACTTCAAGGTGACTGTTGCTGGCGTAATAGGTGGCGATGGGCAGGGAATTGGTGAGGATCTGCGGAGTGCGGGATTCGAGGTGCTTGGCCACAATAAAGACTGTGGTGCCCGCATCGCAGATCACTGTTTGATTGTTTTCAATCAGATCCTCGCAGGCTGCGCCAATTCTTTCCTTGTCCTCCTGCTGATTCAGCCCCCGGTGAAGGAAACTGAATTCATCCGTCCGCGGAGCGACAATACGCGCGCCGCCATGGGTTCGGCGAATGTTCCCGGCAGCCTCCATGGCACTGAGATCCCGCCTGATGGTTGATGCGGAGGCATTTACCTGCTGTGACAGCTCGTCAAGGCTGGCAAATTCAACCTTCTGCAGATAATTCTCGATCCGGACCCGCCGTTGTTCCGCATTCATTATCCGGATAATCTGAAAGGTATTGAAAGTTATTGCAAGTTTTTGATTGACTTAATTGACCGTGTTTGACCATTTTACTCTCAGAGAAGACCAATGGCTGGAAACAATTTAGCAAATCTCCCTCGAAGTGTGGTGGAGGAGCTGGTGCGGCAGGCGGTATACAGCCGTGCGGGCAAGCCTGTTCCTGCCGGCTGTGACCCGGGCCGGTCCTGCGGGAAGAGTGGTGGGACTCACCCGAACCCGCTGGTAGTCAATGTGAGTGCCAGGCACTGTCATTTAACCCAGGAGGCTGTGGAGCAGCTGTTTGGCAAAGGGCATCAGCTGACTCCGATGAAATGGCTTTACCAGGAAGGACAGTTCGCGGCCAAAGAATCGGTCACGCTGATCGGTCCGCGCAGCCGGGTCATTTCCAACCTCCGCATCCTCGGACCCTGCCGGACACTGAATCAGGTGGAGCTGGCCTACACGGATGCCATCGCCCTTGGTTATGACATCCCTCTGCGCATGAGCGGCGACATCGCGGGCAGTACCGGATGCATGCTCATGGGCCCTGCCGGGTATTTCGAGATGCCGGAGGGAGTGATACGGGCCAAGCGCCACGTTCATATGAGCCCGGCCGACGCGGCATTCTATGGTGTTCAGGCCGGGGACTACATGAAGCTCAGGATCGGCGGCGAGTGCGGCATTATTCTTGAGAACATGCTGGTGCGGGTGGACGACAGCTTCAAGCTGGAGGTTCACATCGACACCGACGAAGGCAACGCCTGCGCCCTCCGCCCGGACAGCCACTGTGAACTCATCCGGTAAACGCGGTTCACGGATTCAGCACAGTCACAGGCACTCGCCGGATAATTTCTACCAATTCGCAACAGGACAACAGACATTCAATTTCAGACCCACAAATAAATCATGAGTGAAGCACTAGGAATGATTGAGACCAAGGGTTACGTCGGGGCCGTGGAAGCCAGCGACGCCATGGTCAAGGCAGCCAACGTCAGTCTGGTCAAGACACTGCCTATTGGCGGCGGGTTGATCACCGTTCTGGCCAAAGGCGATGTCGGCAGTGTCAAGGCTGCCGTGGACGCCGGTTCGCACGCAGCGGCCCGGGTAGGCGAACTGGTCAGCAGCCATCTGCTGGCGCGTCCCCATCCGGATCTGCTCAAGGCCTTCGTGAATCCGCCGGCCCCTGCATCCAAATAATCGACGACCCGGCACCCGCGAACCGGATTTTTAACCAGATCAATTAAACAGATTTTCAGAATTATATGGCTCAACAAGCAATAGGAATGATTGAAACCAAGGGCATGTGCGCGCTGCTTGAAGCGGCTGATGCCGCACTGAAGGCCGCCGAGGTCACACTGACCGGATGGGAGAAGGTCGGCAGTGGATATGTCACCGGGTTCTTCCAGGGCGATGTGGCTGCTGTCAAGGCGGCTACTGATGCCGGTGCCTCCGCGGCAGCCCAGATTGGCGAAGTCGTTGCCGTGCAGGTCATACCGCGTCCGCACGAGGACCTGAGCAAGCTCGGATCCTGGCTCGGCTGATAAAGCCGTTGCCGCTGACGCGATGCAAACCGTTGCCGCACGGTCCAGAGCGCACACAGGCCTCACGCCATGAAAATTCTCGTAGCCAATCTCGGATCAACGTCTTTCAAGTACCGGCTCATTTCCTTTGATGGGGATGATGCCACCGTGCTTGCCAAAGGCGGGTATGAACGGGTGACGGATTACGAAAGCACTCTCAACGAATGTCTTGAGTCGCTTTCGGCTGGAGGACATTTGAGCAGTCCTTCGGATCTCGACGGGGTCGGATTCAAGACTGTGGTGGCGGACGGCGTCAGCGGATGTCTCGAGCTGGATGACAAGGTTCTGGATGCCATGGCGCGCTGCAATGACCTGGCTCCTGCACACAATCCGCCCTATATCACCGGCATTCGTCAGTTCCGTAAGGCTCTTCCCGGAGTGCCTCTGATCGGCCTTTTCGAGACGGCGTTCTACCAGTGGATTCCTGAACCGGCCAAACGCTACGCTGTGCCGGCCTCCTGGTATGAGGCGGGAATCCGCCGCTGGGGATTTCATGGTGCCAGCCACAAATTCATCGCCGAACGCAGTGCTGAGATCATGGACCGACCCGATGTGGCCGGTCACGTTCGCGACCTCTACATCACGGATCAGCCGGTCAGGGAATTTGAACGACCGCTCCGGGTGGTCTCTCTTCATCTCGGCGGCAGCTCATCCGTGACCGGCATTCACAACGGCGTCGCCATCGGCAACAGCATGGGGTTCAGTCCGCAGTCGGGACTCCCGCAGAATAACCGCGTGGGTGATCTCGATTCCTTCGCTGTGCCACTGATGATGCGTCGTCGCGGACTGGGCGTGGATGAGATCGAAAAGGCTCTCAGCCGCGAATCCGGACTCCTCGGCCTTTCGGGAGTCTCCAATGACCTCCGCGATATAGACAAGGCTGCCGCGGAGGGCAACGCGAACGCCGCTCTTGCCATCGATTACCTCGTTCATCAGGCCCGCCACTGGGCTGGTGCATACCTGCTGCAGATGGGCGGCGTCGACGGCATTGTCTTCACCGCCGGTATCGGCGAAAACCGCGCCGATCTCCGTGCCCGAATCTGTGCCGGCCTTGGAGAACTCGGGGTGGAAATTGATTCGAACCTGAATGAATCCGTGCGGGGCAGTGAGGGACTGATTTCCGCTGCCGGCAGCCGGGTCAAAGTCATGGTCATCCCGGCCAATGAAGAACTGGTCGTGGCCCGTGAAGCCAGACGATTTATACAGAAAAACCGTAACTGAAACTGAACTGAAACTTTAATTTCTTAAAATCTACTAAAATGGCTCAACAAGCGATTGGAATGTTGGAAACGCGTGGGTTGGTGGCTCTTGTCGAAGGGACCGACGCGATGTTGAAATCGGCCAATGTCGAACTGGCCGGCCCCATGACTCAGGTCGGTAACGCCCTGGTCACTGCTGTGGTCGTCGGCGACGTCGCGGCCGTCAAGGCTGCCACCGATGCCGGTGCTGCCGCCGTGAAGGCAATTGGCGGCGAACTGGTCAGCGTGCACGTGATTGCACGCCCTCACGGCGACACCGCGATGGTCCTGCCGAAAACCAAAGGCAAGTAAGGCGGTTCGTCGCGAACTGCTGACTGGTTGAATCATTTCCCGGAATTATCCCATATGTTCCTGGCACGGGTAGAAGGCTCGGTCGTTGCGACCAAGAAGGACGAAGGCATGAGCGGCCAGAAGCTGCTGCTGCTGCGTCCGCAGCTTGTGGACGACCAGGATCCGTCCCGATTCCGGGAAGGGAAAAACACCATAGTCGCGGTGGACACCGTCGGTGCGGGGATAGGAGAAATGGTCCTTTTCTGTCAGGGGAGCTCGGCCCGCCTGGCGGCCAGGCTGAAGTCCGCGCCGGTCGACGCCGTGATCATCGGCATTGTCGATACAGTGGACGTGCTCGGGAAAAAAATCTTCCAGTCCGGTCAGAGCTGAGGACAGTGTCCGGATCACAGACCGGTGAATTCCGCGGGGGACACTGCCTCAATTATCAACCAACTCCGGGACCAGCCCGGAACCCACTCAACTTCAGATTATCCAGAAAATGAATGAACAGCTGATCAGGGATGTTGTGGACGAGGTGCTGCGGAAGCTGAATGACTCCGCTGCCCATGCATCCACTTCCGGATCGAACAGGGGAAAAGGTGACTTTGGTGTCTTCGAAAAGGCCGCGGATGCGGTTGAAGCGGCACATGAGTCCTTCCGGCAGTTGCAGAAGGAAGGCGTGGCCGCACGCCGGAAGATAGTCGATATCGTCAAGACACTGTGCGAGGACAATGCCCGGTCATGGGGAAAACAGGAACTGGACGAAACGAAAATCGGCCGGCTGGATCACAAGATTGAAAAGCTCCAGATCATCAAGCTGGTTCCCGGTGTCGAGTTTCTGCAGCCATACGCTCTGAGCGGCGATCACGGGATTACCCTTGAGGAATACACGCCCTTTGGAGTTGTTGGGGCGGTGACTCCCTCGACCCACTCGGTGCCGACAATAGCCGGGAACATCGTCAATATTATCGCGGCGGGAAATTCCGTGGTCTTCAATCCGCACCCCTCAGCTGCCAGGGTGGCGGCGACTGCCATCCGCGAATTCAACAAAGCCATCTTTCACGAGACTGGAATTCCCAATATAGCCACGATTATCGAGACTCCGACTCTTGATACATTCAAGGAGATGTGCACCCACGAACTGACCCGACTTCTGTGTGTGACAGGCGGGCCGGGAGTGGTGAAGGCGGCCATGCAGACCGGCAAACGGGCGATTTGTGCCGGGCCGGGCAATCCGCCGGTCCTCGTCGATGAGACAGCCGATCTCGACCGCGCGGCTGCCGCCATCATCCAGGGTGGTGCCTACGACAACAACCTGCTCTGCATCGGCGAAAAAGAAATTTTTGTCGTCGACAGAATTTATAACCAGTTCCTGGATGCGTTCCGCAAGGCCGGAGCCTACCACCTCAAAAGCACCGAGTTCGACCGCCTCACCAAGGCTGCATTTGAATTCAAGGAAGGGCAGGGTGCGGGTTGTCCTCATCCGGTGGTCAACCGTGATTTCATCGGCAGGGACGCCACATGGCTGGCGGAGGCTGCCGGCGTGAAGGTCCCCGGATCAACCGAACTCCTGTTCGGCGAATGCGATGCCTCGCATGCCTTTGTCCAGGAGGAACAGATGATGCCCTGCGTGCCTGTAGTCCGTGTCCGTGACGTGGCCGAAGGGATAGAACTTTCAAAGCAGGCAGAGCACAATTACCGGCACACATCCATCATCCATTCCCACAATGTGGATGCGATGACTGAAATGGGCCGCGCACTGGACACCACACTTTTTATCAAGAATGGTCCGTGCGGAGCCGGACTGGGTCTTGGCGGGGAAGGCTACCTGAGTTTCTCCATTGCAACCCCGACCGGCGAGGGAATCACCAATCCGCGGACATTCACCCGTGTCAGGCGCTGCGTGATGGTTGATAAACTCCGGATTTACTGATACGGCCGGACGCCGCATCCGCTCACCTTTGAGTTTTTTCTTTCCATGCAACTGTGCCGAGTCGAAGGAACCGTGATTTCCACCCGCAAGCATCCGAGCTTTAACGGATGGCGGTTCCTCATCTGCCAGCCACTTGACTGCGATGGAAGAGCCGATGGCATCCCGGTTGTGGCCCTTGATTCACTCGGCGCCGGTATCCATCAGAAGGTCGTGGTGACCTCCGACGGGCTGGCTGCCCGCAGAGCAGTGGGTGACGATCTCAGCCCGGCGCGCATGATGACCATCGCCATCGTGGATGAAGCGGAGAAAGAAATCAGCCGCAGCGAAGGGGCGACAACGGCATGAAGCTCGGCAAAGTCATAGGCCGCGTCACCCTGAGTGTTGCCACACCCGGTCTTGAGGGAGCCCGATGGCTGCTTGTCAGTCCGTTTTCCCGCGGGAATTATCTGGACTCCATGGCCGGGGAGAAGCAGCTGAGCGCTGAACCCACGCCGGTCGTCTACGACAATCTCGGCGGCGGTGTCCACGACATCATCGGCTATATCGAAGGGCGTGAAGCCGCGTCGCCATTCGTCACACCGCCACCCATTGACGCCATCAACGCGGCACTCATCGACAAATTTTTCTACACACCCAGCGAAAGCGAATGAAACAGGTCCTCAGCGCAAATGATATTCTGAATCTGATGAAATCCGGACGTGGCCTTCAGGGTATTGGTCCGGACGCCATCCTGACTCCTTCTGCCCGCGACGTTCTTCGGGAGCATCGAATCGACCTCGACCGGCTGCACTCACGGGCTGCCAACGGAGCGGCACCGGCAGCGGCAGCGGCTCCCGCCTCCGGTTCGTCACAGAAGCCGTCAGTTTCCATTCCCGACCTCGATAAGCTTGGCAAGGACTTCATTCATGTCACCAAAGACAGCCCGGCGGAGAAGATTCAGGAATTTTTCAACTGCCCGCAGATGCAGTCGCTCAAGGAGCAGATCTGCGATGTGGGCCGCCGACTGTGGTCAAGGGCTTATGTCGATGGCAACGGTGGCAACATTGCCATCCGTGTTGCCAATGATCTGGCGTTGTGCACACCCACGCTGGTGTCCAAGGGATTCATGAAACCGGAGGATCTCTGCCTGGTCGATCTGGATGGAAACCAGCTTGCCGGAAAGAAGAAGCGGACCAGTGAGATCCTCATGCATCTCCAGATCATGAAGAAGCAGCCGAAAGCCAAGGCGACGGTTCACTGCCATCCGCCACACGCCACGGCTTTTGCGGTGGCTGGAGTGGAGCCCCCGACCTGCATGATTCCCGAGATTGAAGTTTTTATCGGCAAGGTTCCCATTGCGCCGTACCGCACCCCCGGTTCACCGGAGATGGGCCAGCTGGTTTCCGATCTGGTGGATCAGCACAACACGGTGCTCATGGCCAACCACGGTGTTGTCAGCTGGAGTCATCTGAATGTCGAGGACGCCTACTTCAAGATGGAAATTGTCGAAGCCTACTGCCGCACAGTGTGGGTGGCTTCGCATCTCAGTGGCGGCCAGATGAAGACCTTTTCACCCGGGCACCTCAAGGATCTGTTGAACATCAAACAGGGACTCGGCATCCCCGATCCCCGTCAGAACCTCAAGGAATGTGAACTGTGCGACAACAGCGAATGGCGCCCCGGCGTTGTCTGCGCCGTGCCTTCCCAGGCTCCGGCATCATCCGCAAACAGCAGTCCGGCTTCCGGCAGCACCGCCGATCCGGATCTGGAGAAGCTGGTTCAGACCATCACCGATCAGATACTCGGCAGGAAATAAACTGTTCCCGGTAAAGAAAGGAATTGAACGGCACCCTGTTGCTTCCATGATGGATTCAGCTCCGGTGCATTGGAGAGGAAGCGCGAATGCAGAAGACGCTCGACCAGAAACTGGAAAAGCTTCGGCAGAATCCACAGGCGGACTGCTTTATCCTGGCTGATGCCAAGGATGCCGACATGGCATTCGGGGTGTCGGCCACAGGTCCCCGAAAGTACCTGGCAGCTGCCGGTGCTCACCCTGCCATCTTTTCCCCGGAAATCTGGTCACGCGAGGAATTCGGCTACAGGAACCTCCCCGAATACCTCGACATCATCCGGGAGGTCATTCATCAGGGAGTCGTGGACATCTGTCTGATGTCCGCATCGGTCAACGAGCAGCTGGCAATCCGCGAGAAACTTTTTGTGAACTCACCGATGACTCCGGCAGCGCGTGCCAATGATGCCACCGACGTCTGGGCAGTCCGACACGGGCGCTATGTCGGCGAGCCGGCCCGGCCTTTCAGGTCGGCATCAATTGATCACATCCAGTGCGGCAGTCAAGATTGTGACCGTAGCAGTGGCAGCGAATTTCCCGGTGCCAACCTCGGCCTTTACTCCGTGACCTTCGTCAACGAACTCGATCAGGACTGGAAAACCCTTCATGCCTTCAAGTGCTTCCGCGAGGAAGCCGAGCGGAAAGGCTTCCGGTATTTCCTCGAGGTCTTCGATCCGAATGTCGACAGCGGCATCAGCCCGGAGAAGATGGGCGAGTTCATCAATGACCAGATCATCCGGTCACTCGCCGGTGTGACCACGGCCGGGAGGCCGCAGTTTCTCAAGATAGTCTACCACGGTCCGCGGGCCATGGAGGAGCTGTGCCAGTACGATCCATCCATGATTGTCGGGATTCTCGGAGGCAGTGCAGGAACCACTTATGATGCCTTCAAGATGCTGGCTGACGCCCGCAAATACGGGGCACGTGTTGCCCTCTACGGCCGAAAAATCAACAACGCCGAGCACCAGCTCGCTTTCATAGAATTTCTGCGACTGATTGCCGACGGAGCCATCAGCCCGGAGGAAGCGGTCCACGCCTATCACGGCGTTCTTCAGTCCAGAGGCATCAAACCACACCGGGCACTGGAAGACGACATGGTGATCACAAATCAGGCGATGTCCTACGATTCGGGATCCAGGTCAAGGTCAACTGTGGTCGTTCCCGAAGGGAAACCGGCGTCACCGGCTTTGAAAACGAAGCCGACTGCCTCCACCGGGTCCGCAGGCAATTCCCCGGCAGGAGCTGCCCGGAAACAGAAAAATCCGGCAACGTGGCCGGTTAAGGATGACGGAACGCCTGATTTCTCCAGAATGACATCCGGAGACAGGCTTGCTTTTTACACCGCCCGACTCAACCGGCGATAGTCATCCGATCCGTTCCAGGGACGGGGCCTGTGAAGTTGATTACCGTTTCTGATACCAGCGGTTCTTGGTGTCCTGAAGCCAGATACCTTTCTTTGACTTCTCACGGATAATCTTGGCGCGGACGGCCTGCACCTGCAGGAGTGTGGTTTCAGTTCTCTTGGCAAGAATGGTGTAAATTTCCTTCCGGTCCTTGTTTTCCTCTTTGATCAACTCGTCCTGCTTTTCGTCCAGTTGGTCTTTGAAGCGCGGGGTTGGTTCAAGATAGCCCTTGTTGTTCTCGCCGATGATTCCCTGGTATTTGAGCTGATCGATGGCCTTCAGGCGCTTGAGCATCTTCTGCTTGAGGACATTCACACGTGGCGTGTACTGGTCGATGGTCTTGTCTTCATCCGAATCGTCTTCATCCTGCTGGATGACCGGGAGAGGGGCTGACCAGGCAACTGTCAGTCCGGCCGGCCCGGCCAGCAGCGCCGCTGTCATGGTGAAAAGTAAAATTTGGGTCTTCATGGGAATTATATGGTTCCGTTTGCTGTGTTCAGAGTGGTGGTTTTCGAATATGGTCATTGCGGAAGTGATTCCAAGTCATCGACGAGCGCCGATGAGGCTTCATCAATTTCATCAAAAAACTTCTCCACCTCCTTGGTGACCCGCACATTGATATCCATGGTGATGTGGATGGGGTCGACCTTCATGGTCAAACATCCTGTGGCTGTCAGCAGCAGCACCATCAGCATCAACGTGGTTGTCTGTTCAATCTTCATGGTTTCAGTTCTCCAGTATCGGTTCAGTTGACAGAAAAATCCAGTTTCATTCCGGCGCCGTGGAACATGTAGTCGATGAGACTCTGCCATTTTCCCTTGATGTTGAGGTTGAGCAGGACCGGGTTCCGCAGCGCGCCATCGGCTGGAATACCGTCAATCATGACTTCCATCAGGGTCTCCATGTCCGTGCTGTTGGTCAGAAATACATTCATCTGACGGAGCTTCAGATTGGAGATGGCGTATTCCATCTCCTGAGACTTCGAATATGTCCACTGTCCCGGGTCCATATTCCGGGTGAGTATCCCGTCGGCATCCCATTGGAGACTCGATTCGGCCGGGTTATTCAAATAAAAATGACCGTACTGGAATCGGAGTTTCGGAGAGGCTTTGAGGGGCATGTTCCAGAGGAGAGCGACTTGTCCATTGAGCTTGCCGTAAAGTTCTCCCTTGAAGTCCTTGATCAGAGCTGTGATGGCATGGGCATCGAGATTCGTGACGTTGAAATGGGCGGCGATGCGGCCAGGAGCCTTTCCGAGAAAAATGGGCGCGGAGGAAAAACTCCCTCCGAGTAGACCGGCTTCCCTTAAAACGAGGAATGGCCTGTCCTGGCTGTCTTCAATGAACTCAAGATGAATCGGAGACACCGCGACATCGGGAACATTCAGTGCCCCAATGGTGATCGGCCCGGCCAGGCCCGGTAGAGCGAACCCTGTCGTTGAAGACATTGCAGTTCCAGGCTGTGGGGGGTTGCGCACTGTCAAGGTGGATTGAAGATCCCTGACTTCAATGTCGAGGTCAGGAAACAGAAGCTCACTGACGGCAAGATTCAATGCGGCATTCCACTCCGGATGCGATCCCGGTTTGAGAGAGATCCTTGCGTTGGCGCGCCCATCAAATGATCCGGTGGTGACGAAGTTGGGAAGATCCGGGAGCATTCCAGCCAGCCCGTAGGTGTCATCAAATGACATGGAAAATTCCGGGATGCCAATCATGATTCCATCGGAGCCTCCCTCTTCAACAAAGAGATCGGCGACCATTTCTGCCCCAACCTGAATGGCCTGGTTCTCAGCCACCAGACGAAGAGACGGGTAAGGCATCCGAAGATTCCCTTCCACGGTCAGACTGTCAAAGTACTCCCAGTGCAGGGACGAGTCGGGGGCTGTCAGGGATATCTCCCGGTCCGGCCCGAAATTCAACTGCAGCTTCGACCCTTTCCAGTAATCAAGAAAATTAAATCCGTTGATTTCAAGGGCCAGTTCGATACCGTCCAGTGGAGAATTCCCCCCAAGCAGGTCTGCGAGTGATGAGGACTGTGAATTCCGCGGTTCCGGGGCAGAATGATTAAAATTTTTACCCGAGTATGCCACCTGGAGCTTGAACCCATCAGCGCGCGCAGCGGATTTCGGTCCGGCTTTCAGAGCCCCGCCGCTCAGAGTCACGGTGAGTGGCTTCCCGTCATCCGGTGTGGAATCGCCGTTTCCGGGTTTCGACAGAGCTACCTGGACATCTCTCAGCGAGAATAACGGTCCCAGTCGAATTCCATCCGGAAAAATGATCTTTGCATCCATTCCGCCATCTTCTGAGACCTGCATGTCACACGATCCGCGGATGCGGGACTTCTGCCCCGGAAATCCAAAGTCGAGGGAGGAGTCAAATTTGCGCAGGCTGCTTCCATGGAGTTCGATGGTCCATGAAGCGTTGGAGTTCATTTTCCCGAGCAGAGGAATGGCTTCGGAGGTGAGATGTGTGGACCCGGCGACCACGGTTGCTCCGGATTTCTTGGAAAACGCAAGTTCCAGAACCGCGTCGGCAATCGCCGGGTGTCCACCGGTTCCTTTGACAATGAATTTGCCGGCGGCCGTTGATTCTTCTGATATTCCCAGATGGGAGGTTTGGATTTCGACGCTGGCGTGGCCGGATCCTATTCCTTCCAACTCCCAGGGGATATTGCTGCTGGTGAGCCGCAGAACCGGCCGGGAATCGGTTTGCCCCTGATCGATTTCAGCCGAGAGCGATATACTTCCGACCCTGAGTCCCAGTCCGGCATGTTCCATTCCGGCAATCTCAAGGTCCATGGTGGTCTGAGCTGATGCGGGAGACTGATGGAAGGCAATGGCGATAAGCGCCGGGAGCGCGAGGTGCTTCACACCCAATCTGCTGCTGATTGCTGCATATGTCCCTGTTGGCATGCCGACCATGTTTTTCCTCAAAATTAATTGTAAACCGGACCAGCCGCCAGCCACAACCATGATGGAGGCGGCTTTCACGGGGCCGACTTTATTGGTGGTGTTAAGAAGAAAAACCCAGCCCTGGTCATCAGCGGGCTGGGTCCTTTACATGGAGGATTATTAATACCTGAGGCAGAATTTTGGAGATTATTCGAGATCAGGCAGAAAATGGAATGTGCTGTTAAAGCTGGTTAATGATGGAAGGCTGGTTGTTGATATTTGTCTGGCGAAGGTTGTCACTGGTTCGTGTCATCCCGAGGAAGACGAATATCCCGATGAATACAACCGACCAAATGAGGATGTCGCATCGCGTTGGCAGCTGTCCATCCTGCCCGTAAAACTGCCGATGCTCAATCTTACTTCTGGCACGTCTTTTCGCATGCCTTCTCGCA
>JAUIAG010000105.1 GCA_030425355.1 Verrucomicrobiia bacterium
GCCCGGTAAATATATTGTCACCATGGTTCCAGGAGTTCATGCAGGGGATGATGATGAGCATGCGGAAGATGTTGATGGATACAGGATTCTTGAAGACCTCGAACTGCGACCCGGTGACGAACCGATTGAGCTGAGTGCGGACAGCCGGTCATGGGCCATACAGTGCGTCCAGGAAGCCGGCATTTTCATCGACCGCAGCGAAACAGACTTCCTGAATCTGGAAAGCGGCGAACTGCTGCATTACGGGCACGCGCTTGGCCTGACGGCATTCTTCCCCGCGACGGGTGCAGAGAACAGCCAGGTCCAAATGACACTGTCCAGCGAGCAGACCAAACTGAAGTATACAGCGCCTCTTGAAAAAGATGAGGAAACACCCAGAATTGAGATATTCAGCCAGTGTTTGAACAATGCTGCAGCCGGTGCACTGCTCCAGCTTCCTCCAGGAATCCACCGTTTGAGAGTGGATCTGAGCCGGGAAAATCAAAGCGCCACCCATGTTTTCTGGTATTGGAAAGGCCTGGAGAAGGTCAATGAAATCAGAGGGTTCATCTGTGGTGAACTGCCCTGCAATCTGGACCTGAAACACTGCCGGGGAATTGAAAAGGGCGATGAAAACAACTTTGTTTTCCAGAAGGGCCACACGGCGCCCTTTGTTCTGATCAGCCTGAAATCAACCGGGGAACAGCTCAGGCTGCCGAGGGTTGGAGTTCACCTGCAGCTGCTTGCACCCGAAGAGGAAATCGCGGATGAACCGACACCCGATGAACTGGTAATCGTTCAAAGGGACGACCGACGCACAGTCAGGCTTTACTCGGGTGGGTTCCAGAAGTGGGAGCTTATGTGCGGTGACCATGTATTTGCCAGACTGGACAACGCACGGACGGTTCATACCATTTCGCTGGCTGGCTTGTGTGATACCGTGGGAGGTGCCGGAATCGTTGAGGCCAGGGGTGAAGACGGCCGGCTGATAAAGCTGATGACTTTTTCAAGACCGCTGACGGCGAACCTTCCTGAATTCACCCGCGACGAGGAAAGTCGTGTCGAAACATGGACCGTTTCAATACCGACTTATGAGCTCCATGAAATTGGTCTGCGATTCCAGAATCTTTCTGAAAAACCCGATAACCCATCCGAACCGGTTATAGTCGTCGCCTCCTCCGCGAACAACTTTGAGAACGGTGACTTTGGGATCACCGAGGGCCTCACCGCCCGAAGTGAGACAATCGAACTCAATGGAACCGCCTTCGTTCGGGTGTCAGTGACCATTGACTGGAAGCTTGCCGGCCCGCACTTCTCACTGGTTGATTTTCTGCACACCTCGTCGGAAAAGAGCAACTGGATGCCGTTGCGCAGTTCCGAGAAGTATGGCTATTCATCCATCAGACTGGTTTTTCCCGGGACCGAATTGGCGCATAAGGACGCCAACTGGTGGCAGCGACTGTATTGTGCCATCCACATATCGGATAAAGGCGGCATCCCCGGGGAACTCACAGAAGCTCTGGAGAACCTGTCCTGCGGGGAGATTGACAAGCTCCTCACAAGAACCCGTGAACTCCTGGCTTGGAAATATCCGATGCCGGTATGGAAAGAATATGCGAGGATGTTCCAGAGCCTGCCGGTCATCGCCGGTCAATACTGCTTCAATATCTGGGATCCCAGAGCAGCCACATGGTGGCATCATGCGGTTGGTGAAATTGCCGAATTCGCCACTGGAAACCAGGTTCCCGTGACAAGACAAATGCTTTTCGGTTCTCAACCGGACGCACTGCGGATTCCTCCGGAGAATGCGGCGGGAACGAATTGTCCGGCCGGGCATTCGACACTTACAGAGAGGGCTCTCAACCTTGGGATCACCATAATGAATGCGGGCGGGCTGAATAATTTCATTGTTCAGGCATACCATGGTGAGGAGGTGTCAAAGGCTGCCTTTGAGGCATTTGAGAATTTCAACAATGTCGTTAGCGGAAAATCACAGGACTTTGGTGATCTCGACTTCAAACAATTGACGGCAAAGTTGTTTGTATCAACTGAAGAACTGGCCGAAAGAGGCACCAGAGGCATGAATCCCGGGCAGCTCCTGTCGGATGGCCATCTTTATTTCTGTATCCGTTCACTCAACCGCCGCTGCCGGCCGCTTCAGAAAGTCTCAAGCACCGATCAGCAGTATACACTTTCCCCAATGGCCCAGACAGTTGAGAAAATCCATCAGCAGCTGCATATGCCAATGCCGGATGTCTCGGCAAAACTTGGCATCAAAGGCCAGTTTACCGATCCGTATGAGGAGGACAATTACGTTTACTGGTGGACACCGCCATGCCTTGAAAACCAGTGGAGCCGCAAGGTTGCGGACCTGATCTGGGGGCTGGCGGCCATTGCCCGACTGGGAGCCTTCAGGGTCATCAATCCCGATACCTTTGACCGCTATCTTCACGACCTGCTGGTGGCGCGGGATGAACAGGAACTCCGAAACCGCATCTGCACACTTCTCAGTCTGGCACCCGAACTTTTTTCCTTCTACGTCGCCCTCTTCGACCTGGCCCTGAGCCCCGCTGAAAAACATCACCAAAACCAGACAAATGTCACTGATACTAGATCCCGTTGAAATTGATCCAGTAAATCTGCAGGAGGATCTGCAGCAGCGTATGCAGCGTTATCTCCAGACCGCGCTGCCGATTCACCGGCGTTTTCCGAATCTGAGAAAAGCTGCCGCGCATGAGCTTGCGAGATCAACGGCATTGGTTCAGGGGCCGTTCCTGGAAGCGCTGCCGGATTTTCCCAAGGGCGGATCACTCAGGGATCTGGTGAAAGAAGGCTTACTGCATCCCGGATTTGAAAAGCTCAACGATGAAGTTCTGAACCGGCCCTTGCACGCCCATCAGGAGGAGGCCATCGTCGGAGTGGTGCGGAAAAACGAAAACCTTGTCGTGGCCACGGGAACGGGATCCGGCAAGACGGAGTGTTTTCTCTATCCGATGCTGGACGCGCTGCTCAGGGAGGGCCGCGTTGGTCATCCAGGCATCCGGGCCATCATTGTCTATCCACTCAACGCGCTGGCCAATGACCAGCTGTATCAGCGGCTGATTCCGGTGATTGCCAATGAGCTCCGGGAATTCGGACTGACCGTGGGACGATACACAGGTCAGACAACGATCGGGTGGAACAGAAAAAAATTCGAGGAATACTATCTCAAGGACACGCGCTTCACAGAGCTCTTCGGGAGCAGCATTCCGGCGAACTGGCTCCTTTCGAGAGAGGAGATGCTGGATACTCCACCGAATGTCCTGGTCACCAACTATGCGATGCTGGAGCACCTGCTGCTTCTGCCGCGCAATGCCGGGCTCTTCGGGAATGCAGACCTGAAGTTCCTTGTCCTCGATGAAATTCACACCTACTCGGGAGCGCAGGCCACAGAAGTATCCCTGCTGCTCAGAAAACTTGCCAGCCGGTATGCACCGGGCCGGAATATCCGGTGCATAGGCACCAGTGCCAGCCTCGGGAGCTCGGATACTGCCAGAAAGAATGTCCTCAAGTTTGCTTCAAGACTCTTCGGGCATGAATTTTCACGGGTAGTCACTTCTGAACGCGAGGCCCACCATCTGCTCCGAAATGGAGCCGCGTCCTACAGATATTCCCCGGACGAGTGGATTGGACTTCATGATCTCCTGAATGAAGTGAAGCATCTGGATCACACGGAGCAGATTGCGCGGTGGAACAGTCAATCCGAGAAGTTGAATTTGCCTGTAGGAAATCTGGATGAAGACGGCAGAACACTCCCACAGCTGCTTTGTGATCATCTGGCACAGGAGGAATCCATGAGAATGGTTTCACAAGTGCTTTCAGAACAGAAGCTTCAGGCCCATGCCGACCTGGCCCGCATCATTTTCGGGGGGGACACGGAGGATGAAGAGAAGGCCGGGAATGCGCTGAAGGGCCTGGTTTCACTGGGAGCTTTTGCCCGTGAAAATCCCAAAACATTCCCACTGTTGCCTGCCCGGTATCATATCTTCACCCGTGGCATAGAAGACGCCACGATCGAACTCGCGCATCCTGATGCATCCGATGAACACGCCATCAATCTTCGGTTTGTCCGTGAGTTTAGAGATCCGAAGTCTGACAGGCAACGCTACCGGTTGATGACATGTCGACGGTGCGGTGAGTTGTATTTCGAGGCATGGGAAAGCAACCGCAGACTGTCACCGGAAAAAATTAATGCAAAAGGATGGCAGCGCTCTGTTTTCTGGCTCAAGCCAAAGGACAGCCTCGTCATTCCGGATGACGTCTCGGAAGAGGAGGCGGAAAAAAACAATGAAATGCGTCAGGTGTATATACATCTCACCCGCGGTGATGTGCGTGACATGCTTGGGGAAAATGATGATCCTGACGAATGGCTCATGACGCATCGGGCCAGAATGGATGCTCCCAAAAATGACGATGACGACGATCCCACATCTGACTCAAGAAAAAGACTCACCATCTGCCAGTCATGCGGGTGCAGGGACCGAATGGAGATTATTACAGGTTTCCATCCCGGGGATCAGGCACTCTCAACGACCATCAGCGAGGTCCTCTATGCCCATCTACCCACTTCGCGGGACAAGGTAAAAAGAACCAGGCTCCCCGGACGTGGACGGAACATGCTGGCCTTCAGTGATCATCGCCAGGATGCCGCATTCTACGCCCCCTACATGCAGAGAACTCATGAGGACCTGATAATCCGCCGGGCCATTGTAAAGGGGCTAAAGAGTGATTCTTCGATCAGCATCAGATCACTGGCTGATTCCATGGATGCTGATCCGGTTCTGAAGCATGGACTGACCAATCGCGACGGCAAACCTGCCATCAGAAATGATAGGACAGACATTATCCGTGGCAAGACTTACGCGGAGTTCTGCTCGTCGGGCAGCAGCCGCACATCACTGGAGGACCTTGGCATAATTGTCGTAAATTATGATCAGCTCGACCTGGCAATGATCGCTTCGAGTGCCGGATTGAAGCAGAGTTATGGCCCCGCACTGATTCGATGGATTCTTGACACATTCAGGCTGAACCGGGCTATCTCAATGCCGGCCGGGATGCGCACCACAGACGAATTTTTCTGGGGCCCTCTGGCTCAGGAAAACAGGCGCTTTTCCCTTGAGAAGTTTCAAGACAAAAGACAGGGAAGATTCCATCTTCTGCCTTCCCGGAAACCGGATGGGACTGTCTATCTGAATCGCTATGTCGAGGTCCTGCGTGAGAAACTCCGGATAGAAAACTGGGAAATGACACTCCGGGATATCTGGAATTCCCTTTCCATGGATCTTGATGGTGAAGGAGAGGTCCTGATCTCCGACACGGAAGGATCTGTTTACCTGGTTCTGGACCATCGACTCATCTCCGGGCGCCTGAGGAATGAGAATGAACCGGTTTTCCGCTGCAGCAAATGTTCAGGGATCAGCTCCTACTCACTTGGCGGTATCTGCACCAAATGGCGATGCAATGGCCTCATGGAGGAAGTCCCGCCTGAAGAATGGAGAGTGGAGATGGAGCGGAACCACTACCATTTCCTTTATACCAGACTCGGGGATCTGCCATCTGTCATCGCACGCGAGCACACAGCCGCCATTGCCGCCCCCGTTCGCGAGAAGATTGAAAGCCAGTTCAAGGAAGGAACAGTCAATGTCCTGTCCTCATCCACCACCATGGAAATGGGAATCGACCTTGGGGATCTGGAAGGAGTGATACTCAGAAATGTGCCACCGGATATTTCAAACTATCAGCAGCGGGCCGGCCGCGCAGGCCGACGGGCGCAGGCCGCTCCCGTCAGCATCACCTATGCGCGGAATCGCCGATACGACCAGGATGTCTTTGAACATGCCAGCTCTTTCCTCAAGCGCGAGCCGGTTCCACCGACAGTTCACCTGGGGAATACCAGATTATTCCAGAGACATCAGTTTTCGATTCTGGTCAGCAGATATCTTGAAAGCCTGGGACTGACTGAAAACGCACTTCAGATCGGCCAGTTTTTCGGTCTTCCAAAAGTTATCCAGGATACTGGTGCCGGAGGACTGGTGCCTGAAAATGATGCCCCAATCAGCTTTACTGAGGAGGAGGAGGAAAGATTCAACAACCGCTTGAGTACTTGGGTGCGTTCTGACCAGTCCGCTGAGGCAAAAATGCTCGCGGAAAATCTGCTGGACTATCTCGAACCAAGCCTTTCGGAAACTGAGTCAGAAGCGCTGAAATCGACTTCCGGGATGCTGGAAGTCGCCTTTCTCGAGGCGGCAGCGAAACTTGCAAACATCTTCGGAAACCGCTTCAGACATTATTTTAACCAGTCGGAGGAACTGGCCGCTGCAGGCAGACTGAATGCCGCTGCGCCCATGCGCAACAGGGCTCTCCGCTGGGCCAATCTGCCTATTGTCAATTTTCTCTCCAAATATGGACTGATCCCGACCTACAGCTTCCCTGTTGACAACATTGATCTCGAAGTCCTCAAGGGCAGAAAAGATGACAGTGAGATTGAGCTGTCGAGGGACGCGAGGATCGGCATTATAGAATATGCTCCCGGAGCCGAGGTGGTCGCAGGCGGCAGAGTGTGGACATCACGGGCAATTCCATACACGCCCCGTGAATTCATGCCCCCATTCTATTATAAGATCTGCAGCAACTGTCGGCATATTGAGTCCCGGGAAGACTCAAGCCTGATCCCCAGCCACTGCTCCAGCTGTGAAGGCAGTCTTGTCCAGTCACCAGTCAGGAGATATCTCGAACCATCCGGGTTCACGACTGCCATCAGTGAATCGGCAGGCAAAGAACCGGGGCCAATCCGCGAGATACCCCCGGGAAACACTGAAGTGCAACTGATCGGGAATGCACCTGAAAGGGATTTCCGTGGCACGGACCTGTTGAGAGTGCATTGGGCGGCACAGCATGCTCAAAGTGGGAGGATGATCATCATCAACAAAGGGAGGAATGACGGATTTGTCAAATGTGAATGTGGCTATTCCCATGCTGTAAAACCCACGAGACGATCTGTTGAAAAACATAAAAATCCTTACACGGACCAACAGTGCACCCGTCCGCCATCCAGCTGGAATTTTGACCTCGCTCATACATTCCACACCGATGTCATGCAGATTCGAGGCGGGTTAAATGTTCCTGAGCCGATGGACCTTCACAGCGACAACCCGTCTCCCGGTGAGATTCGTGAAGCAAAAGAGGGAATTGCCCGTTCCATATGTGAAGCAATTCGACTTGCTGTATGCGAGATGATGGAGATCCCGGAGAACGAAATTTCCGCCACATACCGATGGCTTTTCGGCGGCGGACTGGAGCTTATACTTTTCGATAATGTTCCGGGTGGAGCGGGTTATTCAACCAGAATATCCGACCATGCAGCGTCGGATATTTTCAGGTATGCGGTCGGGAATGTTTTGAACTGTCAGGACAACTGCACCAGCAGCTGTTCGAAGTGTCTGAGGAGTTATTCAAATCAGGCATACTGGGAAAGTTTCAGACGTCATGAGGCAATCAATTGGCTGAGCCGACTTCTTGAAATCAAACGTGATGATCCCGAAAAACTTGGCGGGGAAGTCATAAGACAGTCCGCACTGCAGAATTTATGTGAACAGGTTGACTGCATTGCTGTAGTCAGAAATTACCTTGGAAACTTTATCGGAGGAATCGAATCCGGCGAGACAGGTCAGGAAGAACCTCTCAGTTCATACTTCCCGGCATGGGACTGCCTGAACAGGTGGATGGCCAACGGCAAGAAAGTGATTACACTTTCCTGCCATCTTCCGGATTTCAAAGACACGGGTCTGCCCCGGGCAAGGCGGGCCGCAGAGTGCTTTCTTCCATTGGTTCGCAATGAATACCTGGAAATCAGAAAGTTGTCGACCGACATCACGACTCTGGACGGGCTGCCTCTTCCGCAGCTGATTCTCATGCATTCGAGTGAAGCGGAGGCAACCCTGATCTTCGACCAGCAGGGGCACGCTGCCATATTGGACCGGCTATGGTCCCCTGATGATACGCTTATTGCCGTTCGCGTCCCGCGAAAGCAGGCTGAACAACTGATCGCAGAGGGAAAAATTCTGAAGGATACCGAACTCGAACCGCCCCCAGCGATCCGGAGATTCTTCTACCAGTGCAATGAAGCCCGCCAGATAGAAAGGGACTTCGATTTCCTTGCTTCTTCAGAAGTTGAATCCATTGAAATCACTGACCGCTACATGGCAGCCAAAAGCTGGAGTGTGGATTTCCTTCAACAATTCCTTTTTGAAGTGAGAAATATTATGAAAAACCCTCCCAGGGATATTGTTCTGCGTTATGGTCCGGCCAAAACCCCGGGAGACCGATACGCATGGAAAGTCAATATGGAAAAACTGGTTGAGGAACTCACCGATGATCCAACCTTCAAGGACACCAGATTCAAGAGCATTCCAAGATCGCACATGAATGAAATAAGTGACGTCCATGACCGAAGGATTCTTGTCACTTTGAAGAACAAAAACAAGGCATCGGAGGAAACCACAGGGGCAAAACCAAGGAATTCCAGACGGTCAAAGACAGGGAACAAAATTCAAAATAGAAGAGTTATCGCTGAACTCACGGGAGGAATTTCCATTTACATGAATCAAAAATACGAAACAACTGTCTATGTTTTTGAGAGTGACGTATGACACGTTGATCACCAGCAGACCACTTTTCAATAAAACCAAAAAAGCAACAACGCACCATGATCCAGGTCAACATATTCACTGAAAAGGAAATTCTTGTAGTTGAAAACACACTGATTAAATGCACCGAGGACTTTAAAACATGGTGTTCAATAGAAGTCGACAGGCAGCAGCGCCCGGACCTCGAAGTCCCATGGGTGGATCACAAATGCAATATTTATATCCTGCTGTTCTACTACAAGCCCAATGATAACTTATGCTTCCAGAGCCAACGCCTGGCAACATTAGAGGACCTCATAGACAACGATTACACCACTAGCATGGATTGCTGCATTTGACCAACCACGGTCATTGATTTTTAATTTAGCAGACCGGCAGCTCACTCATACATCCAACTCATGCAGACGGGGACGTCGGCGCCCCCGGGAAGCCGGACTACCGGGATTTTCAATAAATCGTTGACACTCATTCATCCCTGCAGAACAGAAGACTATGCGATTGGCAGGCAACATACCCGCCCTGCCCTTTGAATACACACCTGCCTGCCTTGAAATCACACTTCCGGATGGCCAGCCGGCCCCGCCGAGATGCAATTCATCAGAGAAAGGTTAAGACCCGGCCTCATCGCTGAACGTCGCAGAGGGATTCACGTGGCGCATCTCCACGCTTAACCACCCGGACGCCCCGGACGCCCCTTCAGGGCTCGGGTCATTGTAGGATTGCAAAACCCAGGGTTGCGCCCTGCTTCACCCTGGGCTGTCATCGCACGCCCCTTTGGGGCTCAGGATTATAAGCCTCCTGCCGGGAAGATTTTCAGGGAATTTTGCCAGAGTGAGTCATGAGCCTGGGTAGGCATGAAAAAATCACCATTACGCGATGTTTTTGTCTTTCAAAGGACTCAGTGCTGGCCAAAACACGGAAGGAAATATCGTCTGGTGGCGGGTTTGGTGCCTCAGTCCCGGCCGACGATCCGGCCTCTTCAAACCATCACAGATTCACCGCGAAGAACGGCATCATCGACTGTGTGGCCCGCCGCGATCTCAATGAGATGGTTGCGTGCGGGCTGCTCACCTGATAAGGCAGGGGCCCGTCGACCGACTTCCTGCTCATCCCGGGCTCCGTCGATCAATACCAACACCAGCAGAATCCGGGAAAAATCCGGACACATCCCAGCCACCACTCGAATCAGAGTCGTGATTTGCTGAATTTACCAATAAAAACTGACCTTTTTGCATCCGGACAAAATCCGGACAGATCCGGACAACCGGGTTTTCGCGTGGAATGGATTCACGGTGGAGCCAATGAAATTCTGATCAGGATAGGATTTTCCGCGAAAGGACATCTATCAAGGAACTGATAGAAATCCCGGAGCACGTGGGTCGCGGGAATTTCATTTTGAAGACTGAGTGCCGGGGTTAAGGACCCGGAGGCGAGCGTGCGGCATCACCAGGTGTCGCCGCAGCTGGTGCAATTCACGAAATAAACGTCCTCATATTTTTCCTGGCGATTGACAATTCCGATTTGAGACATGAATTCGAATTGTCCGGATTGGCGTACCGAACATTGCCTACTGACAATTCGGGAGGGAGCGGAGGATTCGCTCGATGAGTGACGTGGGGAGGAGGCCATTGTTTATATCAGTGGAGGACGCGGCCAGGACGTGGGTGCGGATCTGGTCGACGGTCAGGGGTATTTCATCGGAGAGGTAGCCATGTTCCCGGAAGTATTCTCGGAGAATTTCGGTGTTTTTATTCTGCCATCTCGGGACTTCGCGGTTTTCGAGGGCGGCGATGAGGGCGGCGGCATCACCGGAAAGGCGCCTTGTATGCTCGGTGAGAATATCGATGAAGTTGTCGCTGACGGCACCTGAGTCCATCAGAGCCTGGCGGTCAACGGGCCTGGTCCTGCCCCGTGACCACTCGCGGAATGCATCCTCCAGAGCCCGGATGGCGGCGAGGGTTCTGTCCATGACCGGTTGATCAACCAGACTCTCGCGGGCCGAGCCGGCAAGGGTTTTCAGCTGCCCGCAGGTGGTGATATGGAGGCGCAGGAGGGAGTGGAGTTGGTGGGGATCGTCCATGACATGCCAGAGGTGGACTCTGTCCGATGGAATCGCGGCGGGGTCGAGTCCCGGCACGGACAGGATCCCGGCATAATCCCGGTATGAATGATCTGCGGGATGCGGCACTTCGGGGATGGTGGCGAGGGTCCGGGGCATTGGAAGGCTCTCCGCGGCCTGGAGCTGTCGGATTCGGCCAAGATCCATGATATTGAACGGGACTCCGCGTTCCTCCATGGCAGTTTTCCACTTGGCGACCTCGTCCCTCTGGGCGGTGAAATAGAAAATCTGACGCCCCTGACGGGACAGTTCGATAACCGCTGAGATGATCTGGTCGGCACGGAGGTCGTCGCTGGTTCCCAGGGTTTCGTCGAGAAACATCGGCAGTGGTGCCGGCTCGTCCTGTTCCATGAAGGCCACCCGGACCGCAAGCAGCAGCTGCACCCGCTCGCCGACCGACAATTCGTTGACGGACTGAAGCGGTCCGTCCCCCCTCCGGGCCTTGAAGGACGGCGGATCGGACTCATCCTGGATTTCAAGGCTGAGCGTATAACCGGTAAAGGCTGCCAGCAGCTCATTGGCCCGCCGGAAGACTTCGGGGCGGGACCGGTCGACCGACTCCCTGCGAATCCATTTGGCGAGGGTGTTGCCAACAACCGCGGCGGTTGCCTCATCACGGGCATCGCGCAGGGCCATGAGAGTGGATTCCCTGTGTGCAAGAGCATCGGTCAGGTTGTGTCCTTCGCTGGCAATTCTGATTTCATGTTTCACCCGGACGATTTCCGCGTGAAGTTCGTCCCTGCGGTCCATGAGTGAACGGGCATCGGCGATTCTCTCCGTCAGACTTGATTCATCAAGATTCAGAAATTCCTGGCGGCTTTCGACAGCCGCCAGTCTCTGATTGGAGGCAAACTTAAGTTCATCCAATTGACGCTGAAGGTCGATCCACTCGTCACGCCGGTTGAGCCAGATATCCAGATCCCGGACCTTGTCTTCGCCGATTTCCAGGCGCTTGAAAAGCTCACTTCTTTCACGGGCCACTGAGGAGAGTTCGGGCTCAATGAAATCGCTGATATTTTTTGTAGTGGCGTCGAGTGTTGCTTTGGCGGTGCGGAAATCACTGACGCGGGTCTCCAGTTTGCGGAGTTTCAGTGAGAAGGCGTCGTATGAATCAGCCGGTCCGATCCCCGACTGACCGAGCAGTTCATTGACCTCATTCAGAACGGCATCCAGTGTTTTTTCAGTCTCATGCAGGACAGTCTGTTTGGATTGTGCCATTTTGTGGGCTGACTGCCAGTCGCCGATCAGACGAACCAGTCTGGCAAAGGAAAGGTCATCCATTTCGACAGCCAGACCGATTTTTTCCCTGATCTCCGCCTTCTGATTTTCCAGTTCTGCTGTCATGCGTTCCAGTTCGGTGGCCCTGTCGTCTTCCGCTTTTTTGAGGCCTCGGAGGTGCTGTTCGAGTGAGACCTGAGCGGACAGCTCGAGGAGCTGGTTGAGGCGGGCCCTGACGCTGTCCGTATCCCACGAATCCGGGGGGGCGAGAGTGGTCTGGGCATAGGAATCCTGATTCACTTTTCTGATGGCTTCGGTGTCAGCGGCGGCCCCCTGCCCGGGGTCTGGGCGGCCCTGTCTGAAATCGAGGAAAAGGATGACCACTCCGGCAATTACCCCAATGGCCCAGAGCGGATTGTGAAGCACCGCAAGGAATACGGACAAGGCGATGATCAGGAACACCGCGACCCAAACCAGGATGGAGGAAAAGCGTGAGGATGGTTTCGAGTCCCCTGCGGCTGCGTGGGTGGGTGCCGCCAGCCACTGCACCAGCGCCATGTAGGCTGAGTGCACCAGGCGGGTATCCATGGAACGGACATTGTCCCCGGGGGACAGTTCGCTGATAATTTTTTTTCTGAAACCGATGACGGCTCTGGCGGCACGGCATTGTTCGACTTTGCTGCAGAACTCATCCAGGCCAGGCAGTGGGATCCGCGCCAGGTTCTCCAGCTGTGAATCATTGAAATGCTTTCCAAGCGGTTCGAGGTGTTTTTCGACCTGAGCGTCCAGGTCGGCAACATCGGCTTTGAGATGCCGAAGATCCTCGTCCAGTTTCCGGGCTCTGCTATCCAGTTCCTTGAGCTTCTCCAGTGTTTCCTCGTGGGGGACCCCGTGTTGAAAGCCGCAACCGTCCATGGTCTCCTGTGCCTGGCGCATCTGGTCGCGTGCTTTGAGCAGCCGCTGCTGAAGGTCAGTTTCTTTTGCAGCGAGCCTGTCGAGCGTCTCTTTTTCATCACCACGCAGGCGTGAGATGACCGGTGGCATGGATGCCATCCTGTCTTCCACCCCGCGAAGCTCTTCGAGCAGTCTGCGATATTCCCCGGCGGCTTCCAGAAGCTTCAACTCATCGGCAGCGTCGACGGCTTTCCGGTACTCGGCCTGAAGGGACTCGAGTCCGGAGGCATCGTTCTGGACCGCGATCAGATTTGCCTCGGCGGTTTTGAGGCGGCTGTCGGCATCCCTGACCGCCCTGCTTTCATTGCGGCGTGGAGGAGGTGATTCCTGATACCCGAGGGACTGGCAGGCGGCACTGAGGTCAAATCCGCCCTGGCTGGCATCGGTAATTTTCTTGGCAAAATCCGAGTCCTGATTGTCAACCTGAATGAGCTCGTGGAGAGCGAGGTTATAGCGGACCCGGTTTTCCGGGGGCCCGCAATCGGGAGACGCGGCAGGAGTACCGTCCCTCAGAATTTGAAAATGACCGGCCTCGCCGTCAATCGTCCACTGAGATTCCGCGTGGTGGAGGCGTGCATGGACGGTGGCGGAACCGAGGCCGGTCCGGCCCGGCCACATCAACTCCTGAAGGACTCTGGAGGTTGTGCTTTTCCCGGAGGCATTCGGGCCGTAAATGATGTTGATTCCGGGAGACAGATCTTTGATGACAAAACCCTGCCCCCGGTCGATGCCGCAGGCCTTGTCGATGCGAACTTCTGAAAAATGCATGGGCGTTTGAAGAACTATTGATTCCTGATCTGGGCAACGAGGTGGGAAAGGAGTCGACGGGCCTCGGCTCTGATGAAATCCCGCGCCATGGTTTCGTCAACCGCACGGGGGTCCAGGTGGGTGGAGAAATCACGGGTTCTGTCGACTCGCCGGATGTCCTCCATGACCTGTGCCAGAAGGTCATGAGCCCTGACGGATGGTTTTTCTTCATCCAGCTCCCGAAGAATATCCACAAGGGCGCCGGGAGCTGTGTGTGTCCCGGCATGTTCCTCGAGATTGATGGCAGCGGTGGTGGCGTTTCTGATTTTCTCAACCTGGACGGTCAGCCCGGCGTGTTGAACCGTGAGGTCTTCGCGGACCCTGGTGGCGATGGCTTCCATTTCGTGGGCCAGTGCGGATTCCCCGGTGAGCCTGATTCGCAGACTCAGGACGGCACAATGGCCATGGCCGGTGTCGTGCAATTCCTGGGCCGCCTGACGAATACATTCGAAGAACCGGCTTTCCGCGGCTTCGCGGGAGCTGATACCGGTCATATCAATGTCCAGTTCCTCATAGCGGACCGAGGAAATGGCCGCCTGCACGGGCACCTTCAGACCATTACCTTCCGTCTCGGTCAGCCATGCCCCGTGGACACCCTGCTCAGCCGGACTGAGTGCCTGCGGGGACCCCGGATAAAGAACCCAGGATGCTCCGGCAGAACAGTCAAGCTCCGGCTTGTGAATATGTCCCAGCAGCCATCCTGAGACATCGAGTGACCGAAGTTTATTGATATTGAGAAAGCCGTAGGGGGATTTCGCGTCGTGGAGGTCTCCGTGAACAAGGCCAATTGTTGGAATGGTCCGGTCGGCAGGCAGGTTATAGCTGTCCAGCGGCGATTCATTCACGTACCTCTGAGGAAAGGACCAGCCATCGACATGGACAGCGTTGCCCGATTGATCACTGACAGTCACCCGTTCCCATTTCCCACCCTGCCCGAGAAAGTGGAAATACTCTGAGTTGACATGCTCGGCAACTCTGGGCAGCACCTGGAAGTCGTGATTGCCGGCCACCGCGAGGACATGAATGCCCGACGCGGTCAATCGGCTGATCTCCGACTCCAGCGGGCCGATCGATTCAAGGAACCGGTTGTCCTGATCCACAATGTCGCCACTCAGACAGACCGCGTCGACCTTTTCACGGAATGCGGTTTCAACAATTCGCCGCCATGCCGACACGGCCCGCAGGTCCGTGGTATCCCCGTTCACTGATATTCTGGTGGATGACCTCCCCAGATGTATATCCCCCGTTAAAAGAAGTTTCATGTCGCTCCGATGGTTGGGAAAAGAGTGATAAGGCCGGGGTGTGGAGTCAAGACAGGAGTGCCTTGCGGATGAGTGCGGTGCGGTGGGGTTACACACATGGATGCAGAATGGTTATCACTGTAGTTCTTTTCACCGCCCGGCAGGCAGGATAGACTGGCGACATGTTCCGATCTGGTGTGAATGGTATCGACGGGATTCTGCAGGCGGTTCTTCTTTGTCTCGCAGGCCTGAACTGCGTGGGGTTGTCTGTCGGTGATGAGACTGCCACGGGAGCATTGAGGCTCGAGGTCAGGCAGTCCGATAATTCACTGCTGCCCTGCCGGGTCTATCTGAAATCCAGAGACGGGGTTCCATGGCAGCCGAAGGAGGTTCCATTCTGGGAGGGCGGATTTATTTCCGACGGCATGGAGTCGATGGAAGTGCCTGTTGGAGAATACCTGCTGACAGTTGAAAAGGGCCCGGAATGGGAATCAGCAGTCCGGACAGTCACCGTTGGACCGGGCAGCCAGTCAGCCATCGAAATACGACTGGAAAGACTGGTGGCCATGCATGAGAAAGGCTGGTACGGGGGCGACCTTCACGTTCACCGGTCACCGGAGGAAATGCCGCGGCATATGGCGGCGGAGGACCTTTTCATTGCCAGTGTTCAGACGTGGTGGAATGAATCGAATATCTGGAATCATCGCCCGGGAGGCCGCGAGCTGCCCGACCCGCTGCGGCAGATCAGACATCAGGGCATCAACCGGTTTTTTCACATCATGAGCGGTGAGGACGAACGGAATGGCGGGGCAATCCTCTACCACGGCCTCGACCGGCCAGTTCGGATAACCGGTTCCACGCCCGAATACCCGGCATCGACGGATTTTCTGATAATTGGTGAGAGCCAGGGGGCGTGGATTGAAGTCGAAAAGCCCTTCTGGATGGACGTCCCCGCGTGGCTGGCGACCGGCAGGGTCGACAGCATCGGCATAGCACAAAACCACCTCCAGCGACAGGGGATGCTCGACAACGAAGCATGGGGACGGGCGAGGAACCGTCAGCTTTATCCCGGCCCGCACGGCAACGGCCTCTACACCCAGGACCTGTATTACCGGATTCTGAACTGCGGGTTCCGCATTCCGCCGTCGGCCGGCAGCGCCAGCGGTGTCCTCCCCAATCCGGTCGGATACAACCGGGTGTACGTGAATGTTGAGGGGGAGCTGAGCTGGGATAAATGGTGGGAAGCCTTTGCCAGGGGGCGGGTATTTGTCACCAACGGACCACTGATGCAGCTGCACG
>JAUIAG010000106.1 GCA_030425355.1 Verrucomicrobiia bacterium
CCTGTGTTTCGGAGCCTCCGCATGCGGTGAGTATCAGTGCAGCGATGCCTGCGAGGATGAAGGGAGCCGTTTTTGTATCAATCATTTTGTCGTTCACTTATGTGATGAAAATTGTCCTGGGAATCAACCTTAAGCTTATCCAGTCCTGACACAACAACAAAAGTCCGGCGGTGGAGTGAGTGAATCCCGTTCTGACCGCTTAAAGCGGGACGCCGCCTTTCCGGGACTGCAGTTCGGATTCACCCAGGAACCAGAGTGAACGATGCTTGCCGAAACCTTTCTGGTGGAGTCCGAACTGTCTGGCGCCGTATCGGTAAATGTGATCGGCGGCTTTGGTCACGGAGTCGGTGAGGAACACCAGGTCGAGGTCTTCCTGACTGATGGTTTCCTCCTCAGCCATTTTTTTCATAAAATCATGAATGGGACGCCAGTAATCCTCACCGAGGAGGACAACGGGGAAGTTCATAATCTTGCGGGTCTGGATGAGGGTCAGAGTTTCGAAGAGTTCATCGAGGGTTCCTACGCCGCCCGGCAGGACCACAAAAGCAAATGAATACTTGAGGAGGAGCATTTTCCTGACAAAGAAGAAGTCCATGTCGACTGATCTGTCGAGATATGGATTGCTGGACTGTTCGAAGGGAAGTTTGATACCGCATCCAACTGAGAATCCACCGGCTTCACGGGCGCCCCTGTTGGCGGCTTCCATGGCGCCGGGGCCGCCTCCGGTCATGGTGGTGAATCCCATTCTGGCGATCATGGAGCCCATTTCGCGTGCCAGTTCGTAGTATGGATGTCCCTCACGGGACCGTGCGGATCCAAAGACAGTAATGCACGGACCGACGAAGTGAAGTGCCCGAAAGCCCCGGAAGAGTTCCATTCCAATTTTGAAAAGAAGGCTGAGGTCGTTGAAGCGGCGGTTCGGTCCGGAGAGGAGGAATCTCTCACTTTCCTGCTGGAGGAAAGCTTTCATGTTTTCCTTCTCGTTGCTGGCCGGTTCCGGGAGGGTTTCAAGGCAGTCCGGGCAGTCTGAATCGTGCGAAACGGGTTTTGATCCGGTTGGTTCTTCTGAGTTATTCATGTCGGGTCAGGATAAGAGTAATGCGGTCAAGGGCGGCTGTGGCTGGAGCTGGAGTCGGGACCGGGAGTGATGACGGGGTATCCGCAGGCCGGTTTATCCCTCTGCGGGGCGTTGGAGCTCAGCTCTATCTCGAGTGTTGAGTGATCGATATTGAATGACTGATGGAGCAGTCCGCGGATACTGGCTTTGATGTCCTCAATTTCCTCGAGGTGAACAGGGCTGATAACGATACGTGCTTCGAGGGACATCAGCGTTTCATCGATCTGGCGCAGGTGAAGATGGTAGATTTTTTCAACGCGCGGCACATCCTCCAGTTTTGAATGGACTTCAGAAATGTCGGTATCTGAATCGACGCCGTCCATTAGAACATGAATAGCCTTTTTGAGCATTGGTATGCTTTGGTAGAGGATGTAGCCGGCAATGAGCAGAGTGAGGAGCGGATCGATCCAGTTCCAGCCAAAGGTCAGTATGACAGCCCCGCCAATGAGCACGACAAGCGAACTGAAGGCATCGGTGAGGTTGTGAAGGAAAGCCGCCCGAATGTTCAGATTTCCTTTTGCCATTGAAAGCAGCGCGAGAGCGGTGCCGACATCAACGGCGATAGCGATGGCCGACACCCAGATAACCAGTCCACCCTGGACCTCGGCCGGGCTGAAGACCCGCATGACTGCTTCAAGCAGCAGGTAGGCACCGAGGACGATCAGAGCAGTGAGGTTGATGGTCGCCCCTATGACTTCCGCCCGCTTGTATCCAAAGGTGAAGGAGGAGTCAGCGCCTCTGCGGGAGATGCGTCGGGCGATCCATGCGACGACAAGCGAGGCACAGTCACTGAAATTATGCAGAGCATCTGCCAGGAGGGCCAGTGACCCTGAGAGCAAAGCCGCGATGACTTCTGCAACTGTCAGTAACAGGTTGAGGCTGACGGCAATGGCCAGCCGACTGTCACTCATGTCCGCAGTGCCATGGTCATGATGGTGGTGGTGATGATGGTGATGTTTATGGTGATGGTCGTGCCCCATGATAATGAACTTCTGTCCGGGAATAATTGAATCCGGAGCTTTATGATCTTTCTGCCAGCATTTCAGTGACAACGCTCAGCAGGCTTCGCGAATCAACCGGTTTGAGGAGAAACTGATCGGCCCCGGCGGCGAGAGCCATATTTTTTTCCAACTCCGAGTTGGTTGCTGACCAGACGATGATGGGAGTCGACTGATCCCGCTCGGCAGCAATTTCGCGGATTTGTCTGGTCGCTTCAAATCCGGTTTTAACGGGCATGTTGCAGTCGAGGATGACGAGTTGGAAGCTTCGGGATCTGTATGCTTCCACTGCTTTTTCACCGTTGCCGACGCAGTGTGTGGCTATGCCGTGTTTGTTCAGAAGGGTGCTGACAAATTTTCTGTTGACCGGGTCGTCATCAGCCAGGAGCACGCAATGGGAGCCGGCAACGGTGGTGTGGGCTGTCTCCCGGGACTGGTCCTTAGGATGGATCCTTTCCTGTTGGGGCCCATCTGTTTCCTCCCGGCTGGAGCCAACGACCTGAAAGGGAAGCCAGAACTGCACGCTGGACCCCCGTTCCGGACTGGAGGACTGCAGGCGAATTTCACCGCCGAGATTGGCAATGAGTTCCCGGCAGGTCAAAAGTCCCATGCCCTTGTTGAGGAAGAGAGAATGCGAAATGGACTTCTCGTTCAGAAATGCCTGGTGAACTTCTTCGGGGATGCCTTCTCCTTCGTCAGTGACTTCAAAGAGTATCCGTTGAACGGGGGTGCCGGAATGATGCATGGTGTTCTCATCGTCCATGAGTGCGAGGGCGGACACCCTGACCATGCCACTGTCGGCAAAATGAATGGCGTTTGAAATCAGATGGAAGAGGATAACGCCCAGCCTGCGTGAATCACCGAGCAGTTCGTCATGAGCATTTTCGAAGACGGTGAAGGCAATCTGCAGGCCTCTTTCCTCGGCAGCTGTTTTAAAAAGAAATTCATGGTCTTCGAAAAGCCTCCTGAGATTGAATCGGGAGTTGGCCGGTTTGAAGGTTCCGTTTTCGAGTCGGATCATGTCGTGGATGCCATTGACCATGTAGAGCATGGTCATGATGCTTCCCTTGATTGACTCGGCGAAGGCGGCCTGGCTGGGATTGAGGTCGGTTTCGAGCAGAAGGTCGAGCAGGCCGGAGGTCCCTGTCAGCTGTGATCGCAGTTCATGTCCTATTTTTCGTGAAATCTGTTCAGCCGTGAACCCGCTTGGCGGCCGGGAGGGATGCCGGTTCTCCGGGCTCCATTCCGGGGCCTGCATCGATGGGTTGGTGCCTGGGATGTTCATGAATTCAGTGAGCTGATTTCCTACGAATATAGGCGAAAAAACGGCACGCTGAAGAGGATTTTCGAAGCGTGCCGAGTGAGATTGGAAGTGTCCGGTGCGAGGTGATCAGCCGGCCTGGGAAATGATTTGCCTGAGCACGAAGGGGAGGATGCCTCCGTGTCGGTAGTAGTCAATTTCCACCGCGGTATCGATGCGGCACCTGACTGGAACCTCGATCTTCTCGCCGTCTGCACGGGTGATCTCCAGTGTGAGATCCTGCTGCGGCCTGAGATTCTCGTCGAGATCGGGGATTGAGTAGGTTTCCGATCCGTCCAGTCGGAGAGACTGGTGGGTCGTTCCTTCGGGGAACTGAAGAGGCAGGACTCCCATTCCGACAAGATTGGAGCGGTGGATCCGTTCAAAGCTGGCGGCGACGACAGCACGAACACCCAGCAGACAGGTTCCCTTGGCCGCCCAGTCCCGTGAACTGCCGGTGCCGTATTCGGTTCCGGCGACGACCACGAGCGGAGTCCCGGTCTTGCGGTAGGTCTGTGCAGCGTCGTAAATGGATGTCTCCTCGCCGGTCGGGTAGACTTTGGTCACACCGCCTTCGGAGCCCGGGACCATGAGATTCTTGATGCGGACATTGGCGAAGGTGCCGCGCGTCATAATGCGGTCGTTGCCCCGTCGTGATCCGTAACTGTTGAAATCCTTGAATGCCACACCATTTTCAGCGAGGAACCTCCCGGCCGGGGAATCGGCCTTGATGGCGCCTGCGGGTGAAATGTGATCCGTCGTGACAGAGTCACCGAAGATACCAAGTGGTCGGGCCTCGAGTATGGGGGTGATGGGCTGGGGATTGAGGTCGAAATTCTCGAAGAATGGCGGCTCCTGGATATAGGTGCTGCTTTCATTCCAGTCATAGATTTCGCCGGCGGTGGAGGGAATCTCGTTCCACTTCGGATTCTGGTTGGCGAAGTCCGAATACAGCTTCTGGAACACCTCCGGTTTAAGGGCTGCCTTGAGGAGGTCCTGGATTTCCCTGAGGGACGGCCACAGGTCCTTGAGGTAAACGGGCTGTCCGTCGCTTCCGGTTCCGATCGGATCCGTTGTGAGGTTGATTTTGACTGTTCCGGCCAGAGCATAGGCGACCACAAGCGGCGGCGACATGAGGTAGTTGGCACGGATATTCTGGTGCACCCTGGCTTCAAAGTTCCGGTTCCCGGAGAGGACCGAAGCGGTGACCAGATCGTGGTCGAGAATGGCTTTTTCGACCGGCTCAGCGAGCGGTCCCGAGTTGCCGATACAGGTGGTGCACCCGTAGCCGACCAGGTTGAAACCGAGTTTGTCCAGATAGGGCTGGAGTCCGGTCTTGTCGAGATAATCACTGACCACCCGCGAACCGGGCGCCAGCGAAGCTTTGACAACCGGGTTAACGGACAGGCCCTTTTCCACGGCTTTGCGTGCCAGAAGGCCTGCTGCCAGCATCACGGACGGGTTGGATGTATTGGTGCAGCTGGTGATGGCGGCGATGAGAACGCTGCCGTTCTGCACATCCACTTCGCCCTTGCCATTGAGACTGACTTTGGCATGGACACCGTCGAGGTCCTCGGGTGCCTTGCCGAAGCCGTTGTCTGTTTTCGGCTTGCTGAAGGCGTCGGTGAAGGACTCGGAGAGATCAGGGAGCATGATGCGGTCCTGCGGCCTTTTGGGGCCGGCCACCGATGGCACGACCGATGCGAGATCGAGTTCCAGTTCGACCGAGTAGTCCACCTGTCCTTTCTGCGGGATTCCGAAGAGGTTCTGGGCCCGGTAGTAGGACTCGTAGTCGGCACAGGCCTTCTCGGTTCGTCCGGTGGAACGGAGGTAGTTGACGCATTCCTGATCGATGGGGAAATAGCCCATGGTGGCGCCGTATTCGGGGGCCATGTTGGCGATGGTGGCGCGGTCGGTGAGCGGCAGGGCGGCGGCACCGGGGCCGAAGAATTCCACGAACTTGCCGACGACCTTCTGTTCCCGGAGCATCTGGGTGATGGTCAGCGCGAGGTCGGTTGCAGTGACACCCTGGTTGAGATGCCCGGTGAGGTGAACACCGACGACGTCCGGTGTGAGGAAGTAGATGGGCTGGCCCAGCATCCCTGCTTCGGCTTCAATTCCGCCGACGCCCCAGCCGACAATGCCGAGACCATTGATCATGGTGGTATGGGAGTCCGTGCCGACGAGTGTATCGGGATAGTAGATACCGTCCCCGGTGGAAAGAATTCCTTTGGCGAGGTATTCCAGGTTGACCTGGTGGACGATACCGATGCCCGGGGGCACGACCTTGAATGTTTCAAAGGCCTGCATTCCCCATTTGAGAAACTCGTATCTTTCGCGGTTGCGTGTGAACTCCAGCTCCAGATTCTGCCGGAATGATTCGGCGTCACCGGCAAAGTCCACCTGGACCGAATGGTCGACCACCAGATCGACCGGCACAAGCGGCTCGATGATTTCAGCGTCCTTACCCAGCCGGTGCACGGCGGATCTCATGGCAGCCAGATCCACCAGCAGCGGCACGCCGGTGAAATCCTGGAGGACGATGCGCGAGACAACGAAAGGAATTTCCTCGCTGCGGCTGGCCACGGGTTTCCAATTGGCAAGCTCTTTCACGTGGGCTTCGGTGATACGCGTCCCGTCGCAATGCCGGAGCACCGCCTCAAGCACCACCCTGATACAGGCAGGGAGACGTGAAACCGGTCCTACACCCGCCTTTTCCAAGGCAGGGAGGGAGAAATACCGCCCCTTTGACCCGTTGCTCAGGTCAAACTCACTCAATGTTCCAAATGGATCTGAAATCTGCTGATTGCCCATAATTTTGAAAGTATATTTGCCCAGACCCGCCGGTGAATCAATTCGACATTCATGCCAATGGCCGGGCTGTCACGATGATGCCACATACCGGTTCCATTTTTGAACAAAAAGTTCAGTCGGGAACCCGACGACATTGGCGAATGATCCATTGATGCCGGCCACTATTCTTTCTCCATGTTCCTGGATGGCATATGCACCGGCTTTGTCGAGCGGGTTGATAAGAGAAAGGTAGTCTTTGAGTTCGTTCTGATGAAGGTTTTTCATAGTGACTTCGGTGCAGTCGGCAAACGTCAGTTCCAGCCCGGTCTCGAGGCAGAAAATGGCGACGCCTGTGTGGACGGTGTGAGTGGAGCCGTTGAGTTCTGTGAGCATTTTGAGGGCATGAGTCATGTCGGCAGGCTTGCCGTAGATGCGGTCATGCAGAGCCACCACGGTGTCGGATCCAATCACGAGGGAGTCCGGGTTTTTTGCGGCGACTGGGTGAGCCTTGATCCACGCGTTGCGTATGGCGAGTTCGTCCGGGGTGCCGGATGATTCCTCGATGGCCTCGCTGGTTTCAATGCGGAAATCCATTCCGAGCCCGGCGAGGATCTGCCGGCGGCGGGGGGAACTGCTGGCGAGGATTACCGGCCTGTCGACTGGCAGGAGCATTTCGCCGGTTGCCGGGTGCTGATTCATTCAGTCGCTTTTTTCTTCAGGCCTTGCGGCCCTGGTGTGAATGCAGCCCGAGAGCCATTTCGAATTGTCCGAGGCGGCTTTCGAAATCCCTGTCGTTGAGCACCGGCGTGGCGGAGTCGGTGGAGACCGGTTCATCCAGCTGTATCCATGAACGGCAGCCGCCGTATGATTCAGAATCGGGGATGATGACCGGGCGGGGCAGGGCATAAACACGGACTGCCAGAGCGTGGATATCCTTGCGGCGACTCCAGTCGAACCTCTCCCGAATCACCGATTCCTTCCAGACATGCTGGCCGGCCAGGGAAAGCGCCTCATCCAGGGAATCGATCCGCTTCCAGCTCTCCACCCGCGCAAAGAACTGAATGGGAATCGAAGACTCGTCCGGTCTGGTGGAGGCGATACTGGCGGCGGCATCTTCCTGCCCGTCAATGACCATATCGTTCTGCTGGTGGAAGAGAGTGGGAAAAAGCCAGAACTTGGGGTGATCCATGGTGAATCCGCCCCTGCCTTCGGAAATTCCACCTTTGCGGAGGATGATGATCTGTCTGCCGGTGGCCAGCGCCCTGACCACGACAGCCCATTCCTTGAATGCCTCTCTCATGTGAGCCCAGCTTATGATCCGGATCAACATTTTTCAACTGGAGAGAAGGCGGATGGGGCTTGCAAACAGGGCGGCTATTCCTGTATTTCTGCTCCCATTCATGAACCCGGTATTAAGATTAAAGCTTTCGGTGATGATGTTCCTCCAGTTCTTTATCTGGGGATCATGGTATGTGACGGCACCCAACTACCTCGGCATGATCGGGTTCACGGATGCCGACTTCGGCTGGACCTATTCGGTCGGTCCCATAGCCGGCATGATCAGCCCGTTTTTTGTCGGGATGGTCGCCGACCGTTTCTTTCCGGCTCAGGTTGTGCTGGCGGTGATGCACCTGCTTGGCGGTGTCTTCATGTATATCGCCTCGGGGATGATGGTTGCCGAGACCCCTTCACCGTCGCTGATCAACTGGGTGTTTCTCGCACACATGCTGTGCTACTTCCCGACTCTCGCCCTGACCAACACCATCGCCATGAAGAACATCAGCGATACGGAGAAATATTTTCCATCGATCCGGGTTCTTGGCACGATCGGATGGATTGTGGCCGGTGTTTTTCTGAGCATGAGGGGATGGTCAGACAAGGTCAGCATGTTTCATCTGACGGCCGGTGCCTCCGTTGCTCTGGGCGTCATTTCTTTCCTGCTCCCGAACACCCCGCCGGACAAAGGCGAGAAGCCATCCGTCAAAGAGATACTCGGTCTCGATGCTCTGGTGCTCCTCAAGGAGCGCGCCTATCTGATCTTCATGGTCTGTTCCCTGCTGATCTGCATCCCGCTTTCGTTCTACTATCAGATAGCCAGCCGTGTCGTGGCTCTTATCGACCCGACTGAAGTCGGCTTCCTCCAGGCAGTTCAGAAAGGACTGCTCCTGACTGACGTGATCGGCGCGACCATGTCCTTCGGGCAGATGTCTGAGATTTTCTTCATGCTGGTGATGCCGATCTTCTTCAAGCGCCTTGGTGTGAAGTGGATGCTGGCCGTCGGCATGCTGGCCTGGGTGATCCGCTATGCCCTCTTCGCCTTCGGTGCACCTCCTGAAATCTTCTGGATGGTGTTTGTCGGAATCCTCCTTCACGGAATCTGTTACGACTTCTTCTTTGTCACCGGCCAGATCTACACCGACAAGGTCGCTCCACGGGCGATTCGCGGTCAGGCCCAGGGTATGCTGGTGCTTTTCACGCTTGGTCTTGGAATGCTGATCGGGGCGCAGATTGCCGGGCAGGTAAAGGCGCATTACACCCCCACGGTCGAGGAACTGGGTGAAATGGCGGCGGATCCCGCTGAGCTGGAGAGGCTCACCGGACTCCTGGGCGAGGAAACCGCGACACGGGTTATCGCTGACTGGAAAATCATCAGCAGCGGACAGGAGATCCCCGAGGAAGACGCCGCGCGCATAGCCCGCAGCGAACTCCGTTCTGTCGACTGGAATGGTCTGTGGATGGTGGCAGCTGTCAGTTCCCTGGCGGTTCTCGTCCTCTTCGTGGCCCTGTTTCCGGCCCGACCCCCAATGCGGGAACCGATTGACGAAACACCTCTCGAAGGCACCACCCCTGCCACATACCCTGAATCAGCCTCTTGATTTAATCCGTGATTCAGTAACAATCAGGTGTCTCAATCCATTTTGAAGCAACGAAACAATATGAACATGAATCGTAGAAATTTCTTGAAATCCAGTGGTCTGGCGGGTCTGGCTTTGTCGCTGCCGGCTGGTATCGGCAAGGCTCTTGCGGACCACCATGCCTCTGCACCACTTTACAGGATCTCCCTGGCTCAGTGGTCCCTGCACCGTGCCTTCCGCAGCGGTGAGATGGATTCACGGGATTTTGCCAAAATCGCCCGCGAGAGCTTTGACATCGATGCCATCGAATACGTCAACCAGTTCTTCAAGGACAAGGCTGGCGACAAGGCTTACATCAGCGATCTCGACAAACGTGCGAAGGACCATGGTGTCAAACAGCTGCTCATCATGTGTGATGGCGAGGGCAACCTCGGTGATCCCGACAAGAACCGCCGCATGCAGGCCGTCGAAAACCACTACAAGTGGGTTGAGGCCGCCAAGTCTCTCGGCTGTCATTCAATTCGTGTCAACGCTGCATCGCGCGGCAGCTATGAGGAGCAGATCGAGCTGGCTGCTGACGGACTGGCACGTCTCTCCGAGTTTGCGGCCGGTCACGGACTGAATGTGATTGTTGAAAACCATGGAGGCCTGTCATCCAACGGCGCCTGGCTCTCGGCTGTCATTCGCAAGGTCAACCTGCGTAACTGCGGCACTCTGCCTGACTTCGGCAACTTCCGGGTTTCCGGTGACGAATGGTATGACCGCTACACGGGTGTCAGGGAACTCATGCCATACGCCTATGCGGTAAGTGCCAAGTCACATGATTTCAATGATCTCGGCAATGAGGCACACACTGATTATTACAAGATGATGAAGATCGTCCTCAACGCCGGCTACCATGGCTTCGTCGGCATCGAGTATGAAGGCGGCAAAGTCAATGAGATGGACGGAATCCGCATGACCCGTGACCTTCTTCTCAAGGTCCGCGAGGTTCTTTCCTGAAGATCCCCGAACGGGGCTCCGAATTTCACAACGCTTTACTTTAATCAGGGCCGGCACCTCAGGGACTGCCGGCTTTTCTTTTCCCGGGCAGGAGGCGAATCCGGGGAGCGCGATGAATGGCGGGCGTTGGCCGGCGCGGCGATGCGATGCGATTGAAGATGCTGTGGCACGGATCCCGGGATTCAGCTATTCTCATGCCATGGAAAAGGTCGGAAAAAGCAACTGGAGAATCCTCTCCAAGCACGGAGCCAAGCCGCTTCTCTTCGCCCCGCAGTTGTGGAAGGCATGGAACTCAAGGGTCTTCGGGGACCACCCGAGAATGAGAGGACAGAATCTGGTTTTTGAACTCCACAACCTTCCCAACTCAAGAATTCGCAAGATCAGTCTGGTCAGCCGGCTGGCTACAACGCTGTTGAATCGCAATGTTTCCATGGTGATTGAAGGCCACGGAGTGGACACCCCCGAGGAGCGGAGTCCCAAAAAAACCATCTCGCTTGCGCTCTGGTCGGCTGAAAAAGGTCAGCTCCCGGATGTGCCTGAATTCAAATCAACAGAGGAGGTCGAGGATTTTCTCGACCGCTGGAACGAAATGAACGGAGGAGTCCCCATGAAGGTGATTCAGGACATCAACAAAAAGATCCGGCACAACATCTCGGTGCGCAATGAGATCAGGGAGGAGTTCTGAAGCGCAACCGGGGACAGTCGGATAATTTATTGTCAAAAAAAGCCGGGCACTGAACAGTCCCGGCATTTTTAGTGGTATAAAAAGTGATAGTGGATGCGGCGGTGGTGGATGCCGGCTCATCCGGGTCTGGTCTGGGATGCCGGATCCAGGAGTTCGTTGAGTTTGTCCTCGGAAAGTCCCGACTTTTCTCTGGCCACTTCGCGGATGGTGCGTCCGCTGTTGTATGCATCCTTGGCAATGGCGGCTGCGTTGTCATAACCAATCACCGGTGCGAGAGACGTGCACATGGCAAGGCTCTGTTCAATGAGGCCCTCACATCTTTCCTTGTCGGCCTGGAGTCCCCTGACTGCGCGATCGGCAAATACGCGGCTGCCCGTCGAGAGGATTTCCATTGATTCCAGAAGATTGTGGCCGATGACGGGGAGCATGACATTGAGCTCGAAGTTGCCGTAGGCACCGGAGAATCCGATAGTCGCGTCATTGCCCATGACCTGGGCCCCGACCATGATCAGCATTTCCGACATGACCGGGTTGACCTTGCCCGGCATGATGGATGAACCGGGCTGGGTGGCTTCCATTTTCAGTTCACCGATCCCGCAGCGCGGTCCTGAGGCGAGAAAGCGGATATCATTGGCGACCTTGATCAGACTGGCGGCGATGGTCCGGAGGGCCCCGCTGGTTTCCACGCAGGCATCCCGTCCGCCCTGTGCCTCAAAGTGGTTCTGCGCTTCGGTCAGGTTGAGGCCGGTCTCGTCGCAGATCCACTGTATGGCCTTCCTGGCAAAATCCGGATGGGTGTTGATACCCGTTCCGACGGCGGTGCCGCCCAGTGCCAGTTCACCAAGTCTTTCCTCGACAGCCCAGAGGCGGTCAATACCGAGTTGGACCTGCCGTGCATATCCACTGAACTCCTGGCCCAGAGTCATGGGCGTCGCATCCTGCAGGTGTGTCCTGCCGATTTTGAGTATCGATGAAAAATCACGCGACTTGGAAAGCAGTGAGTCGAAAAGGTGGTTCAGGCTGGGGATCAGCTGATGCACCATTGTGTCCATTGCGGCCAGGTGGATGGCGGAGGGGATGATGTCATTGCTGGACTGCCCGAGATTCACATGGTCATTCGGGTGGATTGACTTATCACCCATGGTGCCGCCGTTGATCTCGATGGCGCGGTTGGCGATGACCTCGTTGGTGTTCATGTTCGTGGAGGTCCCCGATCCAGTCTGGAAGATATCCACCACGAATTGATGGTCCCATTTTCCGTCGATGACTTCCTGAGCCGCCTTCTGGATTGCATCGCCGATTGCCGGGTCGAGTCGTCCCAGTTCGACATTGGTGATGGCGGCCGCCTTTTTCAGGAGCCCCAGGGCTTTGATCATCGGCCGATGAAATCGCAACCGGCTGATGGGGAAATTCTCGACGGCTCTGGCGGTCTGCGCTCCGTAGTAAGCATCAGCCGGGACCTGCATCTCTCCCATGGAGTCCTTCTCAATACGAAAGTCATTGCTCATACCCGCGAAAATTACCTCCGGCTTGATGAGGCGGCAAAGTATTTCTTGCCGCCACAGGCAGCCGGAGCATCCCGTTCATGACTTTCTTTCATCTTTTTTGCGCCTGCCATTGTTGAAATTGATGATGTGGACTAACTTGCCTCGGTCGACGGTTCAGGCGGGTCAGGGTGCCACCGGTTGTCCGAACAATGGTTTGTAAATCACATAAAATGTCGCAATATCATTCAGGAATCAGGAAAAAATGTTAACAAAGACCTTGTTCAGAAAAATTTCGAAAGCGGTGGGGCCGGCTTTGATGGGGCTGGTCATGACACTTGCAGCGGGCTTGGGGCAGGCACAGGATAGCCTGAGAGTTTCTCCCCGGGCCGTTTACGGTGAGCCGGTGGAAGACCTCACCTTCACTATCCGCTATGCAGGCGTGGATCCGGAGTCCATCGGCGATGGGGACATCTGGGTCTTTGGCTATGACGGATACTCATCGGCAGCAGAACTGGTTGCCAGGGAAACCCCGGCCGAAAGTGATCCCGGTGATCCCGAAGTGATCGTGGATCCTTCGACCGGGGAAGTCATGCCATGGATCGGTGAAGCAGTGGTCGAAGCGGTCTACCGCATTCCTCATCCCGATGGCGACGGCGCAGTCTGGACAGCGGATCTGAATCAGCGATTCGCTCTGCTGCTGGAGCCTGACCAGGTGCTGAGACCCGGGGGACGCCCCATACGGCACCAGCATCTGGGATTTCTCAACCTTCTCATCGGTGAGGAGCGGCCTCCGATTGTCCCGGATGCGGTTGGCCTCTCTGTGCGCCGGGCACGTGGCGGAGCGTATTTCGCCGACGTGCGTGTCCGCTTCTCTGATCTGAGCTTTTACGTTTCTTCATGGGGTGATGTCACGGTGGATGGTAGTGAAGTCTCCGCAAGTGTTGAATTCAGCGAGGGTGACTTCCCGGGTATCAACGAACTGCCCCCTCCGAATTCATACAGCTATGAAATCCCTGAACTGGAGGAGGGAGAGTACGTCTTTGTTCTGAAGCATCAGGGGGAAATTCTGGCACAGGCTGAATTCGCAGTTTCGGCAACACCCTGGGTCGAGGCCGTGGTGGAACTCGAGGGCCGGACAGGACCTGATGGACAGGGAATTCTCGAAGGAGCCATCATCTTTCTGGATCCCTATTTTGTCATGACCGACGCCGGACAGGTTGAGGTGGTTGAACTGGAGACGGATGAATTCCGCAATGGTCTGCATATCAACATCACTGCGGAGGAAGTTACCTTCATTCGTGAGCCTGAGGTCGCGCCGTTTCCGCTTGAATACCCGCTGCCGGACCTCCAGGACGGCCGATATCAGCTGTCCGTTTTCGTGAACGGATCACTGAAATTCCAGTCGGTCATTCGCATCCCGCTTCCGGATCCGTCTCTGCGGCCGGTCATTTCAGATTTTTCAGCGGACAAGGATGAGATTCGTCTGGGTGAATCAGTCACCCTGTCATGGCTGGTAGAGGGTGCGGACAGGCTTGAGATCCGCCCGGGAATCGGACCTGTCGAAGGGAATTCCATTTCTGTGCGGCCCGGATTCATTGATACATTCCGCGATCCGCTCGAATTTCTCCTTATGGACGTTCCGGGTTTCGAAGAGATGATGTCGATCATTCCCCGCGGAGCCGGTTGGAAGTATTATGACGGTGTCGAGGCTCCGGATTCATCATGGATGACCAACGACTTCGAGGACTCTTCATGGGAAAGCGGCGCATCGCCTCTCGGATACGGCGATGATGACGTCAGGACCCGGATCAGCTTCGGCGATGATCCGGAAGCAAAAACCATGACGGCCTATTTCCGGCACGAGTTCGAGGTCGAGGACAGATTCTTTGCACCGGAGTCCATGCCTCTGCTGCTTCGAGTCTTCCGGGACGATGGTGTGATTGTTTACCTGAACGGCGAGGAGATCATCCGTTCCAACATGCCTTCCGGACCAGTGGGGCACACCACTGCTGCACTCGAAAATGCCCGCGGGGATGGCAGACGCGATCCGGTGATCATGGACATTGATGCCTCCATGCTTCAGCCCGGAACGAATGTGATAGCGATGGAAGTTCATCAGTCCCGTCCGGATAGCAGTGATCTTTACATGACTGCTTCGCTCGGAACCTTTGAGGGACTGCCATGGCCTCCTGCTGACGGACCATTTGATGTCACTTACACACTCATTGCCTCCAACAGCGATGGAACTTCGACCCGCGATCTGAACATCGTGGTTGTTCCGGATCAGCAGCCTGAAAAGCACACTGCCCGGATCGACTTTTTCGAAGGGGATTCCGGGTACCAGGCTCATGTCATCCTGGAACTGCTGCCGGGATATCAGGTTATCGAATGGGGTGAACTGGATTCAGCCCGCGCAGCGGATGGATCCTTTCAGTGGATGGTGCAGGTCATGATCGAGCCCATCTCTGATCTTGAGCTGCCCGGACCCGCTCCTGAGCCCCTGGAGAATTTCTACTCCCTTGGGGATCCTGAGCCCGGACTTCGGCATTCTTTCACGGTGATGTCGGGCGGGAAGCTGCTGGGCAGGGAAAGACTTTATATTTCCCGCGATCCATGGGCATCCGAGGTATCCGGTGTCTCCGCCGAGGCACCGACCATCCGCTCAGCAAATACTCAGGAGGCACTGATCTCTGTCCGGTATGAGCTGTCTGACGGCATGGATACCGGATCCCTTGGCGACGATGATATCTTCATCGTTCCTGCCGGACTTGAGCCGTTCATCAGGGGCGGAAACACAGCTGCCCGCGTTGCGGCCTATCCAGCCGAGCTGGCTGACTTTCAGCTGTTTGATGACCAGGTCACTGTCGAAGCACAATATCTCGTGAAGTTCACTCCTGACTTTTTCGGCAATGTGAAGGAGATGCTCTTCGACATCATCCTCATGGACGGTGGAGTGGTCTCTGCCAGCGGGCAGGGGATCGCCGGTGGCAGAATCGGCGTGCTTGAAGTCCGAATCCGCGACACCGAGCCACCGACAACACTCTCGGCCAAAGCGGAGGCGACTCCGGTTCAGGGTGTCATGGATTCATCCGAAATCCATCTGGTGATCGAGTCAGAACAGTTGCTTGATCCGCAATCGCTGTCGGCCGATGACTTACGGGTCGTTCGTTCCATGGCCACCGGCGATAGACAGACACTCGGGCCCCTGCGTCTTGTCGGGGTCGAACCGGCAGAGGAACCTCACAATCTTGTCATGGCCCGGTTTCTCCTCGCTCCTCCGGAAGGCGGATGGAAGCCGACCCATAATGGAAGATGGACATTGGAAATGGCTGGCGCAGGTATCCATCATATTGACGGCACCACGCTTCCAGACATGAAAGTTGGAAACCTCATGGTTCTCTCCGCTGGTGAACCGCCTTTCTCCGGTGATCCGGAAGCCCGACTCAAGCCTTTCGCCAACCAGGATTTTATCGGAGTGGATGCACGTCTTGTTTTCCCGGCTGGCGACATGCGAATGGTCGCCGACTGGGGTCACCCCGTGAATGAACACGGAACAGTTTATATCAATGCCACCTCTGTGGGCCGTGATACACTTGAGGACGGACCCTATCCCCAGCAGCACCGGTATCACATCCTCCCGGCAGGCGGCGGGGAATCCGGAACTCCAGTCGGATTCAGGAACGTGGAATATCCGAACATCGGAGTTCGCACTGCAGAGACCGTGGTTATAAACAGCGGGATCGAGTGGCGCAACTGGGCGGCTCTGCAGGTCGGCGATGCCGCCATTTCCCTGCCGTCTCCGGTGGATTTTGAGGAGAACACTCTGATCGGAGTTTTTGCAGGTGAGAAGCCGACTGGCGGATTCTCCATCAACGTTCAGTCGGTGAAGGACTATGCCGGACGTATCCGCGTGGTTTACGACGCGGTGACTCCAAGCATCAATGATGTGGTCACCGATGCATTGACCTATCCCCAGCAGCTGATTGCCATCAGTAAATCCGACCTTCCTGTAGATTTCTATGGAAACTCGATCCTGCTGCCATCCAATCCAGTCCCGACCC
>JAUIAG010000107.1 GCA_030425355.1 Verrucomicrobiia bacterium
TGCGCATGGTGTGCTTCACAGGATCGGTGGATGGCGGCATCGCCATGGAGAAGGCGGTTGCCGGACAGTTCAAGAATATCGGACTGGAACTCGGTGGCAAGGACCCGGCCTATGTCAGGGCTGATGCAGACCTCGGTCATGCCGTTGAAACGGCCATAGACGGTGCCTTTTTCAATTCCGGCCAGAGCTGCTGCGGAATCGAGAGAATTTACGTGCACCGGAGTCTTTATGATGCATTTGTTGATAAGGCATCCGAACTGGTGCGCGCCTACCGCCTCGGGGACCCTATGGATCCAGAAACGACACTGGGCCCGATGGTCCGCACCTCCGCGGCGGAACAGGTGCGCAAACAGGTCCAGGAGGCCGTTTCAGCCGGAGCCACTGCCCTGATTGATCCTGCGCTGTTCCCGGCAGACAAGCCCGGAACGCCCTGGCTGGCACCGCAGATTCTGACCGGCGTCAATCGCGGGATGCGGATCATGCGCGAGGAAACCTTCGGTCCGGTGGTCACCATCTCACCGGTCGCCGACGATGCGGAAGCCATCACCGCAATGAATGACAGTGACTTCGGGCTCACGGCCGCCATCTTCACCGGCAATGCCGACGAAGGCATCCGCATCGGAAAGCAGATCGAGACCGGGACTGTTTTCATCAACCGATGCGATTATCTCGACCCGGCCCTGGCATGGACCGGGGTCAAAAACTCGGGGCGGGGATGCACCCTTTCATCTATAGGCTATGAGCACCTCACCCGGCCGAAGTCCTTTCATGTCCGTCTGCCAGTCTGATCCCGAATCAAACACCTTTCATTTATACAATCCATATGAACTTCGAGGCTTTTCAGGGAAACTGGAATTACCCAACCGCCATCAGGGCCGGAGCCGGGCGCATCCGGGAAACGCCGGAATGGTGCCGTGAGAACGGCATCACCAGTCCGTTGATCGTCACCGACCCGGGACTCCGCGAACTGCCCTTCACCCGGCAGCTGATCGAGGACTGCCGGAATGCAGGACTGAAGACCGGTGTATTCTCCGCCATCAAGCCAAACCCGACCGGCAGCAATGTCGGGGAGGGAGTCAAAGCGATCAGGGACGGCCATCACGACGGGGTCATAGCGCTTGGCGGCGGATCGGCGATGGATGCCGGCAAGGCCATTGCCCTGATGGCCGGACAGACCCGCCCCATATGGGACTTTGAAGACAAGGGTGATAATTTCAAGCGGGCCGATGCAGCTGCCATTCTGCCCGTGATCGCCATTCCCACCACTGCGGGCACCGGCTCGGAAGTCGGACGCGCCTCCATCATCACCGATGAGGCAATCAAGGTGAAGAAGATCATCTTCCATCCGAAAATGCTGCCGGTGACAGCGGTTCTCGATCCCACACTGAGTGTCGGACTGCCCCCTGCCCTGACCGCCGCCACCGGCATGGATGCCCTGTCCCATAATCTCGAGGCGCTGTGTTCCCCGGTTTTTCATCCCATCGCCGAAGGGCTCGCCGTGGAAGGTATCCGGCTGGTGTTTGAGAATCTGCAGAGGGCCGTCGAGGACGGGGCCAATCTCGAGGCGCGCATGAAAATGCTCACCGCATCATCCATGGGTGCCGCCGCCTTCCAGAAGGGACTGGGGGCCATGCACGCCCTGGCTCATCCGCTCGGCGGGGTTTTCGATGCCCATCACGGCATGCTCAACGCGATTCTCATGCCATACGTGCTCATCAGAAACCGCGGAGTTCTCGAGGACAAACTCGAACGTGCCTGCGCATTTATCGGACTGCTCCCTCCGGGAGCTGACAAGTTCATTGAAGCCGTTCTGGCTCTCCGGGAGTCAATCGGCATCCCGAAGACACTGGCGGAAATCGGCATTGATCGCGACAGGGCCCGCGACATTGCCACGATGGCCGTTGAAGACCCTTCGGCACTGACCAACCCGATTGACCTCAGTGTGGATGACTACCAGTCCCTGCTTCTCGATGCCATCGATGGAAATCTCAGATTCTGAAAAGGCCGGCAGTTCCGGCCCAATGCGAATCGGTCTGCTGCAGTGCGATGCGGTGCGGGAAGACCTCCGCCATCTGCGCGGGGATTACCCCGAAATGTTCCGGAGAAGGCTGACGCCATGGATTGAAATGGGACTGGTGGATCTCCATGTCTACAATCTGCTCGAAGGCGCTTATCCGGACTCGCCGTCGGACTGCGGCGCGTGGCTGACCACCGGCAGCCGGTTCGGAGTCCATGACCCGGAGCCGTGGATCGCATGGCTCATGGACTTTGTCCGCAGGCTGGCAGCCGGAGGGGACTCCCGCCTGGCCGGTATCTGCTTCGGTCACCAGATTATCGCACAGGCGCTTGGAGGTGCCGTTGAGACCTCCAACCGTGGATGGGGCATCGGCATTTCCAACTGTCAGGTGTCGCATCCGCAGCCGTGGATGCAGCCGTCCGCGACAGATTTCAATATCCTCGTCAGTCACCAGGACCAGGTCGTCAGCCTCCCCGCAGGTGCACAAACGATTGCCGGCAACAGCTTCTGCCCGAACCACGCCCTCATCCTGGGGGACAGAATCATCGGCATTCAGGGGCACCCGGAATATGATTCCGACTACGCCATCGCCCTCGCCGAAACCCGGCCCCATCTCATCCCCGCTGAAACTCTTCAGAAGGCCCGGGAGTCAGTGGCCATCCCCCCGGATAACACCCGCACTTTTCAATGGATCATGAATTTTCTGGGAGTGCCGACACCTGCCTGAGGACAGGCAGAAAAAGCCCCTCACTCCGACTGCCCGGTGCCAGGCACGTCCGTGCCTGGCACCGGGGGACCACAGAGGAGCATCTTACCTGCTGGAAGTTGCGAGTCCTTTCTGGTGACGCCGGAGCCAGAGTTTGACTATTTCCTCGACGCCGAGCAGCACGAGAGCCATGCAGGCCATGGTGCCCCATTGGGCGAGGGAGATGGGTCTCAGTTCGAGAATATCCCCGATCCACGGGGTGTAAATCGCCCCGATGTGGATAAGCTGGGCCAGGGGCACGGCAGCTATCAGGAACGGATTGGAGAAGAGCGGAATCCGGAATAGCGATTTGATCTCGGAACGGCTGTTGAGGGCATGAACATTGCCGAAGAGGACCATGAGCGTCAGGGTCAGACTGCGTGCCGTCTCAATGTCCTCACCGGAGTTGACGAACCACCTGAATGAGAAGAAGGCAATCAGACCCATGGTGATGCCGGCGAAGACGACATGCATGAGAATCTGCCGATTGAATATGGGTTCGTCCGGGCGGCGCGGCCGGTAGTCCAGTTCATTCCCCTCGGATGGTTCAAAAGCCAGGGCGACATCCTGCAGGCCGTTGGCCACCAGATTCAGCCACAGCAACTGGACCGCAATCATCGGCATCGGCAATCCGCCCATCACGCAGAGGAAGAACAGGAGCAGTGCGGAGACCCCGGTGGCAGCCAGCATGGCAATCACCTTGCGGATGTTGTTGTAGACGATGCGGCCCTGAGAAATGCCGCTGACAATCGAGGCAAAATTGTCATCGGTGATGATCAGGTCAGCCGATTCGCGGGCGACATCGGTGCCCCTTTTGCCCATGGCGATACCGGCGTTGGCACCCCGCATTGCCGGTGCGTCATTCACTCCGTCGCCGGTCACCGCCACAAAATGACCGTTCCTGCGGAAACACTGGACGATCTGCTCCTTCTGGTGCGGTTCAATCCGGGCAAAGACACGGGATGACATGATCAACTGGTCTAGGCTTTCCGGAGACTTTTCAGCCGCGTCTCTCAGAGTTCTCCCATTGACCACCGGTTCCTCCTCGGTGCAAAGACCCAGTTCGAGGGCAATCGCCCGTGCTGTCGCAGGGTGATCTCCGGTGATCATCGCCACCTCAATACCGCCATTGCGGCATTTCTGAATGGCCTCACGGGCTTCCGGACGAATCGGGTCAATCATCGCCACCATGCCGAGGAAAACCAGTGAATGCAGCTGCTCGTCGACGCGCTCCGGTGCCGCCGACCGGTGTGCCAGTGCAATGACCCGATACCCGGAAGCAGCAAGACTCTCGAACTGCCTTTCGATCAGTTCCCGATCAACCGGAACCGGGCCATCAGGCGTCCACATTTCAGTCGACAGTTCGAGGATCTTCTCCGGGCTCCCCTTGACGTGAAGGGCGAGTGAGTCCTCGGTGATGTGATTCAGGCTGGCAGAAAGGGCTTTTTCGCTTTCGTATGGCAGGAGGTCCCGCTGCGCGCGGGCTCTGCGGATTTCCGAGAGACTTGAACCGAGTTTCTTGGCCAGGACGAGAAAGGCCACATCGACGATATCACCGTCCGAGACCCACTCACCTCCGGCGTAATCGAGATGACTTTCATTGGCCAGGACGCCGGTCAGGCACAGGTCGCGCAGATGCTCGAGGTCGTGCTCACTGACAATATCCCCTCCCGGTGCCACTCCCTCACCGGTGATCTCGTATTCCTTGCTGTCGGGCAGGACGGCCCTGCGGATGGTGAGCTCGTTGACAGTCAGGGTCCCGGTTTTATCCGAGCAGATGCAGGTGCAGGATCCAAGAGCCTCCACAGCGACCAGCTTGCGGATGATGACATTGAGCGAGGCCATACGCCGCATGCCGATCGCCAAAGCCACCGTGATCGCTGCGGGCAGGCCTTCCGGAATGGCGGAAACGGCCAGGCCGATGCTCATCAGGAACATCTCCTCCATGTGATATCCGCCTTTGATGGCCATCAGAATGACCAGGAGGACGATGGCCACCATGATGGCACCGGCCACCTGGTATGTGAACCGGCGGATGCGGATGATCAGTGGCGGCTCGGATTCACGGGCACGGGTGACATCGCGGGCAATTCGACCAAGCTGTGTGCGCGACCCGGTGGCAGTCACCAGCCCGCTGGCGCGGCCCCGGGTCACAATCGACCCGGCAAAGCATTCATTCACCCGCTCAGTCACCGGTGCATCACTGGCGACTTCGGTGTCGACCCTCTTCTGCACCGAGACCGATTCCCCGGTCAGCATCGATTCATCGACCTCAAGGTTGACGACATGATGAAGGCGGATGTCGGCAGGGACCTTGTCCCCGGAGGACAGCAGCACCAGATCCCCCGGCACCAGGTCCTCCACATCGACAGTGACGTTGATCCCGTCCCGAATGACGTGGGCAATGCCCTTGACCATCTTCCGGAGGGCGGCAGCCGAGCGTTCCGCCGAGTATTCCTGAATTGTCCCGATGATGGCGTTGATAAACAGGACAAGGAGGATGAATATGCTGCTCGAGGACTCCTTCAGCCAGAAGGAGACCACTGCCGCCACCAGCAGGATGTAAATGAACGGACTGAGAAACTGCCTGAAGAAAATGAGCAGCGGTCCGGTTGGTTTTGGTTCCGGAAGGCTGTTGGGTCCATGCTGTGCCCGCAACTCTTCAACTTCCGCCGATGTGAGTCCCTGATAATTCATGGGTTTCTGAAGCTGTGTGCGAACGGAGCCGAATCTGGTGGTGAAGCGCTGGGGCGGGCGCTCCCTGATGGGATCAGGACTCAGAATCCGTATCGAAATGCGATGTAAATATTGGTGTTGTCAGCAAACTGTCCGAAGAAAGTGTGGCTGTCCTCACCGGTAAAGATGTTTCCGCCGGCCTCAACCGACCAACTGTCACTTATCTTGTATGAAGCTTCCGGTCGCAAGTAAAGATCATTGTCGGAAGGACTGTAGAAGGTGAAAAGACTGAGAGTGAGGTTCTGGTTCATCATCAGCTTCGTCAGTCGGAGTGTGAGGAGGTGGCGGTTGCGGTCCAGCTGCGGCAGCGGAGCCGGAAGAGTCGCCACATAGTTGTCGTGATCCAGCATATGCTCCAGATAATACTGCACTCCGGCCGTCAGCTCGGGCAGCACCTCGCGCTCAAACCCGGCCAGGAACCGAATCTCGCTGTTGCGGATGAGCGGGTCCGAACCGCTGCGGTCATCGGCACTGTCGTAATATCCGAATTCAAGATTGGCAATGCCCCCGGCCAGCGGACCGCGGAGGCTGCCCCCGGATACCGACAATTCGGGAAAGGTGAAAAGCCCGGAAGCCGGACTGAATCCGGCAGGGCTCTTCCAGAATCCGTGGTAGAAATACAGGGCGGTTTCCCACGCGCCAGCCATGCGGTGCAGCCGGGCGGCAAATTCATCGTCGGAAAACCAGCGTCCGGGATGGTCGGTGAGCACCGGCGTCCCCTGCCCCACCACCGAAGCCGTGTTCATATTGAAATACGACAGACGGCGGCCATCGACGTAGCGGTCCGCGTCAAACTGTGGCGTGTAGACCAGGTCCAGATTGGCGATGTCGTGAAACAACGACACTTTCAGGGCATCCGATGGAGCCTTGAGGTATTCCTCATCCCGGCCTATCAGAAAGCTGTTCCAGTCCTTGGGAAAAAGGTCATTGATAAAAATCAGATCCCCGGTGCCCCAGGTGAGGATCTGCCTGCCGAATTTGATGTCCATGAATCCGAATGGACGGGTCAGCAGATTGGCCTCCCGCAAATCAAACCAGCCCTGACCGGATTCCAGGTCCACCCCGTGCTCGTCCATGACCGGGTCATAGAGAAAGTCGGAAACCAGTGTCGCAGTGACCCCTTCACGACTGTAGACCGATTCCAGATGAAGCCTGAGTTCACCGATGCTCATGTCCTTCTGGTCGGTTTTGTCGCGCAGCCTCGGACCGACACGGGTTTCGGCAAATCCGGTGAGATCAAAGGGCAGCCCTTCCCTGAACTTCAGAAAGCCGCTGTCCTCCGGTGAATCATCCCGGCCGGCAGCGTCGGCACCTGCATCCAGCCCTGCGGGCAGACCGGGCTCGTCCATGTCAACACCCGGCAGACCGGACGGAAGCCCCGGGGATACATCCGCGCCGCCGCCCAGACCGGACGGCAGTGACGGTTCAGCCTCTTCCATGGTTCCGTCTCCACCCAGCCCCATCGGAAGCGAGGGTTCATCCGAAGACTCCTCAGACTTTTCACTATCGGGCAGGCCCGAAGGCAGTGCCGGTTCGAGTCCGGAGGGAAGAGCGGGTTCCTGGGCCATAGAAACTCCCGGAAGCAGTGTGCAGACGAGAAGCGTCATCAGACAGCTGCGGAGCCATGGAAGCGGACGGGTCACTGAGGGTGCCATGCTGATAATTTTGGATCTTCTGTTTGTTGTGTTCAGCGAAGGTATTTCCGAGGCGCTGCCCGCAGGTAGCGCTCCGAGAATATGTCATCCGGCAGGTCCAGGTTGTACTCGACTTTGCTGTAGCTCATGGTCGTCGACCCGCCGATATTGGAATCGGTCATCCGGGACTGCACCACGGTGTAGAAATCATCCACCTTTTCCACTTTGAGGGCTTCATATGTGCGGTAGGCCTTGTCCTGTTTGTCAAAGAACTCGGTCTTGACCGGGATGAAGGTGGTCTTGTGAATCCAGTTCTTGTAATAGGCGAACTCGACAGCACCGGGGTCCTTCGGAGTGCTTTTCAGGACGTAATAATTGTCGGTCTCCTCAAGGATCTCGTGAGTGTCCTCAGAGGGATTCCTTCCGGAGACGTCCTCGTAGAAGAAGTGGGATCCGACGAAGCTGGTGCGCTCGTCGCTGGCGGCGATACGCTTGACCAGATCGAGTGCCGGCAGATACAGCCACCGGTCATCATCCTGGCCCGGGTGCTTCCACACCAGGAATGCGGTGCGGTTCACATCCGCCGGACGGTTGAAGTAAACATAAAACTTCTGTTCGGTGTCCTGCCCGTCACTTGAGTCGCGGCGGAGGATGGTGAAATCACGGGTCCTTTCCCGTCCCTGGCCGTCGGTGATGACCATGGAGACCCGCGCCTTGCCGTCCGTGCCCTGGTAATAGGCGGCGTGGTTGGCCTTGCCGACCACTTCATTCACATCGGCGGCATGGCCGGCAGCCGCACCCGCGGCCATCACCCCCAGCATTGTCCCCAGCAGCATCGCTGACTTCACTGTTCCCTGTCTTCTGTTGTCGTTCATGGCGTTTGAATCCTTTCCTTTTCTAATTTTATGGTTGTCTGAAATTCAATGATTGTCGGTGTCCTGCTTTTCCGCGGCTTTCCTGAAGAAAAGCGGCTCGGCGAGCCGGAGCACAGCCGGGAGGATGATGAGTGAGGCGGCACCCGCCACCACCAGAATCGCGGAAATGAAGAATCCGACGGTCTGGTAGGGAACCAGCGGTGCCAGCAGCAGCGGCAGGAAGCCGACACCGATCACCACCACATTTCTCGCAATGGCACGACCCGGTTCACCGAAGACCAGCCCGACCGCTTCCTTCCAGCTGGAACACCGGGCGCGGATTTCACGGCTCCGCGCCAGGAAATGGATGGCGTAGTCCACCGCCAGACCGAGACTCAGCGAGGACAGCACCGCCACCGGCATGTCGTAGTCCTTGCCGATCAGTCCGATGAATCCATAAATCGCCGCAATGGTCACCGTCAGCGGGATCATGGACAGCAGTCCCCACCAGAAGGAGCGGAACAGGACGATCATCATCACCAGTACAATGACAAAACTTCCGATGAAGGCTTCCATCATCCCGGCGACCATCTTCTCCTGCCAGATGACATTGATATAGGTCAACCCGAACCAGCTGTGGGTAATTCCTGAAGGCGCTGGATTGTCATCCATGAATTCGTCCACAGCTTCGACCACCGCCTGCATGTCGCGGTTGTCGCCGCTCTTAAGCTGAATCCACAGATTGGCCTTGCGGTAGTCCGGGGTCACGAAGTGCCACAGATCCTGCGGACGGTGACTGCCCTGGTAGGTGATCAGCGTCTGTGCCACGGCCGCAGATGTATCCGGTATGCGGAAGGCCTCCTGCTCTCCCAGAAACAGTTCCCGGTGGACTGTCCTGACCACGTCGGTCAGGCCGTTGCTTTTGCCCACCAGTCCGGTGTCGAGCAGATGCTGCTGCAGTGACTCCATGTATCGCAGTACCTCAGGAAGCTTGAAAACGTCGCTTTCCTGGACGCGGCGGCCAATCAGCAGCGCCGCGTCCTCCCAGGCATCCCAAAGCTCATCCGAGGCCGCTGCATCCTGCTTTTCCAGAATGATCTCATTCAGGTCGGCCAGCGGTTTCCCGAGGTGCGGCTCCAGCGCATCGCGCACTGACTCCGGCGCCTCAGCCAGCATCGATTCGTCCAGGGTCAGCTCACCTTCCACCTCCGGTGCCTGCAGGGTCAGATAGGCCATGTAAGTCCCGGCAAATTTCTCGTTGAGAACCCGGTCCGCCACCCGGATGTCATGCTCCGGTTCGAACCACTTCACCGGGTTGTCGTTGATCTGAATCTTTGAGATGCCATAAGCGGCTCCGGCTCCCGCCACCAGGACAAGAACTAGAATGAGCCGTGCATGGTGGTAAGTGATCCTGCCTGTCTTCTGGAGCACTCCGGCAAGGCTCCACCCCGACGCGGTGTGCTCATGCTCCATCCCGAATTTCTCAAATGATTTCTCCGGCATGATCATGATGTAGGCCGGGATCAGCACCACCGTCAGCAGCCACGCCAGAACGACCCCTATGGAAATGAATATCCCGAATACCTGCACGGGCGGGATCGGCGTGAAGGCCAGTGAGGCGAATCCCGCACAGGTTGTCAGCGAGGTGAAGAACATGGGCGTCCACAACTCATCCATGACGTGCTCCAGGGCCCTGCGGCGGTCCTTCATCCGTGGATAAACATCAAAGAAGTCCGAAAGGATGTGCACCGCATCCAGCACGGCAATGGGCATGATGAATATCGGGATCATGGAACTCATGATGTGAATGGTGTTCCCGCTGATCACCAGCAGCCCCATGGTCAGTATCACCGCCACCATTGCCACCACCATCGGCGAGATAATCAGGTTGAGGTTCCGGAAAAAGACCCACATCAGGATGAAGATCAGCAGCATGGCAACCGGTGCCGACACCGCCATCTGCCGGAACATCTCCACTCCGAACTGATCCTGCGCCACCGGCAGGCCCGTGATGTGATAGGTGTTCCCGCTCCCTGTTCCGAATTCAGCAATCTTCGACCGCAGTTTCTCCGCCACCTGATAGCTGATGTTCTTGTCGGTCACCGGAATGTAAAGCGCCAGCGCCTTGCCGTCCCCGCTGATCATGGTGTTATCAAGAAAAGGTATGTTCGCCGCTTTGGCCGCAACCGCCAGCGCCGCCTCCTCGGTCTCCGGCGGCTCCGCCATCAGCCACTCAAACCGGACCGACCCAAGACCCGCCTGCTCGATGTTGTCCACGGTCGACGGCGCAATAATGTCAGCGCCAATCACCCCGGCTTCACGACCGCCACCTCCATCACCACCCTCTTCACTGAAACGGATGGTCTCCGCATATTCCGCCAGCGCATAAATCTCCTTCAGCGATTCCACATGAAAAACCCCCGAGTCATGCGAGTCATTCACCACCCCCACAACAATCACATCATGCAGGTCGAACTCACCCCGCATCCGGTTGTGAAAAACCCTCACCGGCTCGTCGGCCGAAAGCATGTTCTCCGGATCCGTATCCACCCGCACCGACGGCAGTCCCGGCAGTAATCCCGGCTTAACCGACGGCACAACCGCCAATACCAGAACCACGACCGCCGCCAGAACCACTCCAGCCATGATCCGGCCCGGCCAGTCCATCACCAACTTCATCAGTCTCTTTTCCATATCCCTCTTTCTCCGGGCCCCCCACCGCTCCCACAGCCATCCAGGCCATCCAGAAACAACGGAAAAACCACCGGTATTTAATTTAGTTATTTCTAAATTAGTGTATTCTAAATAAAAGTCAAGTGTCCCCGGCATCTGCAGGGTGGAAAAAAATGCCCTTTGTCTCCGTGCGGAACGTTGATCTGATGAGAATCAGGTTAGAATAAATCCGGGAGTTGGGGAAACTGGAAAGCGACGGATGACAATTCACGGGAAAGAAAGGACATGAAAGGATGAATCTCACGAGCAGTGACATGGATTTGGAGCTGGATCAGCAGGGATTTGAGAAGGCACTGGCACTGGTGAAGGCGATGGACAACCGGCATCGGCTGATGATCCTGTGCATGCTGTGTGAGGGTGAGCGGACGGTGACGGAGATGTCACGGGCGACCGGACTGAGCCTTTCCGCCGTTTCGCAGCACCTGTCGATTCTCAAGGACAAGGATCTGGTGGATTGGAAAAAGCGCTCCCAGGTGGTCACCTACCGGCTGAAAACCGGGGATGTGCAGCAGGTGATCAGTCTTTTCAAGGACCTGTTCTGCCGCCGCGGGACGGCGTGAGGCAATGCCGGCTGGCCGATGATTCCGGGATCGACGCAGTGGAGGCACACCGCTAAAAATAGGATGTGATTCATCCTATGCGCATGAGGTGGTTCCGGAAAAAAACCGGGAGGAAGCCGGGGTTTCCCGTTCACTCCCGGCCGCAGGAACGGGCGTGGCTGCCCGCGGCGGCAATGCTCTGTCTGGCCACCGCAATGAATGGATGTGTTTCCCCCTTGACCCAGAGCGCTGACAGCGAATCCGAACCGCCCCCCATGCCGCCGATGAGGAAGTATGTGATTATCGATGATATGATGGGTGAAACCGAACCGGGCCAGGAACGGGAAGAGAGTTCCGGAGAGGGGTCAATGGATGTGGATGCGTCGGAAGAGGATTCCGAAGCGCCGGGGAAGGTGGATGAGGACAGGACGGTCGAACCGGATGAGAATGAAGACGGGAACCTCTGAAGATTCACCATTGAACCGGTCCGGAGTGGTGGTGGATGTGGTGATCCCACTGGAGGGTTCGGACACCATGGATGTCTGGCGGAAAGCCGCTGCGGCAGCTCTTGATCTGCCCGTCTCACGCATTGCCGACGTGCGGCTGCGCAAGCATTCGATTGATGCCCGGCGACGGCCAGTGAAGATCCAGCTGCGTCTTGAGGTCGGGCTGGACAATCCTCTCCCGGAGGCCCCGCCGGTCAGGCCGGACGTCCGGGCCGTGGCCGCGGATGCTGACCGAATTATCATCGTCGGATGCGGTCCGGCGGGGATGTTCGCCGCCCTCAAATGCCTTGAACACGGCTTCAGGCCCGTCATTCTCGAACGCGGCAAGGACGCTTCCGCCCGCCGGTTCGATCTGGCTCCCATTCTCCGCAGGGGCACAGTCATTGAAGATTCCAACTACTGTTTCGGGGAAGGCGGCGCGGGGACATTCTCCGACGGCAAGCTCTATACAAGGGCCACCAAACGCGGTCCCGTCGCCGAGGTCTACCGCACCCTGGTCGCCCATGGAGCACCCGAGCAGATCCTCGTCGACGCCCACCCGCACATTGGATCCAACCTCCTTCCCAATGTGGTGAAGAATATCCGGGGATCCATTATTGGAGCCGGAGGCGAGGTCCATTTCCAGAGCCGCGTCGAAGACCTGATAATAAAGAATAACCGGCTGATGGGAGTTGTGACTGCCGACGGGCATGAGTGGACCGGCCGAGCGGTGATCATGGCCACCGGCCATTCCGCGAGGGACATTTTCCGGCTTTTGCAGCGCTATGAAGTCCACCTCGAGCCAAAAGCTTTCGCGGTGGGGATGCGGATCGAACACGAACAGTCGCTGATCGACAAGGTGCAGTATCACCTCCACGCCGGGGAGCCCCGGCCAGACCTGCTCCCCGCGGCCCGATACAGTCTTGCGACCAAAATCAGGGGCCGGGGTGTCCATTCCTTCTGCATGTGTCCCGGGGGATTCATCGTCCCCGCCTCCACCGAAAATGATGAAGTGGTGGTCAACGGCATGAGCCTTGCGCGCCGCGACTCCCGCTTTGCCAACAGCGGCATGGTGGTCACCGTCGAACCCGAGGACACGCGGAAGTTTGCCGAATCCCACGGCGTGCTCGCCGGGGTGGCCTTCCAGAAAGCCCTCGAACAGGCGGCCAAACAGGCCGGTGGCGGCGGACAGCAGGCTCCCGCACAGCGACTGGTCGATTTCCTGAAAGGCTCGGACTCACGAGACCTCCCGCCCACCAGTTATTTTCCGGGGACCACCCCTGCCCGCCTCGACCGGATTCTCCCCGAATGGATGGTGTGGCGGCTGCGTGAGGGCCTCCGGCTTTTCGGCCGCCGCATGCGCGGTTACGTCAATCCCGAAGCCAGTCTCCTCGGCTTTGAAACCCGGACCAGCTCGCCGGTCCGGGTCCCGCGGGACTCCGAGACCCTCGAAAACCCCTCACTCCCCGGGCTGTTCCCCTGCGGCGAAGGCGCCGGCTATGCCGGGGGAATCGTCAGTGCCGCTCTCGACGGCATGCGCTGCGCCACCGCTGCCTGCGGGGTTGGGACGGAACGGGCGGGGACATCACATCCATCGCCGAAGGAAAACTGAAGATTTCCCTTGCGTAATTCATCGATGGAGACGAGTATTCACGTCCTTTTTAATAAAAAGATGCGTCGACCTAAGACAACAAAAACCAGGAAAGCGGTTGCAAAACGATTCAAAGTTACCGCCACCGGTAAGATCAAAAGGACCCGAAGCGGCAAGCGACACCTGCTGCAGCACAAGAGTCCAAAACAGCGCAAGCGCCTCGGCACGAGCACACTGCTCGATGACGGGGATCGCGACCGCATTATTCTGAACTTACCTTTCAGCAACCGCAAGTAACCCCGCGATACCACCAGAAACAGATCAAGAAAGGAGAAGTTGATAGAAAATGCGCGTAACTAATGCAGCAGCGTCGAGAAAGAGACGCAAGAGGATGTTGCGGGCGGCCAAGGGTTTCCGCCTGAACCGTTCCAAACTTTATCGCTATGCGAAGGACGCCCTCGATCACGGGAGGCAGTATTCCTACCGCGACCGCAAGGTCAAGAAACGCACCTTCCGCCGACTGTGGCAGGTCCGCATCAACGCGGCCGCACGCTCATGCGGAATTAACTACAGCCGTTTCATGGAAGGCCTTCGCGCCGCCAAAATCGAGGTCAACCGCAAGATCCTCGCGGACATCGCCGTCAATGACGAATCGGCTTTCCAGCAACTGGTCGACCAGGCCAAAAAGGCTCTTGAGGAAAAGGCTGCCGCCCGGTCCTGACCGAATCAGTCCTTCACCACGGAGGTGTTCCGCCGGAAGAGCGGCCCTCCACTAAGGAATCTTTACAGAAGGCTGCCCTCAGGGTGGCCTTCATTCTTTGGAGACATGTCCATTTTAGATCAAATTGAACCTTTGAAGGAATCCGGTCTGGCGGCCATCGACGGCGCGGCCGACCTGCGGGAGCTGGATGCGGCGCGCGTGCAGTTTCTCGGCTCCAATGGCCGGCTGACAGGATTCCTGAAGCAGCTTGGGAGTCTTGATCCCTCGGAAAGGCCTCAGGCCGGCAAAGCCCTGAATATCGTCAAGAAGACCCTTGAGGAACGGCTTGAGGAACGGCGGGGTGAACTGGAACTGAAAGCGGCCATGCCCGACCGGCCCACGGATTTCTCGATGCCCGGCCGCCGGCCACGGCGGGGATCGGTACATCCCCTCACCCAGGTCACTGAAGACATCGTCAAATGTTTTCGGAAACTGGGATTCGCCGTCGCGGACGGACCGGAAATCGAGGACGACTATCACTGTTTCGACGCCCTGAATACTCCGGCTGATCACCCGGCCCGCGACACCCAGGACACCTTTTTCCTTCCGGAAGGACGACTGCTTCGGACACACACCTCGTCGGTGCAGATCCGGGTCATGGAAACCCAGCCACCGCCGGTGCGGATCATCGTTCCCGGAAGGGTTTACCGTCGCGACACCGCCGATGCCACCCACAACCCGACCTTCCACCAGATTGAAGGCCTGTACGTGGACCGCGGCGTGACAGTCCGGGACCTGATGGGCACCGTCGAGTTCGTCTTCCGTGAACTGCTGGGCAGCGAGGTCAAACTGCGGTTCAGACCGCACTACTTCAGCTATACTGAACCCAGCCTCGAAATCGATTTCACCAGTCCGCTGGTGCGGAAAATGGGCAAGGACTGGCTGGAGATCGCCGGCTGCGGCATGGTTCACCCGAAAGTCTTTGAAAATGTGGGCTATGATCCGGAAGTCTGGAGTGGCTGGGCCTTCGGCTTCGGTATTGAGCGCATCGCCATGATCCGCTACGGCATCACCGACATTCGACTTTTTTACGAGAATGATCAGCGGTTCCTGCAGCAGTTCGGGTGAGCACATCCACCAGAACCCGCAATCCGGCATCCCGAAAATTTCGATTGAAATTCCCGTTCGCACTGTCCGTATGATCCGCAGAGTTCCTGCGGGCCGATTCCATTACTGATTCATGAAGATCTCGCTCAACTGGCTGAAACAATACATTGATATCGACCTCTCTCCGGACCAGATCGCCGGGGAACTGACCATGCTTGGACTCGAAGTCGAATCGATCGACCATCAGACCGACCCCTTCGACGGCATTGTGGTCGCGCGCGTCGAATCCCGGGAACAGCATCCCGATGCCGACAAACTCAGTGTCTGCCAGGTTTTTGACGGCCAGGGCACGAGACAGATTGTCTGCGGCGCCAGAAATTTCAGTCCTGGCGACAAGGTGCCGCTCATCCTTCCCGGCCACAGCCTTCCTCCGAAAAATGAGGACGATAAACCATTTGTGATCAAGGTGGGCAAACTCCGCGGTGTGGAATCGCAGGGGATGATGTGTTCAGGCACCGAACTCGGGCTCACCGATGACAGCGCCGGACTGATGATCCTCGATGCGCAGGCCGAACCCGGAACACCATTGTCGAAATTTCTCGGCCGCAGCAGTGGGGATGTGATCTTCGATCTGGAAACCACCCCGAACCGCCCGGACTGGAACAGCTTCATCGGCATCGCCCGCGAGTTGTCGGCTAAACTGAATCTTCCCCTGAAAGTCCCGGCCACGGATTTGCCGGATGGCGGTGAGCCGTCCGCTTCCGGGCTTGTTGATGTGCGCATCGATGCACCGGAGCTGTGCCCCCGCTACAGCGCGAGGATCGTGCGCAATGTCAAGGTCGGTCCCAGCCCTTCATGGCTGGTGGAGAGACTGGAAAGCATCGGCATACGTTCCATCAACAACGTCGTCGATGTCACGAACTTCGTCATGATGGAAACCGGTCAGCCGCT
>JAUIAG010000458.1 GCA_030425355.1 Verrucomicrobiia bacterium
GCCCTCACCGGCCCCGGATGCAGCCTCTGCCGAGTGAGGCTGGCTCATGTCCCGAATTGTCGGTTCAGGAAAATCTCCCCAGTCCGGTGAATCATCCTGATCGTCTCCAGCATTGACAGTTCCATTTCCCGACTCGGCAGCGACTGCGGCAATGGCAGCTTGCCGGGCTTTCTTCTTCCGGCCACGGGCCTGTCGGGAGAAAGCATCCGCTTCCTCCGCCATGACTGCCGCCGAGTCAGCGGTCCCGTTCTCCTCATCGGATCCGCTGCCGGAGATGGATCGGCGGTATCCCTCCAGAACACGTTTCGCCTTGTCCTTGAGAGCGGACGAGTAGGCTTCGAACTCCTCTTCCTTTTTCTCGTCCCACCACGACTCGAGCCACTGGAAAAGCTGACGGTCGGTGAAAAGGAAAATGCAGAGAAACCAGCTCAGGCCCAGCATGATAGTCCCTCCAAGGGTTCCGAAAACGGAGAAAGCGGAGGAAACATAGCCGCCGATCACGCCTCCGGCGGCATACGGTTGCCCCAAATGCGGTTTAATACTGTCGAAAAGTCCATCATGAAGGCTGGAAATGCCGCAGATGACCAGAAGAAAAAGCATACTGGTCAGAAGGTGGCGCCTCATATGATCCCAGCCGGGGACAATTCGGCCCAGGGCGTATCCGACCATGATGACCGGAATAAGAAAGCCGCCCAGCCCGAAAAAGTAAAAAATTCCGTAGGCGGCATTGTTGCCCATCGGACCAATGAGGTTGTCGCAGCGTTTGGCCTTTCCAAACCAACTGGACAGGGACAACCTCTCACCGCCCCGGTTCGTCCCTTTGATCTCATCGTGAAAGGATGGATCGAAAGAAAATAGTGACATCCCGAGCAGCAACCCGAAAAGCAGTATCATCAGCGCCTTGCCGTTGTATATGGAAGGCAGCTTGGATTTGGGCTTCGATTGTCTGGATCGTCTTCTGGTTCTTCTGGCCATGGATAAACTTCCCGGGCACGGGTTATGGCAATAGGGGGAAGCTCCGTCGGATCGAGAAAGACTTCTCAATCAACAGTTTCCCTACTCGTCGTCAGGCCATCCATCATGGCCGAGCCGCCGGGAATAATCAAGATAGACATTTTGCGGAGTTCCGGCCGCGGTGCGAGGTAACGCCGGCACCCCTGCGTGGTACCTGGTACCGCGGCAAAGGGATGGCGGTACCAGGTACCTCTGGGAGCCGCTGACGCACAGAAGACTTCCATCTCATGATGATATGTGGTATAAGAATCTTTGTATGAGAATGAGAAGGAGTGTCATACAGGTGGGTACCCGGCACCGGCATTTCCATGTGGTCAACTGGTCTGTCGGCAGGATGAAAATCTTCGGAGAAAAGGAATCCGCTTACTTCCTGGATCTGCTTGGCGGACTGGAAGCTTTTTCCGGGATTCAGGTGCTGAGTTATTGTGTGATGTCGAACCATTTTCATCTTCTGCTTCATGTTCCGCCGAGGCCGGGGAACATACCGGATGATGAGGTGCTGAGAAGAATGCGGTATGTCTGTTCAGGCAGGGTGATGGCCGGTATTGAAAAGGAGTTAAAGGCCGGATCCGAGGGAGCTGTCCATCCGGAGGAGGATTTGTTGGATCGCCAACGCCGCCGTATGTTTGATCTCTCGGAGTTCATGAAAGACCTGCAGGTCCGATTCTCGCGGTTTTACAATGAAAACCATGAGCGGAGAGGGACGTTGTGGGAAAACCGCTACCGGATTATTCTGGTTGATGAGGACCGGGAGGCTGTTTCACAAGTGGCTTCGTGGATCGAGCTGAACCCGGTGCGCGCAGGCCTGGCCGATCATCCGGGGAATTACCGGTGGAGTTCATTTCACAAACGCTCCACCAGATGGAAAAGAGGACTGCTGAACAACTTTGATGACGTATTTGAACAGGCGCAGCCGCACAGGTTGAACATTCCCTGAATGCAGCATTCTGATGGGCAGTAGAAAGAGGAAACCGTCATTTTGACTGTTTCAGGCAGGAGAATTGCCGGCCATGACTGAACTGACATGGCGGAGGACCTCCCCGTGCTCCCTGCTCGGGCTGAAATCAATGAATTTGAGGTCGCGGTCGACGACAGCTGTATGTCCGGAAGGCGCGTAAAACAGGTCTCCAGCTTCAAATGTTTCCTCTGTGCCATCATCGTAAATAAATTTGAAGGCTCCTTCGAAGATGTAGCCCCAATGGGGACAATGACAGCTGTCGTTGGGAAGCCCCTTGAGAAACGGAGTGAAGTCCGTTCCCTGGGACAGTTCGTGATAGACAACGTCCATATTTCCAAATCCGGACAGCATTCTCATAACAGTTCCGGGGCCTTCCATGACTACTGGAATGTCTTCTTTT
>JAUIAG010000108.1 GCA_030425355.1 Verrucomicrobiia bacterium
TTCAACAGGTCTCAGCCGCTCCCGCATCTTGAACCTGGGTCTGCAGGAGCCGCTAATATTTTACCCGCCGAGGAATTCGGAGACGTGAAGCAGGGGAAGGGCTTCAGTTCCGTCTTTTAAAGGGAACGCATTGGCCACGCGACTGATGACTGCGGCGGGTGCGTTGCCTTCGATTTCCCTGCGTACAAGAGCCAGCCGGTCGCCAGAGGAAGGGTTCTCGGACCATTTGGCATCGGCCAGCTTGAAGCGCCCGGCGCGATGAAACAGGAAATCTGCCTCTTTGGTGCGGTCGCGCCAGAAGGCGAGCTGCCAGCGCGGGCTGGCAGCCAGCGCCTTGCGGAATTCGGTGAAGACACAGGTCTCCCACAAGGCCCCGGCGAGGGGAGAGGAAAACAGGTCGTCAAGGTTGTGCATCCCCATGAGAAAGGCACAGAGACCGCTGTCGTTAAAGTGCAGCTTCGGGGTTTTAACAAGCGGTTTCGTGGCATTGGAGAACCACGGTTCGAGCAGCGTGATGATGCCCGACTGTTCGAGAGTGGAGAGCCACTGGCCAGCGGTTGTCGGACTGATACCGACATCCCGTGCCAACTCCGCCCGATTGAGGAGCTGGCTGGTGCGCAGGGCACAGGCGCGCAGGAATCGTTCGAAGTCGCGCAGGTTGCCCACCTGCAGTTGCATGCGCAAATCGCGCTCGAGATATGTGGCTACATAGGAACGAAAAAAATCAGGGGCATCAAGATCGGGGCGTTCATGCAGCTCTGGAAAGCCTCCACGGAACACGAAAGCTTCGACAGACAGAGACCGTGATTGCACATCGCTCTGGATCTCGCGGTAGCTCAAGCCGTCCAGGTGCAGAATGTCCGCCCGACCAGCAAGTGATTCAGAAACACCCTGCATGAGCTGAAAAGGTTGAGAACCGGTGAGGATGAACCGCCCCATCTGATCCCGGTTTTCATCCACAGCCCTCTTTAGGTGACGAAAAAGACCGGGAGCATACTGCACTTCGTCCACGATGAGGACACTGCCATGGCGCTGCATGAAAGCGACAGGGTCTCCCTCCGCCTGAGCCGCCTCGCTCGGCAAATCCAGACTGACATAGGCATGGTCGGGAAAGAGCCGACGCACGAGCGAGGTCTTGCCCGTCTGCCGCGGCCCCGTTAATACGACAACCGGTCGCGACTCCGCACTCCTCCTGAGAATATTCTCAAATTGCCGTTGGATCCACATAGTTGCAAATCATGCGCTGAAATCGTGTAATTTGCAAGTTTACGCCGTGGCATATGCAAATGGCTGTTGTCCTTGTTCACAGCCACACCGCTCGAATTTGTTATCACCATAACCATGCAGTGCTGCCAGAAGGCAGGGGCCTTCCGGAGCATGCCGGGAAAATGGGTGACTCGTGTTCAGGTTCAGAAAGGGGGATGGTGCGCAGTGGAGCGGCATAGCGGGTGGAGAATTCTTCAAGCGACGAGGCATCCAGCGCATCTTCGACGCCTGCGCCGCTGCCGACACCCCGGAGCCCAACCTCACTCCCCAAGGCAGCGAGCTCCGGCTGGGGTTCCCCTTCAGCAAAGGGTATCTGTCAGCAGTTGGAACTGACGCAACCGGTGATTCCATTCCCGGCGCGACGGGGAAAACGCTGGTCAAAACGCCCGTCAAAACGCGGGTGAAAACGCCCGTGAAAATCCTCGAACACCTTAGGGACCACCCCGACGCGAGGCTTGAGGAAGTAGCCACCGCCATCGGCAAATCAAAAAGCGACGTCGAACCAGCCGCCGCCAAACTCCGTGACGAAAACCGCCTCCGCTATGTCGGCCCCGCCAAAGGCGGACACAGGGAAGTCATTGAGATGGGAGACAATGGATAAACCAGTTCTGTCGCATATTGAGTTCGGGGAGCACAGGTCTTCCCTCACTCGCCCCTCAGCAACCAGCCTTATCAGCTTGGATGAAAAGTTGGATGATGGGTTGGATGAAAAGAACTGGACGGCCCAGCTTCACATCGCCAAGCAAATGGAGAGAGCAGGAACGGGATATCTGCTCCAAGTTCATTGCGCCTGCCATCCTGAAGGCTGGGTGGGGTGCATCGCAGTTTCGCGAGGAAGTGAACCTCACGGCAGGCCGCGTGATGGTCGGAGGCGATTTGGTCTCACACATCAGAAACGAAGAAAAGGCGAGCTCCGGACAGCGACCCTTAACTCTTTGCCAGAAGCTGCTTGCTGTACAAGTCCCGGGCACAAGAAAAGCCCGGGACAAATGCGTCTGCGGGAGTCAATTTTTAACGAGGGGAAAAAGTGGGGTGACCGACGGGACTCGAACCCGCAACAACCAGAACCACAATCTGGCGCTCTACCATTGAACTACGGCCACCATCAAGCGTTCCAGATTTATCAGACGGCATCGGGGTGTCAAGCAGGAATAAAAATTTTGGTAAATTGGATTCAAAAAGGTTATGGAAGTGGGTGAAAATGAGTGAGATCGAGATCGAGAGACAGTCGCGGCGGTGCGGCCGTGGAAAGGAGCTGAGTCATGGGTAGGGTTCAGTTATTGCCGGATCACGTTGCCAACCAGATTGCGGCGGGCGAGGTGGTGGAGCGTCCGGCCAGTGTGGTGAAGGAACTGGTGGAGAACGCGATAGATGCCGGGGCCACAAGAATTGAGGTGGAGATTCAGGCGGGAGGGCGGAACCTGATCCGGGTCAGTGACAACGGCTGTGGCATGAGCCGGGACGACGCCCTGATGAGCCTTGAGAGGCACGCCACCAGCAAGCTGCGTCTGGCTTCCGATCTGGTGGTGCTGCGGAGTTTCGGGTTCCGGGGGGAGGCGCTGCCGTCGATAGCCAGTGTGAGTCTTTTCTCGCTGACCACACGCGAATCCGGAGAGGCGACAGGCCCTGCGGGGACACAGGTGCTCATTGATGGTGGAAAGATCCTGACGGTGAAGGATGCCGGTCACCCTCCGGGCACCACCATTGAGGTCCGGCAGCTTTTCTTCAACGTCCCCGCCCGGAAAAAATTCCTCCGGACCCCGGAGACTGAGAAAGCACACATCCAGGATTACCTGCTGCTGGTCGGTCTGAGCAACCCCCAGCTGACCCTGACCTATATCCAGGACCATAAGCGGGTTTTCCACCTGCCGGGGTTGGAGGAAGGCCGGTCCATCCCCGAAAAGCTGAAGGCACTGAGGACGCGCTGGAACCAGTTTCCGGCCTGCCCGGAGGATCTGGTGGAGGTCTACTACGAGGGAGAACTGCCGATCTCGCATCCGAATGACCAAAGGGGTCAGGACGAGAATGAAAGTGGTGAAGGTGATGATGATGGCGGCGGCACGGGCAGGACATGGCTGCTGGTGTGGGGTCTGATCGGCCGCCCGGGGGTCTCACGATCGACACGCGCGGACCAGCACCTTTTTGTAAACCGCCGGCCGGTGGAGAACAGGACTTTGAATACCGCCATCCTGGAGGGGTATCACACGGCGATTCCCAAAGGCCGGTACCCGGTGGGATGCCTGTTTCTTGAAATTGACCCGGCAGAAGTGGATGTGAATATCCATCCGGCAAAGAAGGAGATCAAGTTTCACCGTGAGCGGGCCGTCAGGCAGATCTGCGGTGAGGCAGTGAGAGAAGCCCTTTTTGAATTTGCCACCGGGAGCGACAGGGAGGACCGGAATGGGCCAGCCGGGCAGCCTGGAGTTTCAGGCACCAGTCAGACAGGCGGGAAAACGCGGGAACATGGTCCAGCATCATCGTCATCTTCTTCGACCTCTTCTCCGCAGTCGCCCCCGCCAATCCCCCGCCCCAATCTCGGGGCCATTCGCAGGGCATACCAGCAGGACTTTCTTCCCACTGAAATCGAGGAGGAAATTGAGCGGCAGAAGTCGGGCGCAGCCGCAGAGAAGTCCAATGCGGGCGTGGGCTCATCTCAATCGAATCAGGACACCCCGCCAGCAGTTTCCCGCAAACCCCCGGCACCGGTGAAGCCTCCGGGGGCAGAATCGGGGAGCGCTTCGAGGCCCGCGGGTGAGGCGGGATCAAAAGCTCAGACGGATGAAGCGGCTGCACCCGAACCAACTCTCAAGGTGCCGCTGAAGGTCATCGGGATGACCGGGAAGAATTTTGTCCTGATGGAATCAGACCGCGGACTGGTGATTATGGACCAGCGGGCGGCGAGAGCGCGGGTGATTTATGAAAAAATTCTGGCCGATCTGAAGAAGCATGCCGTTGCCTCACAGCGGCTGCTGCTCCCGGAAACATTTGAAATGTCCTCGAAGGACGCGGAGGTCCTGCGTGAGAATCTGGACAGCCTCAATGCCATGGGTGTCGGCATACGGGAGTTCGGGGAAAGGGTGTTTGTTCTGGAAGCGCTGCCTCCGGTGATCCGCACCACCGACGCCAGACGATTTGCCATCGAACTGATAGACCGGATTCGGCTGGGCGGCACCGGAAACCATACCTGGGATTTTGGCGAGGAATCCATCGCCCGGGAAATGGCGCTGCAGGCGGTGCAGCAGAATCCGGCCCTTTTAGAAAGCGAGATCCACCTGGTGATCAGGGACCTGCGCTACTGCCGGATGCCATACACCTCGCCGGATGGCAGGCCGACACTGATTGAGATGTCATTTCCCGAGCTGGACAGAAAATTCGGGATCAGGGGATGACACCGGCAAGCGGATACAATGGAATCGATCGGGATTGAGGACTCTGCGCTGTGCCGGCATTGCTGAATAGCCTGATCATTGCCTTTGGAATGGTGGGGGTTCCGATTGTGGCCAGCCTTGGAATTGGGCCATTGCGGATCACTTCCCAGGGAGCATGGACCACGCTGCTGCTGGCCACGGTGATTACCGCACTGGTCACCAATCTGATCGGTTCGCTTGCTGCGCGGAAGAAATCGCTCCGAATGAAATTCCGCAGCTGGGGTGTTTTCTGGGTCCTGCTGCTTGGGGCAGGATGGCTTATGCTGGAATACCGGGAGGTGTTCGGGCCGGTGCGTGACTTCCTGAGGTCACTGAAGTGAGTGAAGCCGGCAGATGCGATTGAGCGTTGGAGGTTGGGCGGGCAACCGCAGATAATCAAAGGTCGCGTTTGATGTAGGCGTCGCGCTTGAGCTTGTTCACCCAAAGCTCCCTGAGGCGGTCCTTTTCCTCGTTGAGCAGGATGGTTTCAATCTGTCCGCGGACTTCCTCCAGCGGGGCGGTCTTGGCGTACTCCTTTTCCTCGACCATCATGATGAAATACTCGCCCTCGGTATCAACAATATTGCTGGGATCGCCAACTGGAAGGGAGAACGCGACGGATTCGAGGTCACTGCGGAGCTTTCCACTGCCTCTGGCTATCCACCCGTAGTCTCCGCCTTTGCTGCGGTTGGGATCCTGGGAGTAGACCTCCGCCATCTCGGTGAAGGACGCACCATCGGACAGCTTGTTTTTAACCTCGGAGATGAGTGCGGAGGAACCGGGGGTCTGCTTTCTGATGGTAATCATGCGCAGGCGGATCCTTTCAGAGGACGTGAAGCGACTGGTGTTCTCGCGATAGTAATCGCGGATTTTCTGGGGAGAGATGGTGATGTCCTTGGGGATATTTTCACTGATCATCAATTCCACAGTGAGGTCCTCGCGGATGGTGCGTTTGTATTCGGCGAGGGTCACACCCTGCCGCCCAATAGTCCGGATGAAGTCGGCGCGGTTGTTGTTGAAGTCCTGCGCGATAATGGAATTTATTTCGGCATCCACATATTTTTCCGGGAAAACCACCTGTCCCTGACTTTCTTCCCTGAGGCGGTCGAACTCACTCAGAACGAGTTTGCGGTTGATGAGGTTCTCGATAGCCTCGTCCATGATCCTGCGGTAGCGGTCATTGAATTCATCGATTGGCAGGGTCCCGGAGCGGACTTCAAGTTCAAGCCGGCGCAGAAGCGGTTCAGCGAATCGCATCACGTCACCCTGGGTAATGACGTAATTATTGACGATGGCGCGGGTGCCTGTGACCACCGGCTGGTCATCCAGAGGCGATTGCGCCATCAAACCCGCGGTGGCGGGGAACCACATACACACCAGCAATGTCAGCCCGAAAGGTGCCTTTTTCATTCTCATTCCAGTTAAATCGGTCTTGTTGCGATGGTCAAGCGGCCTTGACCTGACAATCATAACAGGATAATTTCAGGATTAAAGGTCCATGACCAGACGATTTACCAGTGACAGCATCCGTGCAAACCGCCCTTACTTTTCGTATTGGGCCGGCGAGGGCACCGCTGTCGCGACGAGGTAATTCATCCGGTCATCGAATCAATATTGGACCTGGAATGAGGAATCAAGACCGCGGCCGGCTGAGGGGACCGCGGTTTTTTGTATTCCCGGGGTCTTTCATTCGCCGAAGCAGCCACAGAATTGATTATCTCCGCGCGGTCAGCTGCAAAGCCAGCCAGTGCAATTTCAAAACAGAGAAATAAAAAGAGTAAAATGATAATCATATTGAAACCCGGATGCAGTTCCGCCGAGGAGCAGGAAATAATCAACGAAGTCGAAACACTTGGTTACAAACCGCACATTGTCCGCGGTGTGGAACATGTGGTGATTGGTGCCGTTGGAGACGAGCGGAGCCATCACACCCTTGAGACACTGAATAACTTCCCGCAGGTTCAGGAGGTGATGCGGGTTCAGAAGCGGCATAAGCTGGTGAACCGGCAGTGCCATCCCGAAGGCACGCTGGTTCAGGTTGGGGAGCACCGGATTGGAAGTGCCCCGATTCATGTGATGGCAGGACCGTGTTCAGTTGAGGGCGAGAAGCAGCTGATGGAGACGGCGATAGCTGTGAAGGAAGCCGGGGCAACGATCCTGAGAGGAGGGGCGTTCAAGCCACGCACCTCACCCTACGAGTTCCAGGGACTGGGCGAAGACGGGCTGAAGCTTCTGGCAAGGGCACGGGAAGAAACGGGAATGCCGGTGATCACCGAACTGCTGTCGGAGAATCATGCCTCAATGGTGGCCGAGTATGCCGATATCCTTCAGATCGGAACGCGGAACGCCCAGAATTTTCAGCTGCTGATTGCAGCGGCGAAGACCGGCAGACCCGTCCTGCTGAAGCGGGGGCTCTCAATGAAGTTCGAGGAATGGCTACTGGCCGGCGAATACGTTCTGGCCAATGGCAACGCCAACCTGATGTTCTGTGAACGGGGAATCAGAACATTCGAAACCTATACCCGCAATACTCTGGATCTGGCGGCGATCCCGGTGATGAAATCGGAGACGCACCTGCCGGTTGTGATTGACCCCAGTCAGGGCTGCGGAAGGGCCCAGCTGGTCAAGTCCGCCTGCCGGGGATCGATTGCCATGGGAGCGGATGCGCTGCTGATTGAAGTCCATCCGAATCCGGCTGAAGCTTGGAGCGATGGAGCTCAGCAGCTATCCATCGCGGACTTCAGGGAACTGATGCAGGAATTGAAACCGATTGCAGCTGCTGTCGGACGATCCATTGCCACGCTCTGATGACGGAAGCCACGGGTATGCAGATGCACTGCGGCACCGGTCATTGTTCAATCAGGGTGTGTCGCCTTTGGCGGGAATGCCCCAGAGAACCACGTCATCAAAATTGCCTGGATCATCGAAGGACCCGACTCCAACCTGCCCCCAGGTGAAATTATGGTCGACTGCGGACATGACCGGTGTCTGCATGTCGTCATAAAAGACCTCAATCAATCCTGAGTCTGCATCGCGACGCACCCGCAGCACATGCCACTGGTCATCCCACGGAGTCCCGGGAGTGGTGGTGCGGGAAATTTTTATCCTTGGGGCATCGTTGACAATGAAGATCTGGTTGGCGTGGTCATCGGTTTTCTTCCCGAAGTGCACGTAATAAAAATGAGCAGGATCCTGATAGCCGAAGAACAGACAGAGGCTCTGGTGGTTATACGGCTCGGATGTGCTGCGGGCGCGGACAGTGAGTTCGAAGCTTCCGACTGAGACTTCATCCAGCAACGCGATGTTGAGCGGGCTCCGGTGTGGCGGCTTGTAATTGGAGTGCTTGACCACAAGTGAGTAAACCGTGTCGCCGCCATCTTCGGTAATTTTCCATGCGCCTGTATCCGTGGGAGTCCAGTCCCCTGCTCCGTTGGAGAAGTTTTCATAATGAACCACACGGGGAACATCTCCGGCATATGAATGAGACGGGCACAGCAGAATAAACATCATGGCTGTGAGAATCCATCGGATGGCACCCGGGAACTGGTGAAAACAAAGGCAGTGGCGTGAACGGGTCTTTGAGTGCAGCTGGATGATCATGCCCGAATCTTCTGCTTTCAATGTATTTCTGGAAAGAAAAAAGGCCTCCCGCACTGAGATGTGGGAGGCCGCCGGGATTCCGGTCTGAGCGGGGTGATGAATAATGAAGTCAGATCAATCGGCTGTCACCGAGATGCTGTCGATATACCACCCGGGGCGGAGACTGAAGTCATCGGTGACGATGCGGAATTCCAGCTGCACAGGCTGGCCGACCGCATCGCCAGCAAGCCGGATGGACCGGGTTGTCCATGCATCGGTGATACCGGCCATCCGTGAGAGTTCCACAAGCACTTCGCCCTCCGCGGCACCAGGGGTCACCGCGTTGATGATCAGCTGATGGAAGTCAACAGATTCGTCGACGCTGAACCACTCACTGAGGGTCAGGGTCGCGGACGTGACACCGGAAAGGTCGATGGTCGGGGTTCGGATAGTGGCATCGGTGAATTCCGGGAAGTTGTCATCGAGATCGGTGGCGAGGACATTGGAGCCCTCGAAGGCGGATGGCGGACCAATGACCGGTTCGCCTGCCTCCCAAATATCCGCCGGTGAGCCGCCTGTCGTCCAGCCATCCAGCGTGCCATCTTCAAAATCAGCGGTGAAAAGCGGCGGTGGTGTCAGTGCGCTGATCCGGTAAAATCCGACATCCCCTTCAGGGGCCTCAAAACTGGCCCGGAAAAGTCCCGGTTCGATATTGTTCAGGTCGACACCGTCAAGAGGCAGCCATGCATCGGCATTGATATCCGATCTGACATTGACGACATGATCCCGTCCCTCGTAGGGAGTGTAGAAGAGGATGGAAACCTGTCCGGCTTCGGAGATCACGGAGCGGATATTCAAAGGCTCGAATTCCACATTGAGAGGATTGCCCCGGAGGCCATTTTCATAGATACCGGCGATGGCGGTGGCGGAGAGCGCGCGCTGCCAGATTCCCAGCTCGTCGATGGCTCCTTCGTAGAACCGGGCGAGGGCTGTATCCGGCTGGAAATTGCCGATGACGAGCGGGTTGGAGTTGACCTCGCCGAGGCTGCCGGGAATGGGATTGCCGACCGGTTCGCCATTCTTGAACCACTGCACAACGCCATCCTTGAAAGTGTAGGCAAAATGCTGCCAGACTCCGTTGGCCACGGTTTCTCCGGGACTGGAGTATGGATTCTTGTTGAAGCCGTGAACCCGGGCGATGCCGCCATTGAGCAGGACGAAGTCAAAGTTGACATCCTTGCGGATAACCCGGTCGAAGTCTCCATTGTTTGAGACAGATTCCGGATTCAGCCAGACTGAGACAGTGGCCTGATCCGTGAGGTTGAGGATATCGTTATGCGGTATGATGATCAGATCATCAATTCCGTCGAGATCATAGGCTCCACCGACAACGCCGGAGATCCGGAAGCCATCATCGAAATTCTGCAGGTCGCCATGAACTTCATTGCCACTGGCATCGATCAGCTCATTTCCGTCATCCTCATCAAAGGGGAAATAGGCGACCAGCCCGGAAGTCACATCCCCGAGCGCCTCCACTTCGAGAACGGCATCATCACTGGTGCTGCTGCCTTCATCATTGGTGACCGTGACTGTGTAGGTGCCCGCATCATCGGGTGAGATTGAGTCAATGGTATAACTGCTGGAGACCGCCCCCTCGACAGGATCACCGTCCTTGAACCACTGGTAAGTCACCGGGCGCCTGCCGGTCACGAAAACTTCAAACGTCGTCGATGATCCCTCGAGGCGGCGGCGGCTGCCCGGCTGACTGGAAAAAGCGGGAGCGCCCGATATGTCGAGGCCGGCCAGTTCGAGAATCTCCTCTTCCGCGAGTGGCCGTCCCCAGATTCCGAGCTGGTCGACGGTGCCGTCAATGGAACGAAGTCCGGCAGAAAGCGAATCGAAATCCCCGATGAGCAACGGAGTGTCACTTACCCCGCCCAGGATGCCCTCCACCGGTTCGCCGACCCGGAATCCGTTCCGGTAGAAAGTAATGTGACGGTTCCGGTAGACGATGGTCCAGTGCTGCCATTCATCGAGAGTGAGTGATCCCTGAGGTGCATTGACCTCCTCTCCGGTTTTCTGAACCAGGCTGCTCGCGGCACCGTCGGCTGAACGCACGAGGATGGTCCGCGAGACGGATCCCGGGTCATTCACCATTTTTATGTGGAAGTGGGATCCGCGGCTGAGCAGGAAGCTGGCGGAACGAGTGTAGGTGCCGGCGTCCTCCTCAGGCCCGTAGGAGTTGAGGCGGATCCAGAAGGCAAAGCTGGCTTCATCGCCGAGGGCGGAAAGCGACTCGCTGGAATCGACTTCGATGTGGCTTCCGAATCCGTCAAAACTGATGGCGCCATCCACCTGTCCGTCCACCCAGTGCGATGAATCGTCGGCAAAATTGATAAGGCTTCCGTCATTGCTGTTCCCGGAACTGTCGGAAGCGGTGGTGCCCGAGGATTCATCCAGAGTCCAGAAGGCCTGTCGTGCAGTCTCAAGCCCATCAACGGGAAGAACTGTGAGCGAAACAGGATCCGAAACCACTTCGGCGGCGTCATTGGAGACCCGCACCGAATATTCTCCGGCATCGGCGGGAGTGAGGTGTTCAATGACGAGTTCGGGACCGGTCTGATCGCGCAGGGGTTCCTCACCTTTGAACCACAGGTAGCGCAGCGGGAGGGCGCCGTCCGCCTCCACTTCAAACCGGGCCGTTCCATTTTCATGGACGGTCAGTGCGGCTGGGGGCACAAGAATTTCCGCCGGCCCTTCCGGAGCTCCTGCCGCGGCCAGTTCAAGAATGTCGTCGATGTCGAGCACCCGGTTGTAGATACGGACTTCGTCGAGCACGGCATCGAGATAGGTGTTGGCCGAGGCTTCACGGCGACCGAGGTTCAGGGATGAAAAAGGCGATGTGCCAACCGCCTCCCGGCCTTTTTCCTCGCCATTAACGAAAAGGGCGGCCTCACCGGCGGTGGAATCGTAGGTCATCAGCAGATGGTTCCATTCATCAACTGCGACAGGATCGGGGCTGACAATGCTGACAAAACCTGCGTTGTGATTCCACAGGACCCGCGGATTGAATGCGGTCGCATCGGTGTGAAATCCGAGTGAGTGCCCGGCGGCAGCGCCGTCAAAGGTTGCGGAAATCGCCGCACCGTAGCTGGGCTGGCTGTTGAGTTTCACCCACACCGACCACGTGGTATCGACCATTTCCTCGAGGCCGGAGACTTCCACGTGGGCGTTCTTGCTGAAGTCCAGTGCCCCGCCTATGCGGCCGGTTGTCCAGTCCTCGACTTCGGCCGGCGGAAAATCCATCAATGTGCCATCGTAACCATTCCCCGAGGAATCGGCGGCAACAAACCCGTCCGTTTCATTCATGTCCCAGCGGAGCACCAGCCCGTCGACAACCTGCTGTCCGGAGAACAGAAGCGCGATCTCATCAGCGGTGAGCGCGCGTTCGAACACAGCTACATCATCAAGCGCTCCATTCAGAATCGCATCACCGGATGATTCACGTCTCCCCAGATTGATCGAGGAGAAGGCGGTGGTGGATACGGTCCCGGCGATCTTCTGCTCACCGTTGACATACAGGATCAGCGATCCGTCGCCGCTGTTGTATGTCAGAGCAAGATGATTCCATGTGCCCACTTCGACCGGGTCGGGAGAAATGAGTGAGAGTGTTTCCGCGTTATGATTCCACAGGACTCTCGGGTTGAGGACGGTTTCGCCGGAATGGAAACCGAGACTGTGGCCGGCGCCTGCACCCGGGAAGGTGGCGGATATGGCGGCACCGAATGGTGATTCCGCGGTCAGACGCACCCATGCCGCCCAGGTGGTGGATTCCATGGCGGGAAGCGAGTCCACGGCGACATAGCCGCCGCCGAGTTCCAGCGCGTTGCCGTCATTGCCGGCAACCCACTGACCTCCGCCACCGGCAAAATCAACGAGTGTCCCGTCATTGCCGTTGCCCGATGCATCAGCTGCCGTTGTACCGGCGGCGTCATCCAGAGTGTAATGGACTACGATGCCGTCATTTATATCCGCCCGGAGCTGTGATGGCGCTGCCACCATGGCGGCAAGCATCAGTGCCGGGAGAATATCACCCTTCATCTTTACATGGTTCAGGTTCATTGGTTCAGTCTGTTCATGGTTGGATCGTCGAATTGAGAAAACGGAGAATGCCCCCATTCACGGAGCGTCAGCGATTGGCCTCCCTCTGTGAGGCGAAGAAGATTTCGGTCGAGCCCAGCCGCATCTTCGGATTGGCGATGAACTTCACGGCAGGCACCCACTCCGCATGCCCGTCGAGGAACCCATGGTTTCCGCCAGCCGGAACGGAGTGCTTCGGTTCATAATGATTCACGCCCCTCGAAAGCGGTGTATTGTCACCCGGCCGCTCCCACGAGTCCTGGTATCGGCGGATAAGATCGACCCACAGCAGCGGAAAATAGGGCCGGTCCGTTGATTTCTGAGGGAAGATGGGTTTGATGTTCGGCCTGGGATTGCCGTGACCGCGATAAATATTGAGGTCATTCTCGAGACGGTCATCGGCGGCGAAGTAATTGTATCCGATGACGGTGTCATCAGAGCCCGGCCAGTCCCAGAAGTCATCGCGGTCCCATGCCCGGTTGGAAGGGCAGTAGAACATCCTTCTCTGGATATGGTAGTTGTGAAAGAGGGAATTGCGGAATCTCTCCTTGACCCAGTATGGGGCGTTGGCACCTCCGGCAGGCTGAAACTGGTCCCGGTTATCACCCGCATACATAAGGCAGGCCAGAGTCAGCTGCCGGATATTGTTGGTGCAGGCAACACGCTTGGCCTTCTCCTTGGAGCGGGCAAGTGCCGGAAGGATCATACTGCCCAGAATCGCAATGATTGCGATCACCACCAGCAGCTCAATCAGGGTGAATCCCCCGGCCCTCCGGTGTGATCGACTCCGACCATGGAAAAAATTCGTTTTCATTCTGACGGCAAACGAGTTCACTGGTCGGTGTTCCGCCTGCGATGCTGGAAAAAGAGGAGCATGGCAATACGATGGCGCGGCGCGAGCCAGTAAATGAATCTGAGATAAGGCGAGTCTAAACATTTTCTCGACAGTATGAAAAGAATGAATTCCGGAATGGCCGCACTGAATGCCGGCGGGCTGACTCCATGAGCAACTCGGGCAGGGACCATGAAAGGCTCGGTGCATTCGCTGAAAAGCTGACAGCGGCGATGATCGAGTGGGAGCAACCGACTTCGGAAGATTCGGGATCGTGGGCGGAAAGGTTTCCGTTTGAAGCCATGGCGCGGGAACTCTTCAGGCTGCAATACCAGTCTGTTGAACTCTATCGGCGATGGTGTGACTTCCGCGGCGTGACGCCTGAGAACCTCGATTCATGGCATTCAATACCCACCGTGCCTACATCGTCCTTCAAAACCATGGAATGGACCAGCCTTGGACCAGACGAGCGGATGACATGGTTCCAATCGAGCGGCACCACAGGGACCCGGCGAAGCAGGCATTTCCACTCAAAAGAATCGCTTGAGGTCTATGAGCGTTCGCTGATCGCCGGTTTCAGAAGGCTGTTTCCCGGGGAGCATGAAAAATACCGGTATGTGATGGCTATTCCGGATCACAATGAGGCTCCGCATTCATCGCTCGCCCATATGGGCTGGACGATCGTCCGCCACTTCGCCGGTGAGGGACAGGCACTTCACCTCAGCCAGGTCGGCGGTGAGGGGCAGTGGCTGCTCAACCCCGAAAGAGTTGATGCCTTCATTCGTTCCCTCGGGAATGATTCAAGACCGGTCTGCCTGATGGGAACGGCCTTTTCACTGGTGCATCTGTGCGACTGGCTTGGAACCGACGGGAACCCCGGGGCGATTCGTCTTCCTGCCGGATCCAGAGTCATGGAAACCGGGGGCTACAAGGGGCAGTCGAGGGAACTCAGCCGTGAACAGCTGCACAGGATACTTGAGAACCTGCTTGGTCTGGATGCCTCAGCCGTTGTCACGGAGTACGGGATGAGTGAACTCAGCTCACAGGCCTACCGCAGGCCGGGATCCCCTCCGAACCCGTTTCTGACACCGCCATGGATGCGCATCCGCATCGTGGACCCGGAAACCGGACATCCTTCGGAACAGGGAAATCCCGGCATCATCCAGGTGTTTGATCTCGCGAATATCCGGTCGGTGATGGCCATAGAGACGGAAGATCTCGGTTCCAGCTGGGCGGATGGATTTGAGCTTTTCGGCCGGATGGACTCCAGCGAACCAAAGGGTTGTTCGTTGTTTGAATCCGGTTTATGGTTCCCACCCAACCGATGAATCATGGAACTGAATCTTCCCGATTTTTTTCTGGCGGACCTCTCGAGTGACGCCGAGCTGAGCCCCCGGATGATTGAGGAAGCCTGTGATCGTCTCAGGGAGAACGCCGGACTTTACCTCAAAAACCGGACCACCAGCCAGCTGGTCCACACACTGTGCCAGCTGGGGGAGAACTGGCTCGACCCGGAATTCCCATTCCGTCAGAAGCTGCTTGAGGAGGGGCCGCAGAGGACGGGGTTCTCGATCGAGGTGCTCCTGGACGGCATGGACCGCATGTTCCGCAAGTGGACTCCAGAAGCTTTTGAGTTCTGGCTGACTCAGGAGTTCGGCCATGTGGAGCGCATGGATTACCTTGCCTCAAGCCGCAGTGAAGCGCGGGAGAACAAATCCAGCCGGGCCATTGGTCCCGGACTGGTCACCCACATCACCGCCGGCAACCTGCCTGTTTCAGCGATACAGTCGATGATCACCACCATCGTGGTCCGATCGGGGCAGTTTGTGAAATGCGCCAGTGGGGCTTCCTACCTCCCGTGCCTCTTTGCCCACTCCGTCTATCAGCATGACCCGAAAATGGCCGCATGTATAGAAGTCGCCGAATGGAAGGGCGGAACCCATGAAATCGAGGACATTCTTTTTGCAAAATCCGACGTGGTCACTGCTTCCGGATCGGACAAAGCGATTGAATCCATCCAGTCAAGAGTTCCACCCTCCACCCGGTTCATAGATCACGGGAACAGGGTCAGCTTTGCGTTCATTTCCAGAAAGGCACTGTCCGGACTCGGACTGCGGCGGCTCATCGAGCAGGCGGCTATTGATGTCATGCAGTGGGACCAGAACGGCTGCCTCTCGCCGCATGTGTTTTACGTTCAGCAGAAGGGAATAGTGCCACCCGAGAAATTTGCCGAATTGCTGGCCGAAGAGCTGGAGCGCAACCGTCTTTCCTTCCCAAGATCCCCTCTGAGTGTTCAGGGATCCGCCACTATCCGCACCCGGCGGTCATTTTATGAAATCCGCTCGGCCACCAGCCGTGACACGATTGCGTTCTTCAGTCAGCACGGCAGTGACTGGTCGGTGATCTACGAGGATGAAATAAGATTTCAGGTCTCCTGCGGCAACCGGTTCATCTACGTGAAGGGCGTCGAAACACTCGAACAGGCCCTGCACGGTGCCGAGCCCATCCAGCACAAGGTTTCAACCGTGGCTCTCGGCGCCGCCGATGATGAAATTGACGAACTCGCGGCGGACATCACCCGCTGGGGGGCCTCACGGATTTGCCCCATCGGAAAAATGCAGGATCCACCCCTCCACTGGCGCCACGACGGACGCCCGGCCCTCGCCGAACTGGTTCGATGGACCGATTGGGAAATGTAGGTCTCCTTCGGCCCAGAAGACAGGCACCCGCCGGAGACGCATGCCTCCCAGCCGCCTCA
>JAUIAG010000109.1 GCA_030425355.1 Verrucomicrobiia bacterium
GCCGGCCAGTCCCAGCGTGATCCGCTCCGGTCTCCGGAGCGGATCACGCTGGGACTGGCCGGCGGGCAGACCGTCGTCATTCCCGGTGAGGAACTGGAGGACCTTGATTTTCTGTCGACGTCCCTGATGCCCGAGGGTCTGGCCGGAGCGCTTGGAGAGCAGGGCACCCGCGATCTTTGGGAATACCTCAGGCGGCCGTTTTAGGGTGTGCCTTGGGCGGGGCGGGGAATCCGGAATAAATTCACAATTCCTCATTGCTTTCACTGTGGGCGGGGGATATTTGTTGCGCTGAGTTTCGAAACGGAAGTTATTGAAAGCGCGCCGATACAGCGGGAACCGCATTGAGTTTGAGCTTCGCCCCCAACCGGATGACACGACCTGCGGGCCGACCTGTCTTCACGGCGTTTATCATTACTTCGGGGGTGATGTGCCACTGTCCGCAATCCGGGAGGAAGTGGAGTGTCTTGATCACGGGGGGACACTGGCTGTGTGCCTTGGACTCGACGCCCTCAGGCGGGGATACCGCGCCAGAATATACACCTACAATCTCGAAGTCTTCGATCCCACCTGGTTCGGTCTTGATCGCAAAACCATGGTTGAAAAGCTTTCAGCGCGGCTGGAGGTCTCCGGGCATGACCGTCGGGCGACCGCCATACGGGCCTACCGCTCGTTTCTGATGGAAGGCGGCGATATCCGCATGAAGGATCTGAGTGCGGCACTCATCCGCCGATACCTTGTGAAGGGCATTCCGGTCCTCACCGGTCTCAGTTCGACCTATCTCTACCAGGCCTGTCGTGAAATTCCCTCCAACTGCGAGGATGATGATATTGCGGGTGAGCCGTCGGGACACTTTGTGGTGATCACCGGCTATGATCCCGAAACCAGACTGGTGGAGGTTGCCGATCCATGGTGGGAGCACCCGTTCGGAGCGGGATTGAATTACCAGGTGGGTTTTGACCGGCTGATCACGGCGATGCTGCTGGGAGTGTTGACCTACGACGCCAATCTGCTGATAATTGAGCCTTCATCCTCTCAATAGAATGGACCCTTCTGTGAAGCCCACCACGTGGGTTATAGTCGTCGATAATCCGAAGCGATGGCACTTTGCCATTCCCGAAGTGCCGGTCATTTCGGCGAGGAATTATCTGACCATGGCCGAGTATGCCGAGCGTCGGAAGTTGCGCGTCATGAACCTGTGCCGATCCTATGCCTATCAGGACACCGGGTATTATGTGTCGCTGCTGGCCGAGGCGCGGGGCCATCGACCGGTTCCCAGTGTGGCGACCATCCAGGATTTCAAGGCTCCGACTGTGCTGCGGGCGATGAGCAGCGATCTGGTTCCGGTGATCCGCCATGCGCTCCGCACTCTGCAGTCCAGCAGCTTCACCCTGTCGATTTACTTCGGACGGAACATGGCACAGCGATATGAGGTCCTGTGCCGCAAGCTGTCCTCGCTGTTTCCGGCACCGCTGATCCGTGCACACTTCCATCGGGAGGACGACGGTGACTGGTATCTTTCCAATATCTCCCCCATCGCCATGAAGGACATCCCCGAATCACACCGTGATTTTGTGGTGGAGGCGGCGCGCGACTATTTCCTCAGGCGGCCGTCGGCCACGAAGCGGCGGGAGCCGTCCCGTTTTGATCTGGCGATGCTGGTGGACACACAGGATAAAACCCCGCCATCCAATGAAACCGCCCTGCGGCGTTTTGAAAAAGCCGGCGAGAAAATGGGTATCCGCGTGACCCGTATCGACCGCGATGATTACGGCGACATCGCGGAGTATGACGGGCTTTTCATCCGGACCACCACCTCGGTGGAGCACTACACCTACCGGTTTGCGCGAAAGGCGGAAGCGGAGCAGATGGCGGTGATCGACGATTCATTGTCCATCCTGCGCTGCACCAACAAGGTCTATCTCCAGGAAGTGCTGGCACGGCATCACATCCCCGGCCCGAAGACCCTGATCGTCCACAAGGACAACCTCGAAAAGGTGGTGGAACAGATTGGTCTGCCCATGATCCTCAAGCAGCCGGATTCGTCCTTCTCACTGGGTGTGGTGAAGGTCCGGACACCGGATGAGTTCATGGAGAAGACGCGGGCACTGCTTGAGGGCTCGGACCTTCTTATCGCTCAGGAGTTCATGCCCACCGATTTTGACTGGCGCATCGGCGTTATCGATGGCGAGGTCTTCTATGCCTGTCGCTACTGGATGGCCCGCGACCACTGGCAGATCTACAACCACGGTGCGAAGAGCAAGACCGAAACCGGCGGGAACGTCGACTGTGTCCCGCTCGATCAGGTTCCGCCTGAAGTCATCCAGTGTGCCGCCAGAGCGGCCGCCCTGATGGGCAAAAGCCTGTACGGCGTCGATCTCAAGGAAGTGAACGGCCGGCCCATCGTCATAGAAGTCAATGACAACCCCAGTATCGATGCCGGCATTGAGGACCAGCTGCTGCAGGAAATCATTTATGACCGGGTCATGACCAGCTTCCTGCGCCGCATGGAGAAACGCCGGCGGCTCTGACCGGCTTCGATGAAAGCGTCAACCAGTCGGTTTTCACTCCTTTCTGCATTTTTTGAATGAATAAATCCCTGCACCTTTTTGAGGGCTTCGGCGTCGAGATTGAATACATGCTGGTCGGCAGCCGGTCGCTGGATGTCAACCCGATGGCGGACCGGATCATTCACCGTCAGGGCCATCGCAAGAATGATGTCGATCGGGGCGACTTCCGGTGGTCGAACGAGCTGGTGCTGCACGTTGTCGAGATCAAGGGCGCCCGGCCATTCCAGTCCCTGAGCGGGCTGGCGGACGGGTTTCAGGAGCAGATCGCCGCACTGCAGCGGCTTGCCTCAGACGAAGGAAATGAGTGGAGGCTCCTGCCCACCGGTATGCATCCGTGGATGGATCCCCATCTCGAAACAAGGCTCTGGCCCCACGATCAGAAGGAGATCTACGATTGCTTTGACCGGATCTTCAGCTGCCAGGGCCACGGGTGGAGCAATCTTCAATCCACCCATCTGAACCTGCCGTTTCAGGGTGACGGGGAATTCCGGCGCCTTCATTCGGCCATTCGGCTGGTGCTGCCGGTTATTGTGGCCCTGTCCGCGTCCTCGCCCTTCGAGCAGGGCCGGTTTTCCGGGAATCTCAGTCAGCGGATGCACCACTATGCCCGCAACTGCCGGAAGATTCCCAGTATCAGCGGCCTGGTGGTGCCCGATGTCTTCCGCAGTGAAGAGGAATACCGTGAGAAGGTCTTCGACAGGATCGAAGCGGATCTGGCGCCTCTGGACCCGGATGGCATTCTCGAGCCGGAATGGACCAACGCCCGGGGAGCCATTGCCCGCTTTTCCCGCCAGTCCATAGAAATCCGGGTGATGGACGCCCAGGAGAATCCGCAGTCCGACATCGCCATACTCGATTTTGTCATCGGTCTGCTCAGGGCCCTCACCGGCGGGGAATTTTCATCCATTGAAACACAGGAATCAGTCGCGACGGATAGGCTGGCGGCGCTCTTCACAGACTGCGTGCACCGCGGGCTGGATGCAGAGATATCGGACAGGAACCTTTTGCTTGCTCTTGGTTTGAATGGTGAAGACGGTCGGACAATGACGGTCGGCCATGCTGTGGAGCTTCTCCGGCACAGGCTTGGCTTCATGGATAACCAGACCGCTTCAACGATAGGCCGGATTCTTCAGCACGGACCACTGGCCCGGCGTATCCTTGACGCCAGCGGTCCCGATCCGGTTTCCCGACAGGCCCTCCACCGGATTTATTCCGACATCGCCGAATGCCTTGTCACCGGACGTTTCTATCAACAGGGTGAAGTGTGAGCAGGATGCCTTTTGCGGTTTCCGGTGGGATGAAGCCTCCATTTGATCCGGAGCGGATCTTCGCGGTGGTGACCTGCGAGCATGCAACCATGCATGTGCCTGCTGCGTTCGGCCACCTTCGGATCCCGGCGGAACTGCTCGAATCCCACCGCGGCTGGGATCCGGGGGCCCTGGATGTGGCATTCCGTTGGAGTCGTGAGTTGAATGCCCCGCTTTTCCGCGGGCTGATAACCCGGCTGCTGGTGGATCTCAACCGTTCGGCCGGTCATCCTCACTGGACGGCTCCGGAACTGCCGGTGGTTGACGATGAACTTCAGTCCAGACTCATGTGGTATTACCGGGATCTTTACCGGGAACCCTGCCGGCAGATGATCGACTCGGCAGTCGGACGGGGGATGACGGTTATTCATCTCTCCATTCATTCCTTCACACCGGTTCTCGACGGGGTGAAGCGGGATGTCGAAGCCGGCATCCTCTTTGATCCGGCGAGGGAACCGGAGCGGATTCTCTGCGAATCGTGGATCAGTGAATGTCTCAGGATCCGCCAGGACGTCCGGCTCATGGCCAACCGTCCCTATCTGGGTATTGATGATGGCATGACCACGTGGTTGAGAACCATTTTTCCCCCGGAGGTGTATCTGGGTATAGAGGTGGAGATCAGTCAGAAGTATGTCGGCCGGGGTCTCGAGGACGTGTCCTCGTGGCTGCTGGATGGATTGCGCCGGGTGGCCGGCTGGCGCACGTGCGGGTGAAACACCGGGGGTTCAGTATTTGCCGGTGCGCTTGTCCTTGAGAAACTGGACGTGGCCATCGAGCATGAGGCGGTTGCGTCCATTGGCATGAGCCGCCCGGCCCTTCAGGGACGGATCCACGCTGCCGATGGTGGCGGGAAAATAGACGTCGACGGTCATTTCCACCTCCGAGGGACCTCGCGGCACGCCGATGAACGGATTGTCGGCTTTCACGAGATCCGCGATGGCCTGAGTTTCCGTTTTGCCCCAGAAGTTATCGAGGGGTATTTCCTCGTCGATGCGGTCAAAGCGCCACATCCAGAAGTGAGTGCGCAGCGCTCTCTTATCGGACGAGACGGACTGGGTGCATTGATCGAAACGGGAGAGAGATGATCGCTTGACGCCCGGGCAGGTCCAGATATCGCTGGAAGCGGATCCGGGGTCGAGGACCGGGGGTGCCCAGCCGATGCGGGGATCGGAGGCCGGCCAGGTCGACCATGGCCGGTAACCGCCGGGGAGGGAAGCCTTGCGGTCCCGCGCGTCAGGGAAGCGGGCCTCATTGTCGTCCAGATACAGCCGGGTAAGAATGGCCATCTGACGGAGGTTGGAGGTGCAGCCGGCTCTGCGGGCGGTTGCCTTGGCCTTGCCCAACGCGGTGATCAGCAGCCCGGCGAGAATCGCCATGATGGCAATGACAATCAGCAGTTCAATCAGGTTGAACCCCGCTCTCCGCCGATTCCGCTCAGGTCCGATTCTCATCCTCCGAAAATACGGACCGGCGCGTTTCAAGGCAACCGGCGATTCTCGTGAGACAGGTTTCCACTCCCCGTATGATGGAAACTTCGCGATGGTTAAATGCTTGTGAAATACGACTCACCTTCTAAGCTGGAGCACAACCTGTCCTAACCCGTCCAGAACCGGATGATTCCGGACAGTCATGAATACCCAACTGCTTCAAGACAAATGAGAGAATCAGATCAACTTAAAAAATCGCTGATTCGCGCTGCCGGAGGTTTTCTGGCGGCAGTGATCGGCGGGATGGCCCTTCCCGGAGCTGTCCAGGCCCAGGGAGACATCAATCTCGATGAGGGCCTCGAACTCTACTGGACCTTCGATGAAATGGACGGCGATATGGCCGGTGACCTGACCAACCAGAGCCGTTTCGGGACCTTTTTCGACCATCCTCAGTTTCAGAACAGCTTCATTTTCTGGACGGACGGGCGTTTCGGCGGAGCCGCCGACTTCGACCTGACCTATTTCCTGGCTGCCAACGGATATTACGGGATCGGCGGGACTGAGCCACGGACCATATCCCTGTGGGTGAACACCACATGGCCCTCCAATAACCAGGGCGTGCTGGTTGGATTCGGACCAAACAACAACACCGAGCGCTGGCATTTCAAGATCCACTCGGCCAATGCTGAAGGGCTGGCTCCCATCCGCACCGAGAACCAGGGTGGCAACAACTTCGGTGCCATCCCGGTCAATGACGGGGAATGGCATCATATCGTCTGTGTCTTTCCGGAAGGCGGCACCACCATCGGCGATGTCGACCACTACGTGGACGGTGTTCTGGATGAGTCCAAAAACGGAGGACTTGCCAACCCCGTCAACACGGTGATTGACCCTGCAGCCGGAGCCCCCCCGCTGACCGTCGGCGGCTCGCCTTTCGGGACCGGGTTCCGTTTCACCCAGGCGATCATTGACGATGTCCGCGTCTACAGCCGTGCCCTGTCAGCCGGGGAAATTCAGGCACTGGCCGCCGGTGAGGGCGTGCAGGCCGGAGCCCCTCCGACCGTTTCCTTTCCTCAGGGTCTGAAGGGAAATCCGTTCACCGACACCTCCATTCCGGTTGCCATGTCCGTGCGTGCCATCGGGGATGCCAGTCTCGCGACCGGTGATGTGACCGTTTCCATCAATGGTGAACCTTCCGGCGACATGGCGGAGATCACCGGCGGTGGCAGTGACGTGACCGTCGAACTCACCTCGCTGGAGGAGAACATGGACTACAGCGTCGACATTACCGCCACAGACAGCGACGGCCGGTCGGTGACCCGCAGTATCGAATTCAGCACCTACACCCAGGACAATTTCGTCATCGAAGTGGAGGATTATAATTTCGACGGTGGCGGCTTCATCGATGATCCCATCCTGTGCAACACCCTCGGAGGGCAGGACGACTGCTACTTCGACAAACTGAGTGTTCCCGGTGTGGATGCCTTTGACTCCAACGGATCAACCGATGACAGCGCGTCCCTCGATATCTACCGCTACTCCTCCGGGATTGCCGAACGCGAAGAGGAATTCGACACAGCTCTTTCAGGCGACCTCACCCGCGAAAAGTATCTCAATGAAGGACTCAACGAATATGATGTCAACCTGATGGCCTCCGGGGACTGGGCCAATTACACAAGGACCTTTGAGCCGGATTCCAGCTTCCGGATTCTGTTGCGGGCTTCGACGGGCACCAGCCAGCAGTTCCGTCTGGACCGGGTGGTCGGCGGTGCTGACTCCGAAGATCAGGAACTGCAGCCGCTCGGGTTCTTCAATGTGAGTGGGGGCTCTGGATACCGCTTCACCACCCTGACCGATGCTTCCGGCGAGGCCACCCTCACCATCACCCTTTCCGGCGAGGAGACACTTCGTCTGACATCCGTGGATGGCAGCAACAACGCCAGCCTCAACTACTTCATGTTCGTGCCTTCCGAAGCGTCAACAATTCTGCCAACCGTCGCCATCAGCTCTCCGGAATCAGGCAGTGTTCTGCCCGAGGACGAGGACCTCACCATTGAAGTGGAAGCTGCCGATGAGGACGGCTCCGTTATCCGCGTTGAACTCTTCTATCTCAGCGGTGGTGAGAGGACTTCCATTGGCGTGGATGAGGAGGCACCCTTCAGCTTCGTGTGGCCTTCTGTTCCGGCCGGTTCCTACGGTCTTGTCGCCGAGGCGACCGACAACTCCGGGCTGCTGTCCGTTTCCGGGGAGGTGGCCATTATCGTGGACAGCACGCCGGTGGCCCTTGGTGCGGTGCGGGGTGCCCCCGGACTGAACGCCATTGAGCTGGTTTTCGATGGCCATGTCCACCCCGAGGATGCGGCCGACGAGTCCCTCTATGAAATCTCCCCCTCCCTGTCCATCCAGGAGGTGATCGTCCTTCGCAACCGCGTGACGCTGATAACCGGGACCCAGACAGAAGGGGAAACATACACAGTGACGGCTGCCGGAGTTCCCGATGTCAATGGCGTGGTGCTCGACTCGGCTTCGAATTCGTTCGAAGCCTCCTCATTCAATCTCTCCTACGGTCTCGAGGCCTACTGGCCCCTGGATGAAGGCGCCGGAAACACCAGCTTCGACATCAGCGGCGCCGGTCACAACGCCTCCATCTACGACGTGCCACTCTATGCCGACGCCAGTATCCTCCATACTGACGGACGCTTTGGCGGCGCCATCAACTTCGACGGGACCTACTTCCTTGGAGCCCCATCCTACTACGGTATCGGTGGTGCCAATGCACGGACCATCTCACTCTGGATCAACACCGCCGTGGAAGCAGTGGATGGCAACAACACCATCGTCGGATGGGGAAGCGCGGCCAACACCGCACGCTGGCACTTCAAGCTCGAAGGCAGCAACGGAGTGACCCTCCGCACTGAGAATGCCGGCGGCAACAACTTCGGTTCCGTCTCTGTCAACACAGGTGAGTGGACCCACATCGCCGCGGTCTTCTCCGGAGAGGACGCCACTGTCGGCGCTGTCGATCACTACATCAACGCCATGCTCGACGAGGCGCGGAATGGCGGCATCGGCAACCCGGTTGACACGAATATCACTCCCGGCGTGGCAGCCCCAGTCACCTTCGGCGGGGCTCCACTCGGTCTGGGAGGATCTCTGCGGCCGGTCAATGCCCTGCTGGATGATGTGCGCATTTACAACCGCGCTCTCTCCATGGAGGAGCTGGAGGCTCTGGCTGCCGGCGAAGGCGTCATTCAGGGGCCGGTTGTCGCCGTCGGGACTCCCGAGCTGGGTATCGCCCTCGGCGAGGCCTCCAATGCCATCCTGACATGGGAAGGCGATGCGGTTCTCCAGACAGCACCGGCCATCACCGGGGAATGGACCGACGTCGATGGTGCCACCTCACCCTACAGCGCTGTCATTGAAGGCACTGCCTTCTACCGACTCGTCGTCCGGCCCTGATCCGGATACCACAAGGCATCTCATCTTTCATCCACACGCAGCCGCCCGGACTCATGGTCCAGGGCGGCTTTTTCGTCTTCCTCGGGGCTTCAAATGCCGCAAAAGGTTTCAAACGGTGACAGGCACGCGGCAAACGGTGACAGGCACCTTGCGTGCCTGTCACCGTTTGCCTGACCGTATGCACACCGGGCACCGCGGGAGCAACCGGCCGGCGCCATATTTTCTTTCCAGTCCTCGATTCATGGAGATAGACTGTTTGGATGAGAAGGCGATCCCCCAGTAGCTGCGGATACGGATTCCGAACCCATCATGACCATGACCGCACCCCGGAGAAGGGATCAGGTTTTCGATCACAGGCCTTTACCCTTATCGAGCTCCTTGTTGTGATTGCGATCATTGCCATTCTTTCCTCGATGATTCTCCCCGCCCTCGGGAAGGCCAAGGAGAAGGGCAAGCGGGCGGTGTGCAAGAGCAATCAGCGTCAGGTGGTCATGACCATGATCATGTATGCGGGCGAGAACAAGGGCCGTTTCCCGGACGGTAAACGCGACAACGCTTTCGCCCACTTCTCCTTCATTCACTCCGATACATTTTTCTATCTACTCAAGAGGGGCAGTATGACCACCAATTCACTGACCTGCCCGAACAAGAAGGACTGGTACCGCTTTTCACAGGGCGTCGGACACCGAATGGGATATTACTTCCTTTTCGGGCATGACACGGATCAGGACAAACGTTCACGCCGTCCACCGTTCCGCGGTCCGGCCCCGTGGGATTCGCCACGCAAGGACACCGACAATCCATCCTGGCCCATGGTTGGTGATATTATCGAAAAGGGGACTGTCACGCCGAATGTGACCTCGGCCCCCCACGGTGCCGGCGGGCCGGTGAAGAGCCGTATAGGTCAGATAGTCGAGCCCGAAGTCATTGGATCGATGGGGGGGCACATCGGCCGTCCGGATGGATCGGTCAACTGGGTGAACCAGCGGAACATGCGCGAGCATTACGCCACCATCCCCCATGGTGCTATCCGCGGATACTGGTAAGAGCCGGAAGATCATCAATCCGGTTCATTTTTTTCGTTATGGCCGGCACGGGGATTCTGTATCCCGTGCCGGCCATTGTTCTTTGATTTCAGCCGGGGCATGTGTCACCATTCCTCCATGATTTCCAATGGTTTCAGAGGCACCGGCCTCCAAGTGGTGCTTTGTTTCCTCTGGCTGGCATTCAGCCCGAACGGTTTCATGGCGGATCTGCCGAGGGATGCTGTCAGGATGAAAAGTGCTGACGGGACAGCGGAGGCCGTCACGCTTCCGGTGGATGGGGCGCTGATTCACATTCAATTGAATGGCGGAAGTCAGGCTGCCGGACCGGTCAGTGCGGGCGTTGATGGCCGCTGGTGGGTACAGATCCGGCCTGTTCAGGACCCTGGGGCCGTGGAACTGTCCATTTTTGGCGCCGCGACAAAGCGGTCGACGGCATCACCGGCCCATGCGGATGAGGCCACGGTGGAAATTGCTTTCCGTAAGAAGAGCCCGCATCAGGCGGTCGTTTCCACGTGGGTGAATGACGAGCTCCTGCATGATCAGGTGACGATAGATGACCCGACCTACTATGGTGCGAGGACCGGTCGGATGCGCCGACCAGAGAAGGATGACGGATCCACAACGCTTCTCACCGCCCCGCAGGAGGTCTCCCGGGCCCTGAGGATGGCCGATGATTTTTCGGTGGCGACGCGTTTCCGGACAGAAGCAGGCGGCACTCTTTTTGCGAAAGCTCCAGCCAGTGGTGACTGGCAGCCAAATGGTCGTACGGTCTTTGTCCAGGGTGAATCCCTGGTCTATGACATTGGCTGGCTTGGGGCCATGCGAGCCCGTGGTGAAGAGCCCCTGAATGACGGCGGGTGGCATACCGTGGTGCTGGCCCAGGAGGACGGGGATGCGACGATTTACATCGACGGCCTTGAAGCGGCACGGCGTGCGTCTTTCACCCGCCCCGATGATCCGAAGCACCTTTTCAAGATCGGCAACACCTCCGCTAACTTCCCGGAGAACATCAGTCCATTCGATGGCCGGATAGCCGTCACTCATTTTTACGAGCGCGCTCTCACTCCGGAGGAAGTCGGGACATGGCATCGGAATCAGGCGGTTAATATTCCACCAAAATTTGCATGGAGCGCCTCCGTGGCTGAAGAGGGCGGGGATGAATCCGGGATCAGCGGGCAATCGACAATTGCATTGAAGGGGTCCTCAGCGCTGGTGGATATGGACAACTCATGGATTCAGCCGCTGGCGGACGCCGATCATGCGTCGATCATCCGGGGCCTCGATGACGAGGCTCTGGAAAGAGGGCGCCGAATCTATCGGGGCGTCTGTTTCGCCTGCCATGGCACACCTGAAGAGAAGGGGACCCTGCCGACTTCGAGACCTTTCTGGAAGGATCCGTTCATGAATGGGGCGGACCCGTACAGTCTCTACCTGACCCTGAAAAAAGGGTACGGGCAGATGCCGCCACAGCCGTGGCTGACACCGGACCAGGCCTACGACGTCATCCATTTCATCCGGGAGGAATTCGTCCGCCCCAACAATCCCGGGCAATACTTTGCTGTGGATGAAGCGTGGCTTGACGGACTTCCCCGGAGCCTGGGGCCCAGGCAGCTGACCCGCGAGCAGGAGGAATTTGCCAAAGGGCCGAAATACCTGCGCATGGATTTCGGTCCGGTGCTGAACTGGACTATCCAGGTGGCACCTGAAAATATCGCTTACAAAGGCATTGCGATAAGGCTGGATGAGGGTCGCGGTGGAATTGGCCGCGGCAGGTCATGGATGCTCTACGATCATGATACCATGCGTGTTGCTGCGGCATGGACCGGTGATCAGTTCATTGACTGGAAAGGCATCGCCTTTGATCAGTCACATGGAACCCATGCGTCCCTGCGCGGGGACAGGCAGCTGGTCAATCCGCCGGGCCCCGGATGGGCTGATCCACGCACCGGCACATGGGACGACCCGCGTCTGCGGGGACGCGACGGTAAACCATACGGGCCGCTGCCCCGCGAGTGGACCCGTTTCCTGGGTCAGTACATTCACGGCAGCACGGTGGTCCTCGAATACACGGTCGGAGACGCGCACATTCTCGAGAAGCCCGACCTCGCATCCGGCGGGGACAGTCCGGTATTCATGCGCACATTGAATGTCGGGAAATCCGGGCACGACCTCACACTCCGGATTGGTCCGTCCGTGTTGTCGACATGGGTGACTCCTGAAACCGGCGTTGAAATCATCGATTCGGACGGGTACAAACTGCTGCGGATTCCATCGGAGTCCACGCCGGTGAATCTTAATCTCCTGATGAGCCGTGCGGGCCAGCCGGTGGTGTACACAGCCGGTCTGGCGGCCGGCGATCCCATGGACCTCTCAGTTTTCACCCGTGGCGGTCCAACTGTCTGGAGTGAACGTGTCACCACCCCGATCCATCCGGGTGAAGCCATCGGTGCCTTCACCGCCGATGAACTGACCATCCCGGAGGACAATCCCTGGAACAGCTGGATGAGGCTCGGCGGTTTCGACTTCATCGATGCCTCGACAGCGGTGGTTGCCACATGGCTGGGAGATGTATGGCTCGTCGACGGCATCGACAGCGCCGACAGCCGGCTCGAGTGGCAGCGGATCTGCACCGGACTTTTCCAGCCACTCGGAGTGAAATTCCACAAAGGCGATATCTACGTGACCTGCCGCGATCAGATTGCCCGGCTCCATGACCTCAATGGAGACCGTCAGATCGATCGGATCGAGTGCTTCAACAATGATCACCAGGTTACCGAGCACTTCCATGAATTCGCCATGGGCCTCCAGGTGGACGACGATGGCAATTTTTACTACGCCAAAAGTGCCAGGCACGCTTTGAAGGCGGTGGTGCCGCATCACGGCACGCTGTTGCGCGTCAGCCCGGACGGAGCCCGCACCGACATCATTGCCACGGGATTCCGTGCCGCCAATGGCGTCTGTCTCAACCCGGACGGCACCTTCATCGTCACCGATCAGGAAGGCCACTGGAACCCGAAAAACCGCATCAACTACGTCCGCGAAGGCGGCTTCTACGGGAATATGTACGGTTATCATGACGTGACCGACGCCAGTGACTCGGCCATGGAACAGCCACTGTGCTGGATCACCAACGCCTTTGACCGCAGTCCCGGCGAATTGATGTGGGTGCCGGACAGTGCCGCATGGGGGCCATTCAACGGCCGGCTCCTCAACCTGAGCTACGGAATGGGAAAGGTCTTTCTGGTTCCCCATGAAATTGTCGACGGGCAGGCCCAGGGAGGCATGGTCAGTCTGGGACTGGATTTCCCAACCGGCATCATGCGGGGGCGGTTTCATCCGTTGGACGGACAGTTGTATGCGACCGGGATGTTTGCATGGGCGGGCAACAAACACCGGGATGGTGGATTCTACCGAATTCGCTATACCGGAAAACCGGCGGCTTTACCGGTGGACCTGCGTGCGCACAGCAGGGGTGTGGACCTGACCTTCTCCGAGAAAATTGATGCTGACCATGCCGCCGATCTGTCACGGCATCATGTCAGAGTCTGGGACCTCGTGCGTTCGAAAAACTACGGATCACCCCACAGAAATGAACGGGAGCTGGAGATCAGTGAAGCCCGCCTTCTCTCCGATGGACGCACCCTGCGGCTTATCATCCCGGAACTCAGACCGACATGGGGGATGGAAATCAGCGTGGAAGTCCGCTCGGCGCTCAGTGGTGAAACCTTCACACGGGTGATCCACAACTCGGTTCACCATCAGCCACCGGTTTCAGCACTCCGCTGATCCCGGAGCAGACCAATGATCTGATGAAAACAGTCTTTGAAATATCCGCATTTCGCCGGTGGCCCGGTTTATCGATGGCTGCCGTCCTTCTGGTCCACTGCGCCGCTGCCCGGGCCGAGGGAGGTCCCCGTCCACCGAATGTGGTTTTCATCCTCGCCGATGATCTTGGGTATCGCGAACTGGGCTCCTATGGGCAGGAGAAGATCCGCACTCCGAATCTCGATGCCCTCGCGGCTGAAGGGATGCGGTTCACCCGCCATTATTCCGGGAGCCCGGTCTGTGCGCCGTCCCGGTGCGTTCTGATGACCGGACGGCATCCCGGCCATGCCTGGATCCGCAACAACCGGCCGGTCCGTCCGGAAGGGCAGGAGCCCATACCCGCATCTGAACTGACCCTCGCCGAAGTTTTCAAAAACATGGGGTATGCCACCGGCGCCTTCGGCAAATGGGGCCTTGGACCGGTTGGATCGTCCGGTGAACCGAACAGCCAGGGATTCGACCGGTTCTTCGGCTATAATTGTCAGGCGAAGGCCCATACCTACTATCCGGAAAGCCTGTGGAGCGACCGGGAGATCTTTCCGTTGGAGAACTCACCGCCCGTGCCGGGGCATGCCGGACTCCCGGACAGCGCCGACCCTCAGGACCCCGCGAGCTATGATATTTTCAAGGGCGATGATTACGCCCCCGAACGAATCAACCTCGAAGCACTGCGATTCATCCAGAAGAACCGGGACCGGCCATTCTTTCTCTATTATCCGACAATCATCCCGCATGTGGCATTGCACGTTCCGGACGGTGAGCTGCGTCCCTACCTTGATCTCGGATGGGAGGACCCGCCATTCACCCGGCAGAACGGGGGATATACACCGCACTTCACTCCGCGCGCGGCCTATGCGGCGATGATTTCACTGATGGACAAATATGTCGGTCGTGTCCTGCTGCAGTTGAAGATTCTCGGACTGGAACACAACACCATCGTCATCTTCACCTCCGACAACGGCACCACGCATCTCAGGCAGGAAGTGGACTATGATTTCTTCAACAGCGTTGGCGAACTGCGCGGTCTCAAGGGGCAGATGTATGAGGGCGGTATCCGGGTGCCACTTATTGTTCGCTGGCCCGGCCGCGTTGCTTCCGGATCCGTCAGTGATGTGGTCTGTGGATTTGAGGACTGGATTCCCACCCTGATCGAACTGACCGGATCGGGAGCCGCAGTTCCGGATCACCTCGACGGTGTTTCGCTGGCCGGCATTCTCACCGGCAGAACAGCCGATCTCACCCGGCCGTTCCTTTACAGGGAGTTTCAGGGATACGGGGGACAGCAGGCGGTCTGGCTCGGCCCATGGAAAGGTGTCCGAAAAAATATCATCCGCCGCAACACCCCGGATCCGCTCACTGTTGAACTCTACCGACTCGACACCGACCCCGGCGAAACGGATGACCTCGCCGCCGCTTTCCCGGAGATCCGCGACCGCATTGTTGAAATCATGAAGTCTGAACACACTCCCTCCGCACTCTTCCCCATGAGCCCGCTGGACTGATCCCTTCTTGAATTGACTGTTGCCATTGGCGGAGAGCTGCTATGATTGACCAATCCATGAAATGCAGTAGATCCCGTCATTGCGGCTTTCCACCGGCCTGCCAACTGGTTCTGGTGGCCTGCCTGGTAATTTCACAGATTGCCGTGATTCGGGCTGACGGCCCGGGCGATAACCGGGTGGAATCCGTCCGGCGCATCCCGCCACCGGGTATTCCTGTGCCCGTCGAGGTCCGCGGGAAACTGGATGCAGGACTTCTGGAGCTGCATCGTTCCATCCGACTTGTCGAGGAGTCCCTTTCAGAAAGCCCTGAACTTCTACACTACCTGCCGGACGTGAAGATCTTCTACAAGGCAGTGGACTGGGCGCTCCGCTTTGACCAGTTCCATCGGGAGAATGAATTCGAGGGCGCCATGATGCTGGTGGAGGAGGGGCTGAAGCGGGCGGCTCAGCTGGCATCCGGCGACCCCGCATGGACCCGGCATACAGGCCCTGTGGTGCGGGGATATCAGTCACGAATCGACGGGTCTGTTCAGCCTTACGGCATGGTCGTCCCTCCTGCGTTCATCCCCGGAGATGCACCGCGGCGACTGGATTTCTGGTTTCACGGGAGGGGAGAGACACTCTCGGAAATGCAGTTTCTTCTGCAGCGGATGCAGAATCCGGGGCAGTTTGTTCCGGTCAACAGTTTCGTTCTCCATCCGTATGGCCGCTACTGCAACGCCAACAAGTTCGCCGGCGAAGTCGACCTCTTTGAGGCGCTGGACCATGCCCGGAATGATTACCCTGTC
>JAUIAG010000110.1 GCA_030425355.1 Verrucomicrobiia bacterium
ATCCAACAATGACTTCATGCGGATGCCATGCGGAGTTCATGCGGACCCTCTGCGACTCTTGCGCATACAGCGATAATGACCGCATTCTTCAGAAAGGTGGCTTATATGTCTGTTAAAACGGAAAAAACCTGCTGGTACGGCACCTGCGGGTTTAAAACTGTAAGCGGGATGTCCTGATCGTGTGTCAGGGTGACCGGTGGGGGACATGCATTGAAACGGTTCAGGGCGATGAGATGGATTCCGGCGTTGTTCGCGGTAGTCGCGGGGTGGGCATGGTGTCCTGCGGTGCAGGGCCAGGAAGGGTCGGAACGGGTTGAAGTTCCGGTGAACCGCGGGGGGCTGTCCGGTCTGCCTTTGACGAACTGGATCCTGTGCGGGCCATTTGAACTCAAGGGTCCACCGGGGCTGCCGGCGGGGGATCCTCTCCCGGACGACCTGGTCCGGATGGGCGCATCGACTCTTCCCGGAACTCTGCAGGGGAAGCCATGGACGAACATCGTTCAGAACAGGAGGATCGACATTGGAGACATATACGGGCAGCAGAAGGACGCCATTGCCTACCTGGTGTGTCTGGTGGAATCACCTGAGGTCACCGAACAGACCCTGCTGCTGGGGGTGAATGACGAGGCGAGGGTCTGGGTGAACGGCGCACTGGTATTTGAAGCCGTCAGTCCCTATCAACTGGTGCCGGATGAGTTCGCGTTTCCTGTCGGTTTGAACCAGGGATTGAACAGCATCGTTGTTCAGGTCCGGAACAGAAGCAACAACTGGGACATCGCCCTGCGGTTTCAGCCCCCCGGATCGTCCCTGATAAAGGGCAGCGCGATTCTTAGCTCAGGGTCCCCGGCTTCATGGACTGAAATTATAGTCGCCGACAGGACTGGCGCATCGGTGTCCGCCCATGCCAACAACCGCGGCGCTTTCATCATGGTGGTGCCGGAATCCTTCCAGGCACCATTGCGGCTGGAAGCCTCCAATAACTCCGGCCATGCGATTTCAGAACTGCAGTCATGGGATGCATCCATGACCGGCCTTGAGCTTGTTCTGCAACCGGTGTCGTCCATCAGCGGTCGCGTGCTCGACAAGACCGGCCAGGGAGTCAGAGGTGCAAGGGTCGGCCTTTTCCGTCTCAGTGACCGATCACCGGACGCGTCGAGGGAACTCACTCAGAACAGGACCACCAGTTCCCAGGGATGGTTTGAGTTTGAAAGAATGGACCCCGGCGACTATGCGATCCTCCTGGACTCGGACAGCGGGGAAATATGGTCTGAGCCCGTACGGATTGGTCCGGTCCGAAATATCCGCTGGGTCAATTTTGTGGAACGTGACGAATGGCCGGGTTCATGGAAGCGGTTCACGGGTCGGGATGGGCTGGCCAGCATGGCCAATCAGGCCCTGTTTCAGGACAGCCGTGGATTTCTCTGGATCGGTTCCGGGAGCCGCAATGTCCCCGGCGGTCACGGGGTCTCCCGCTATGATGGCCGAAACTTCAGGGTCTTTCCACTGCCGGACCGATCCACATCCAACTCGGTGACAAGCATTGCCGAGACCGGCGACGGGATGCTCTGGTTCGGAACAGCCAGAGGACTGCATTTTCTGAAGGATGGGCAGTTTGTGCAGTCATTTGAGCCTCCGGAACAGGCCGGTGATCTCGCCCGGGCACGCGTCCATGCTCTCAAAGCAGTCGGCGAGAATATTCTCTGGGCCGCCACCTCGAAGGGGCTGTTTCGTCTGAGCAGTGACCGTATTGATCATTTCACTGAACGCGACGGGCTGCCTCACATCGAGGTTTTCGATGTGGCAGTGGATGCCGGACGGCGTCTTCTGGCTGGCACCCGGAATGGTCTGGCAATCCTCGACGCCGAACGCTTTGCCGAAGTGACCGACGCCGACGGTCTCACCTCGAAGCCCATCCGGAAAATCCACCTGACACCGGACGGGGCATTGTGGCTGGCCACTGAAATTGGGCTGGTGAAATATCATGATGGCACAGCCCGGGTCATCGGTTCCGGCCATGGCCTGGATTCGCGCACCATCTACTCGCTGGAAACCGACAGGGAAGGGCAGTTGTGGGTCGGGACGCCGTCGAATCTATACCGGTATTCGGGACAGCACTTCGTCAAACTGGATACGGACATCGGCCAGGAGAACGCTCAGGGATTCGAAGCAATCCATGCAGACCATTCGGGGAATATCTGGGTGGCCTCGGGATTCGGCGGCGTCTTCCGGTATCAGGAGGCAATCCGAAGCATGGGACCCCGGCAGGGAATCCCCGGAAAAATCGTGACTTCGGCTTTTCCCGACAACCGTAAAGGCCTATGGGTCGGATCCGTCTCCGGACTGGCGCGATTGAGTCTCACTGCGGGTCAGTACTATTCCATACGGCAGTTCGGCTCCCGGGACCGGCTGCCTTCCAATGTCATCAGCGTTATCGTTCCCGATCCGCTGGACAGGAGCGGCGACCGTGTATGGGTGGGGACAGGAGGCATGGTCAGTTCATATAACGGACTGGCACTTCATGAGAACGGTCTGTTCAGGACCATCTCGCGCCGGGAGGGGCTCCCCAGCGACAGAATCCATGCAGTCTCCCCGGCGGGTGGAAGGGCCATGTGGGTGGCCACATCGGCCGGTCTCATACGGGTCAGTGGGGAGATGAAAACACTGGAACCGCTGGCGGTGGAGCAAAGTCTCTCGAAATGGCTCACCGCGAATAAGTATGTCAACGAGACGGTCTATGATGTGCTTGAGGACTCGGATGGTTCCATTCTGGTTGCCTGCGAAAATGCCGGACTGCTTCAAGTGGATGCCGGGAGTGGAGAGGTCAGGCAGTTCTCTACAAAAGACGGCCTGCCGCACAACCGCGTTCAAAGCATCGCCCGGGACCGCAATGGCAACTGCTGGCTTGCCACCTATGCCGGCATTGCCATGTATGACGGACAGACTATCCACACCTTCGATGAGAGTGCCGGGCTGCCTGCGCATCGGTTCCAGGATGTGACGCCCGATTCATCGGGAACGCTGTGGTTCGCCTCATGGGGCAGCGGGGTGCTGGGGTTTGACGGAAATGCCTGGACCCGGATTGATGACACCGACGGCCTCCCTGACAACCGCGTCTACAGCGTCACCGAAGGCGATGCAGGAATCCTCTACATCTCCACCGCAAGCGGATTGACGACATACAGGCCGGCATCAACCCAGCCCGTTGTGCTGCTGGAGTCCGTGCAGACCGATCTGGGTGAAGCAGCCCCTGATCTCGTCCCCTCTCTGCGGACCGGAAGCCGTGTGACATTGCGTTCCGGGTGCGTCGACTTCAATACCGTCTCAGAAAAACGTCAGTATCGGATGAGGATCATGGAGGACGGGATACAGGGGCCATGGAGTACACCCCAATCCTCGGATTCCTTTGAATGGATTCCGCAAAAACCGGGACCTTCCACCGTGGAGATACAGGCCATCGACCGCGATTTGAATTATTCCTCACCGCTGGTGCTGCGGTTTTCTGTATCCAGGCCATGGTTCCGGAATGGCTGGGTCACTGGTCCGCTCATCGGTCTTTTCATGGTGGCTTCGCTTTCGGCTTTCACCTATGGATGGCGGTACTATGTGAACCGTCAGAACTCGCTGAAACTCGAGAAGCAGACACACCGGCTCAAGGAGGACATGCTTCTGGAACAGCGCCGCCAGAATGCCGCTTTGAGTGAAGCCAAGGAAGCCGCTGAAAGAGCCAACCGGGCCAAGAGTATATTCCTTGCCAATATGAGCCATGAAATACGCACGCCAATGAACGCCATTCTGGGATACGCCCAGCTCCTGCTGCGCGACTCAGGCTTGAATGACCGGCAGCGTTCAGCCGTGCAGACCATGGCCGACAGCGGAAAACATCTTCTCAAGCTGATCAATGACATCCTCGATCTCTCAAAAATTGAAGCTGAGCATGTCCGGGTTGACAGAATGGACTTTGACCTCAGGGCGACCATTGACGGTCTCACTGCCATGTTCCGTCCAAGATGCCAGTCCAGGGGCCTGCAGTGGCTGGTCGAATGGGACGACGGGGATTCTGAACCGGGAGGTGCAGCAGTCAATCGACGGCCCATACCACTGAGCGGTGATGAGGCCAAGCTCAGACAGGTGCTGATCAACCTCATTTCCAACGCGATCAAGTTCACCACTGAGGGCGGGGTCCGGCTCCGCGTGAGTCGAACAGTCACCGCGGAGTCTTCAGCAACCGGAACGGCTGATATTCACTATACTTTTGAAGTGGTGGATACGGGCAGTGGCATCCCGGAGTCCGAACAGGGCATGATTCTGAATCCATTCCAGCAGGGCTCCAATGCCGCCGCGGTGGGTGGGACCGGACTCGGACTGGCCATCGCGCGCCGACATGTGGAACTGATGGACGGCACCCTCGAATTTCATTCTGTCCCCGGCAGGGGATCGACTTTCCGTTTCAGCGTCCCGTTCGGTCACGCCTGTTCCGATACCGCCATCATCCGCAGAGCGGTCACCGGTGTTCCTCAACACCTGCGGGCCGTCGGAGAATTTTCGGCTCTGATCATCGATGATGTCGCCGAGAACCGCGAGGTTCTCAGTCGAATTCTCGAGGATCTCGGGGCGCATGTCACCACAGCTGACTCCGGTCCAGCCGGACTCGAGCAGCTCGCCGCCCGTGGTTTCGATGTGACTTTCCTTGATATTCGCATGCCCGGCATGGACGGTTTTGAGGTGATGAAAGCCATCCGCCAGCGGGATGGCCAGTCCGGCAGATCCATAACCGTGGCCATATCGGCTTCCGCATTCACCCACGATGAACAGGCATACCGCCAGGCCGGTTTTGATGCCTTCATCTCCAAGCCATTTGTCATCGATGACCTGGTGGAATGCCTCCGATCGACTGCCGGCGTCGAGTTTGAATCGATGGATTCTGCTCCGGCCGAATCATGGACCGAAGGACAGGACCCCCCGCCTGTGCCGGATGAACTCCTCGCCGGACTCAAACTCGCCGCCTCCGAATACCGCATGACCGAGCTGAAGGAACTGATCGCTGATGTCAGAAATTCAGGCCCGGAAACCTCGGCCTTCGCCAGCCACCTCGCCGAACTCGCCGCCAACTTTGATATGGAACAGATCCTCAGCCTTCTTGAGAAAGGGAATGGAAATCAACATGACTCGTGAAGAGATCAGCACGGAAGGAGCCCGGATTCTGATAGTTGACGATGTCCCGGCAAACCTCCGGATTCTCAGCGACGCCCTGGAGAGCCGTGGATACCGGATCCAGGCCGCGACCGACGGCGCAACGGCGCTGCGCATTGTGGAATCCGGCGCCCCGGAACTCATCCTGATGGATGTGATGATGCCGGGCATGGACGGCTATGAGACATGCCGGCGAATCAGAATGATTCCCGGCATGCAGCATGTTCCGGTCATCTTCATCACCGCGCTGAATGAAACAGAGGACATCGTCGAGGGCTTTGAAGCCGGGGGAGTCGACTATCTCAGTAAACCATTTTCGGAAGCCGAGGTGCATGCACGGGTTGCCACCCACCTCCAGGTCGGCCGGCTGACCCGTGCGCTGGCGGAACGCAATGCCGAACTGGAAAAAGCGATTGCAGAGCGCCGGGCCGCGGAACAGACATCGCAGTCCCTTGCCAGGCAGCTGGAAATCATAGCGGAGCAGGACCAGGACCGATGGGGATATGCCGGGATCATCGGTCAGAGTGCGGCACTGCTGTCGGTACTGCGACAGGTCCAGCTGCTGCAGAAAGCCGATCGCACCAGTGCCCTGATTACCGGTGAGAGCGGCAGTGGCAAGGAGATGATCGCACGCGCCATCCACCACGGAGGCCTGCGCTCCAAAGGGCCGTTTATCGCCATGAACTGCTCGGCAATCCCCCGCGAACTGGTCGAGTCCACACTCTTCGGACACAGAAAAGGGGCCTTCACCGGGGCTGCCACCGACCGACAGGGACTCTTTGAGCTGGCCGATAAGGGGACACTTTTCCTCGACGAAATCGGAGAAATGCCGGCAGACCTCCAAGCCAAACTCCTGCGGGTGCTGGAAACCGGAGTCTTCACGCCGCTTGGTGCCGTCAACGAGATGAGCTCCGATGTCAGAATCATCGCCGCAACGCATGTGGACTTCGCCAAGCGGATTGAAAATGGCTCATTCCGCGAGGATCTCTACTTCCGCCTCGCCCGCTTTGTCATCGAACTGCCCCCACTTCGGGAGCGGCGGGATGACATCCCACTGCTGGTCTCACATTTTGCGGAGTATTTTTCCTCTGAACTCGGCTTCCGCCGCACCGTTCCAGTCACACCGGCGGCGCTGGACGCACTCTCCAGGCATGACTTCCCGGGCAATATCCGCGAATTGAGAAATATCATGGAGCGGGCGGTGCTCGAATCCGGGGGCGATCCGATCAGACCCGAACACCTCCATTTTCTCGCCATCAGAAGACCACTGGCGGAGATCAGAAATATCGAAGTGGCACCGGCTGCCGCCGATGGGCCGTCAGGACTGGATATCGAGAAACTGGTCAACAGGCGTTCGGCCAGTGGTGGACATACCGGCGACCCTGAACTGGACTCCGACGAATCCCGCATCCTCAACTATGTGCGTGAGCACGGAATGATCAACAACACCGACTGCCGGCATCTCCTCGACGTTGACCGGCACCGGGCCAACTACCTCCTCAAGAAGCTCAATCAGTACGGGCTCCTGCAGATTGTCGGCACCGGACGATGGGCTGTATACCGGTTGAATCAGGACCATCCACAGCGCGGGCAATAAAATCGTTGTCCATCTGTGTCAGCGTGGCCTTCTCCGTCCTCCGCGCGCCTGTCAGTCATGTTGTCCATCCGGCTTTTCATCAGCCGGTCGGAGTGGTATTGTTCCCTACAAATTGAATTTCCTCCGATTGATTACCGCGCCGCCCGCCACGAAAAACGGCCAACTGACCGACACCATGAAAAACTCTGCCATCCATTACATCCTCGCTGTTTCAGTGGTCCTGTTTCTGTCAATGACCGGCGCGGCTTCCAGTCCCAACATCCTTTTCATACTGGCTGATGATCTCGGCTATGGTGACGTGGGATGCTATAATCCGGAGTCAAAGGTCCCGACGCCGAATCTTGACCGCCTGGCATCACAGGGGATGCGCTTCACCGATGCCCACAGTGCGTCGACTGTCTGCACTCCCACCCGATACAGCATCCTGACCGGGCGCATGCAGTTCCGGACTGGAATGCGTGGCGTTTTCGCCGGAGTCGGAGGGCCATGCCTGATTGAACCGGAGCGACTGACTTTGCCGGAACTGCTCAGGCTGAATGGTTATGCGACCGCCTGCATTGGAAAGTGGCACATCGGCCTTTCGTTTTTCGACAGCGAAGGCAGGCGCATCACCAACCAGGGACTGAAGGGGGTGCAACAGATTGACTATTCCCGGCCGATAACCGACGGACCGCTGCATCAGGGATTTGACAGGTTTTTCGGGACTGCCAGCTGTCCGACGACCGACTGGCTTTATGCCTATATCGATGGCGATCGTGTACCGGTACCGCCGGAGAAGCCTCTGGACCGCAGCCGTCTTCCGATGCATCCATACGCCAATGACTGCCGTCCCGGCCTTGTAGCCCCGGATTTTGACCACGAGAAGGTGGACCTGGTTTTTCTTGAGAAGAGCCGTCAGTTCCTGACCGACCACGTCGCCAGTCATCCCGGCCGGCCATTCTTTCTCTATCATGCCATGCAGGCGGTGCACCTGCCGTCCTTTGCCGCCGACCGGTTCAAGGGCGTGACTGATGCCGGACCGCATGGGGATTTCATCTTCGAGATGGACTGGATTGTCGGCCAGCTGATGGAGACTCTGGAGACACTTGGCGTTGCGGATAACACACTGGTCATATTCGCCAGCGATAACGGCCCGGAGGTGCCCACAGTCCATGACATGCGAGCTTCACATGGCCATGACGGTGCCCGCCCCTGGCGTGGCGTGAAGCGCGACCAGTGGGAAGGGGGTCATCGCACCCCATTCATAGTCCGCTGGCCCGGCAGAGTTGAGCCCGGAGCTGTCACCTCCAGCATGATCAGTCTGACCGATATCATGGCGACCTGTGCCGATGCCGTCGGCGCGGGGATTCCAGCCGATGCGGCCGAGGACAGTATCAGCTTCCTTCCAGTCCTGAATGGAATCGAAGATGGCGGGCCGACGCGTGAATTTCTGCTGCAGCAGACAATCTCCCTCGCGCTGTCCATCCGCCAGGGGCCATGGAAATACCTCGATCACAGGGGATCCGGCGGCAATAACTACCAGCGCCCGGCTCCCTGGGGAATGAAGCCATACGCCATGCCTGAATCGGATCCGGATGCCCCGGCACAGCTCTATAATCTCGATCTCGATCCCGGTGAAACCGTCAACCTCTACCGCAGCCACCCCGAAATTGTCAGGAAGCTCAAGACCCGCCTTGAACAGTTCAAATCCAGCGGACGCAGTGCACCGCTCATAAAATAAGTGAGGGCCGGGGATGGATTAAGATTAAGGTGCGGATGAGAATAAACATCCGCAGGTCAGGTTGATCAGCTCACTGTGAGCTGATTCTCAGTTATCCTTGAAGACGTGGGGTTGGTAGTCGCGGTTCCATCGCCGGGCAACCCTCCTTTTGGCGCTGAAGGGCGTCACCAGCTGAGCGATCATCTCGGTGCGGGGGAGGGGGTCCACATGGCCGTCCGCAAAGAGGATGTTGGCGCGGTTATTATGAATCTCGAGGGGCCATTGGCGTTCCTCATACATGCCGATGAACCCGCTCCAGTTGCGGTCCCCCTTGCGGGTCAGGTCCCAGTTGCTGTCTCCGAGGGCGATCATGTCATCCGGTCGTTTGACAGAATTCTCCGGCGCGCCGCCGTAGATCGGGTGCCCTTTGTAAACACCGAGTCCCGTGTTCGGAACCTGGCCGGCCCATGATCCCCAGACATTGTAACCATAACTCATGAAGGTCACTCCACCCGGGACCAGGCGTTTTTCATCTTCGAGATATCCATCAAGGGCTGGAAGGCCGCTGCCGAACTCCACCTTCCACTGGGCCTTCGGCGGGGCAGTGGGGCACTTGAATAATTCGGCATTGCGCTGCAGGCCCATATAGCTCCGCAGAAGAGTGGGCCAGATCCACACATTGCCTGCCTCCTGGTTGATGCCCACCGGATAGCGGCGGTTCTCGTGTGTGTAGGCAATCATGGCAATTCCCATTTGCCGGAGGTTGCTCACGCATTTGATTCCCTTGGCCTTGGACTTGGCCCGGGCCAGAGCCGGAAGCATCATGCTGGCAAGGACGGCAATAATCGCAATCACCACCAGAAGTTCAATCAGTGTGAATGCCCTTTTCTTTGAAGCTGGCGCAGTTGTGCTTTTCATATACTGACCCTGAAAATGAATTCTTTCTTCTCCCCGTGGAATCCTGGCTACGCATTTGAAATTAGCACAGGCGGGAATTGCGGGAAAGGGCGCATTTGGTCTCAGCTTGAGCGCGGGCTCAGCCGAGGATGGGTCTTACGACATGGCCGTGGACATCGGTGAGACGGAAATCCCGGCTGGCATGCCGATAGGTGAGCTGCTCATGATCAAATCCCATGAGGTGGAGGATTGTGGCCTGGAGGTCGTGAACATGCACCGGGCTTTCCACAGCCTGAAACCCGAAATCGTCGGTGGCCCCATGGATTGTGCCGCCTCTGACGCCCCCTCCACAGAGGACGAATGAGAAACCGTAGTGATTGTGGTCCCTTCCTTTGGTGTCATCACCGGCGTTGCGTTCCTCGACGGAGGGTGTCCGTCCGAATTCACCGCCGAGGAGCACGAGGGTATCGTCCAGCATCCCCCGCTCTTTGAGGTCATCCAGAAGTGCGCTGATTCCCTGAGCGCATTCCCCGGCCAGCTGCCGGTGGTTTTTCTCGATGTGGTCGTGGTTGTCCCATGGCTGCCATTTGCCATGCCACAGCTGAATGAACCGCACTCCGCGTTCGGCCAGCCGTCTGGCAATCAGCAACTGGCGGGACTGGACGGTCTTGCCGTATCGCTCGCGGATGTATTCCGGTTCACGGCTGATATCAAAAGCATCCGTTGCCTCCATCTGCATTCGGTATGCCTGTTCAAAACTCTGGATCCGTGCCTCCAGCGCGGGGTCATGGCCCCTTGTTTCAAGGTGGTTGTGGTTGAGACTCTGGAGAAAATCGATCTGTCTCTGCTGGCGGTGCCGGTCGAGGCGCGGGTTGCGGATATGGCGTATCAGCTTTTCCACTTCCTCGTGTTCGGTGTTGATATAGGTTCCTTCATAGATGCCGGGCAGAAAGGACGACCTCCAGTTATCCGGACCCTTCACCGGGTGGCCGCCCGGACACATGGCGATGAATCCCGGGAGGTTCTGATTCTCGGTGCCCAGACCGTAAGTGATCCATGAGCCCATCGACGGTCTCGAGAGAGTGTTGTCCCCACAGTTCAGAAGCATCAGCGATGGCTCATGATTGGGAACATCCGCCTGCATCGAACGGATCACGCAAAGATCATCCGCGTGGCGGCCAAGTGGCGCGAAAATCTCACTGATCGGGATTCCCGACTGGCCGTAATTCCGGAAGGTGAAAGGCGATTTGAAAGCGGCACCGGTCGGCCTCTCCGTGACTGGATTCGGTATCCCCAGTGGCTTCCCGTGATATCTGTCGAGCATCGGCTTCGGATCAAAGGAATCCACATGGGAAAGTCCGCCATTCAGAAATATGTGAATGATGCGGCGGGCCCTCGGAGCAAAATGCGGCGCACGGGGTGCCATCGGATGTGCATCAGTCGTCGTCGCCATGGCGTTGCCGGCCAGAAGTGGCCTCAGCCCGAGCATCGCCATCCCAAGGCCTGAGCGGGAGAGAAAACGCCGGCGGTCAGTCAGTCGCTGTCCGGGGCCTTCATGATGAACTTGTGGGTTGCTTTGCATGTGAGATCAGATTGATTGATGTTCAGTCCACGAAGAGAAACTCACTGCTGACGAGCAGTGCCTGGGCAATCTCCGAAAAAACCGCCCTGATTCCGGCGGCTTTCCCATCATGGCCGGAGATGTATTGCATGCATTGTTCCAGTTCGTTTTCGGAGGGGTCCCTCAGCAGAACAGTCCGGAAGAGTGATTCGAAATGTGCCTCGCTGATGGTCCGGGAGCCATGGATGATCCGGTCGGCGATGGTGTCAGCCACGTGAATGGGAAACGGACTGTTGATGAGAAACAGTGCCTGCTGCGGGACATTGGTGGTCTGCCTCTCTGCAGCCGAAATGTCGGGGGAGGGGAAGTCAAAAACCCGGAAAATGTCCGCCAGGTTCTCGCGGTCGATGAAGGTGTAGACAGTCCGGCGGTTGTGTGTGGTATCGACAGGACTTTTCATGACGGGGACACCGCCCATGGACCGGTCCAGCAATCCCGAGACCGCCAGCATGGAATCCCTCATGGATTCGAAATCCAGCCTCCGGCGGTTCATGCGCCAGAGCAGCCGGTTGCCGGGGTCGGTCTGATAGGGCTGCTCGCGGAAAGATGACTGCTGTTGCCATGTGGCCGAGGAAAGAATCAACCGGTGCAGTTTTTTCAATGACCAGCCATTTTCAATGAACCATCGGGCGAGGTAGTCGAGCAGCTCCGGATGGCTGGGCGGGTCGCTGCGGGAACCGAAATCACTGGGCGTTGAAACCAGCCCCTGCCCGAAGTGCCATGCCCATATCCGGTTGACGATCACCCGGGCGGTCAGCGGGTTCTGCGGGCTGGCAAGAGCTTCAGCGAGTTCATACCGGCCGCTGCCTTCACGGACCGGCACTTCCTGTCCGCCATTGAAGATGGCGGGTATTGCATGCGGGACCACTTGGCCGGGAGTATGACGGTTTCCCCGGCGGTAGACCCGCTGGGTCACCATGTGTTCCCCGGATGCATCACGGACCATCATGGCGCGTGATGCCACCGAATCCCATTCCTTGAGAAACTCCCGCTCTATGCCGGCACGGTGCGAGCGGACCTCCGTGCTTTCATTGAGGGTGTAGAGGTCTTCCGATTCTTCAAGACTGAAAGTGCCGGGGCATTCGGGGCCGTAAAGGAAGTCATGAATCTGCTGCATGGCCGGCGAAAGCGGAACCGGATCCTGAGTGGATTCACTTCGCTCGAGGTCGTCCGCCATCGTGCACACGCTGAGAAAAACATCGCCGTAGATTCGGGCCACATCGCCCATGGAACTTATCTTTCCAAGTGATGCCCTGACCCTGCTTATCAGGTATTCATTATGGCCCTGACGTTCGCAGTCATCCACAACCGCTGCGATCCTGTCCGCTATTTCATCTTTCCTGAGGGCCCATGTTCTTTTCCAGAGCCCGAACAGCGGGTCGCTGTCCGGCACCTGGTCGAGAAAGTTCCGCCATCGTATGACTCCTCCGGCGGCGTAGGCTGATTTGACGCGGATGAGTCCCCGGTCGGTTCGCACGGGCGGCTGATCGAGGGTCCGGTGATTCGGATCTGATTCGGCGATGTATTCGAGGTAATCACCGGCCCACCTGCGCATTTCCTCCCCGATCCGGTGGTGGAGGTTCTTTCGCAGTTTATGGTATTTGGCTGCTGTGCCGTTAGCGCGTTCCTGCATTTCCCGGAGCTGCTGCTGACTCACGCCGGCGGAGTCGATCACCGGCCACTGTTCGGGAGTCGGTTCACCCGAGTTCCGCAGGATGCCAAACAGCGAGTAATAGTTTTCAGTGCTTATCGGGTCGTATTTATGGTCGTGGCAGCGGGCGCAGGAGGCCGTCATGCCCAGAAACCCGCGGGTAATGACATCAATGCGGTCATCGAGAATCTCGTCAGGAAACAGATTGAAGCGGTGGCCCACGGTGAGGAACCCCAGTGCCGCCAGCGAGACCCTGTCCCGACTTGAGGGATCCGACCGGTCAAAATAAATGTCGGCGGCTATCTGTTCACGCAGAAAGCGGTCAAAGGGCAGATCCTGATTGAAGGACCGGATCACGTAATCCCTGTAGGTCCATGCAAAGGCGTTCTTCGGTTCGCCGGCATCGACATAGCCCTTGGCGTCCGAATATCGTGCGACATCCAGCCAGTGTCGTCCCCAACGCTCGCCATACCCGGGTCTCGACAGGAGCCCGTCGACAAGACGGATGAAAGTCTGGTCATCCCATGAGGATTCAAGTTTCTCCACCTCATCCGCTGATGGCTGGAGGCCGAGAAGGTCGAGGTAAACACGGCGGATGAGTGTCGACGGCGATGCCGGAGATGAAGGACTCAGGCCGTCGCGCTCGAGGGCGCTGTAGATGAAGCGGTCAATGGGATGACTGTTCCATTCCGGATCATCGACGGGTGGGGGAGTGGCGACACTCAGTGGTTTGAGTGCCCACAGGTTGTTCAATTCATCCGGTCCAGAAGGCGCGTCGGGAGGCCAGACGGCCCCGTCGGAAACCCAGTCACGGATCGCCTTGAATTCACTTTCTGTGACGTGGTGATGGGCGCGATTCCGGCCGGTCTCCGGGCCCGATTTGAGCACCACGGACAAACGCCGGATGGCCTTCCTGTCATTGGCCTTGAATGCGGACCCGGAATCGAGTCTGAATCCGGCTGCCGGCTCCGACCGACCGATGCCCGCTCCATGGCATTCACCGCAGTTTGAGAGAAACAGTGGGCGAATCAGTCTTTCAAAGGCATCGCTGCCGGTATCGGCGTCAGTGACCGGGGCGGCGGCGGGTGTTTCCACCGCAAGGATCACAGCCAGGGCCGCCACTGTAAACGGAGCTTTCATCGGAGTGCTACATGTCATTCAGGAATTCTGATTCTGCGAATTCAGTTCAAGGGAATAGTCCGGGCTGCCGGTGCCTTGATCTCCATACTGGGCTGTTATTCTTCCAGCTGGAATCGAATGGATCCCAGGGAGCCGAAATCGGCCTGGTAATGCCCCGGTGCACCGGGCACAACCCTGCCGAGCGCACCGGTGATGACCAGCTGCCCCGGTTTTAGGGTGTGTCCATATTCAATGGCATGATTGACCTGGTGCAGCAGGTTGAGCCACTGGCCCCCGTCGGCTTCGTCGCCTCTGGCTACATTGACGATTCGTCCATTGCGCTGCAGGCTGATAAACACGCTGTCAGGGTCGGTTTCCTCTGCAGGCAGTTCCTTCCCGACAATGTAGTGCAGCGACCCCGCGTTGCGGGCGACCAGGTCGGTCATGGAAATCCCCTGCAGGCTCATGCCCCGGCCGCCGGGGAGTTCAATCACCGGCACAACTGAACGGATCCTTCGTTTCAGGGCCTTCACATCTCCAATTGGCTTTGATATTTCCTCACCGACGATGAATCCCACCTCGGTCTCGATCATCAGATTGGGAACCGAGGCACTGACCACCGGATTGTCTGAGGACTGATGCCATCCGGACCGGAAAAGGACTGCTGAAAGAGGCCCGTCAGTTCCCAGTTTTTTCCGGGATGCCGCGGTGACCACCCCGCCCTTGAAGCCGGCAATGGTGCGGCCATCCCCGACAAGTTCCTCCACGAGGGCCCTCTGCACCAGATATCCGTGATGCAGTGTGGAATCCGGTTTTGTCCGGCTGAGCTCAGGGATTTCACCGCCTTGCTGCAGGGCTTCCTTCAGACTCACGGCAAAACCTTCCACAAAGGAAGGCTCCCGTTCGAGGAGTCCCCGGGACTGCATCCATTCACGACAGCGTTCCGGCCATGAGGTGACCGGGTCCTCCGTGCGCCGCATCCCGTAACCATGGCCACCTTCGGTGTAAATGTGGACCTCGGCATCCACCCCGGCGCGTTTCAGTGCGGTGAATGCCCCGATGCTGCCCAGAGGCGTGACCGGATCATCCGCTGCATGAACCAGAAACATCGGTGGGGTCGGGGGCCCGACAGAGAAATGAGGGGCCAGTTCGATGCTGTCCGTTTTTGTGAGGTACGCCGGGTAGATGAGAATGGCAAAATCCGGCCGCCAGCTGATCGAATCCGCTGAATCCTGATAGGTGTAGACTCTTTCCCCGTTGTAGGCCGAACTGAGAAATCCGAGGTTCCCGCCGGCTGAGAATCCGAGGACGCCAATCCGATCCGGGTTCAGGCCGAGGCCGTCGGCTCTGTGGCGCACCAGACTGACCGACCGCTGGGCGTCCTGCAACGCATGCTTCCAGTATTCGTCCTCCTGCCTTCTCGGGACGCGGTATTTGAGAACCCACGCACTGACACCAATCGAATTCAGCCACTCCGCCACTTCGGTGCCTTCGAGATCCCAAGCCAGCACATGATAGCCGCCGCCCGGGTAAATCACGACCGATGTACCATTGGCGGAATCCGCCGGTGCCGGATAGAAATGCAGCTCCGGCACGGTGACATTGGTGATTCGGGCAACGCGTTTTCCGGCAACCATCCGGTCGTCCGGAGTGGTGATGTCCTTTTCCTCTCCAATTTCGCGGACTTCATCCGGTGCCTCGCCGGGCCAGATTCTGAGAATTTCAGCAGGTTCCTTCGCCCCAAGGCTGTTCAGGGAAATGACCGATGACACGGCCAGAAATGCGATGCAGGTGAAGGATGGTGATCGTCGGGGTGCGGGGCTTGCAGTTTTCATCATCGGGATGTGGATTCGTTTCTCTTACAGGGATTCGATGCGGATAGTGTGCTCAACCGGCTTAAATGAATCAGCTATCGCCCGGGCCAATGGTTCGCGGACCTTCTCGGTGATGCGGACAACCGCATCGGGATCCGCCCTGAATTCAGGAGAATGGAACATCTGTTTAATCTGGCGCGTCTCGTAGCTCTGCTTGGCTCCCACTGCCTGATCGACCGCCGCGAATGCCTCGCTGAACGGGTTGACT
>JAUIAG010000459.1 GCA_030425355.1 Verrucomicrobiia bacterium
CCTTTCGCAGGCCGGAAGCTGTTTCCTGAAGCCGTGGTCACGACCCCCTCCTTTTCATCAATTCTGACCACTTTTTCACCACATCGGACTGTCCCCTTTTTGAGCCGGGATACCAGAGAATGCGGAATGGCCTGCATTCCGGCAGCCGGCAGGCAGGTGCGTCCACTTCCGAAAAACCGGTATAGATAGAGAAAAAACCGGCAACTCACCGAGAGCGACGGGTCCAGAAAAACTCCTCCCATGAAAGGCCTGAAAAACTGGTCGATAAAATTGTTGCTGAATCCAAACTTTCTGAGGAACTCAGCCGTTGTCATGTCCGTGTAATTCATGATGGACTCGATGGAACGGGACCGGCACCACAGGCGCAATCGGGCAATGAGAATTTTGTCACGGATGTTTCCAACCGGGCAGGTCAGGGTTGCTGCAATACTGGACGGGTGGCTGAACGGGTCGGCAAGAATACCCCACCGGCGGCCGTTCCAGATGGAGGCACCATTGAAGAATGGCTGAAGATCGAGTGATTGCGAATCAAAGGTGTCAGTGACCGCTGGATAAGCTGACAGAAGGACCTGAAATCCGCGGTCCAGCAGGAAGCCATCGACATGATCGGTGCGGATTCTTCCCCCGGGTGAATCCGATGATTCCAGGACGATTGTGTGCAGCCCCTGCTCCTGGAGGCGCAGTGCGGCGGTCAGTCCCGCCAGTCCGCCGCCGATGACAATTACATCAGGATCCTCCATAAGGCTCAGTTGGTCTGGATTTTCTCAATGAATGCTTCTGCGGCCAGTACTGCCGAATCGACGGCGCCCTCGACCTTGCCGCCGCCGAAACCGTCGCCGGCGACAATTCCCATGGGAGTCCCATCGAGCATCAGGTATGGCGGGTCCATCTGCTGAAGGGCCTGGGAGTATTTCCAGCGATGCGCCTCAACTTCCAGCACGGTGCTGTCCCCCAGCCATTCAGATGCGGCACTCACCAGCATGGCCGCAACTTCGGCTTTGGGAGAGTCCCAGTGGCGGCGGGTGAATTCCGGACTGGCGTGAATAGTCACCAGCGTGTCGGAATCGCCGCCGTGCGGCAGGCCTTTCGCCCGGTTATCGGCAATCCAGATTATCGGATCGCCATTGCACCACACTCCTCCCGGAGGGGGAATCCGTGACGGACCATCAAGACGCACCATGGCTGCGTAGCATGGGTTATACTGGACGGACTTCAGGGTGCTGCGCTCCTCCGCCGAAAGGAGGCCCGGATCCAGTCCGAGAATTTGAAGTGACTGCTCTGCCGGAGCGGTCACAACCAGATAATCGGCAACCCAGACCTTCCCGTCATCGTCTGAAACCTTCCAGTGCAAACCATCCCGCGCAGCACCGGAAACCTTGACACCGGTATGAACCGTAAGATCATCAGCCAGAACTTTGGCAATTGAACTCATCCCGTTGAGGGCCATATACCGCGAGATGCCGTCCCGGACGAAACCTTTTTCCAGACTGTGAAATCCCTGGCTCCACACTCTGAGAATTCTGGCATTCTCCAGGGACCGAACCAACTCACGCATTCTCGGACCACGCACAGTAAAGTACTGGGCACCGTGGTCGACACGGCCTCCCCCGAATCGACGGGTCGCCATTCTCCCTCCAACGCCCCTGCCCTTGTCGAGGACCTTGACTCGGATTCCAGCGCAACTGAGCTTGCGGGCGATAAGCAGCCCGCAGATCCCTGCCCCGATCACCAGACATGATTTTGATTTTTCTGACATTTCCGCACCAAAGCCTTCAATGATTCAGATAAAAAGCAAGTCCGGGATAAATGTCACTTGATCGATTGACCGATGCCTCTGACAATTATTTCCCATGAGCAAATACACCATGGCCATGGTGGGAGTCGTCCTGGCAGCCGGGCTTTTCTTTGCCCGGCCCTATCTTTTTGCAAGTCCTGAAAAGAAAATAACCCGGCAGCTGGAAGGCTTGGCCGGCGTGATAACAAAACGCCCGCAGGACGGCAACTTCAAGGTCGCTTCCCAAATCTCCGCATTCGGCGGATACTTTACTTCAGATGTGACGGTTGATGTCCGGCATCCCAGAGGCAACACCCGCGCGACTGACCGATCCGAACTTCTCAATCAGTTCAAGGGTTACAAAACCTACGAAGCCATCCATACGCTCGTTGTGGAATGGGGAACTCCTCTCATCCACTTCACCGATGAGAATAAAAAATCCGCAACAGTCTCCACCACCATTACCGCCAGCCAGAACGGGACGGAAAACTGGCTCTCCGCCCCGGTGAAATTCACTTTCATCAAGGAAGAGTCAGGATGGAAAATTTCTTCCATCAAATCGCCATAAGTTCTATTC
>JAUIAG010000111.1 GCA_030425355.1 Verrucomicrobiia bacterium
GCATATCCATACGAAATCTTCAGTTTTCCAAACTTGCCGGCCTGGATGGCTTCGTGGAGTCCGGCGATGCGGGCATCACTGCGTCGCTGTGTCCCGTGCTGAATCACGACACCGTATTTTTTCTGTGCTTCAACACAAACCCGTCCCTCGACCACATCATGGGACATGGGCTTCTCCACGTAGACGTGCTTTCCGGCCTGTGCTCCCCAGATTGTCATAAGAGAGTGCCAGTGATTGGGCGTCGCGATAGTGATGGCGTCCACATTCGGGTCCTCGAGCGCGTAGCGGATATCGCGGATGCCTCTGGCCTTCGACTGTCCATTCATGCGCTTGTCCAGACTCTTCAGTGAATTGGCCAGCACACCGGGATCCGGATCCACAAGGTAGGCAATCTCTACATTGGATTCATTCAGAAAACCGGCTATGTGACTGCCCCCACGACCATTGACCCCGGCAATAGCAAGCCGAACCCGGTCATTGGCTCCCCTGACCTGCCCTGAAGCCCTGGTCTGACATAACACCATACCGGCCGCCGAGGCCGCCATGGTCCGCTTCAAAAATGCACGACGCGTCTGATTCATCTTCATGGTGATTGGAATACCGGAAGCATCGCAGACCAGTCACAGTGAGGCAAGGCCCAATCCCCCGCCCCCAAATGCCCGGATGCATCCCACAGGACAGCCAGGATGGTCAGTGGAGTCATTTTTTCCCAGAAGTGGCGACTCACCTGGAAATCCGACGCAATTCATCACAGCCGCAAACCCGGTCAATGAATGAGGAACGATGGGAACAACAAGAAGGAAAAGAGGATGGTCGGGGCGGCGAGATTCGAACTCACGACCTTCTGGTCCCGATCCAGACGCGCTACCAGACTGCGCTACGCCCCGAACAGACTGAGCAGAATAATGGGTCCAACACCCCATGGCAAGCCCTCAGTCAGCGGAACTCGGCTTAAAAACCCACCCGGCCATCAACTGCCGCAGAAGCGGGATATGGGAATGGTTGGTTCACCGGCGGGAATCAGCCGATTCCCCTATCGGGTCTTCAACCACCAGCCGAATCCGATCGCGAAAAAAGCGGACAACAATATGATGGGTGCATACTTCCTGACATTGTGCATCCGCTTTGAAGCACGCAGGTCTCGCTCAATCAATTCCACCTGCACCCCGCTCAGTTGTTGTGGCACAGGCGATCCTGCTTCGGAATATTCAGCTTGGATGGCTATTTCACGATCTATATAGCTATATGGATCGAATGGATCTGACACCCCTTCGATTCCCACCTTAACTGAAGTAATTCTGATCGTCCGCATGCACTCATCCATGTTTCGGCAATGTATTCTGATTTCATTCGGCCAACCGTCCGAAAGACGGTTGGCATCATCATAGATAATGTAGTTTTCTCCGTGGGATCCGGATTTAATCTGGAAAGTGTTCTCATCAATTTTTTCCAATGTGCCCGAATACCAGTGCTGGAGCCCGAACCCGGATTGGATCGGCCTGGAGTCAAACTGATTCCCGTCCCATACAAACGAACCGGGGACGGTGGTCTGGGACCCAAATGTCAACAACTCACAAATGAAGTGATATCTATGGTCAACGAAACTGGTGGTTGGATCCGGAGATGGAGCATTGGGAGCACCGGAGCGGCTCAAGCCGTATCCGTGCCCGTTGATAATCCACGAGCCGGATTCGCTCCTGCCGCAAATCATGTGTGCACGACTTCCGGTTTCTCTCGAAATAAGTTTATCTATATGACCTCCTTTGATCGTATCGACCAGCACGAAGTTATCGCCGCAGATGCGTGCCTGGTATTTATTAACCACCCTGCCCGTCTGATTATCGGTGACGTCATATTCAATCAATCCGTAGCATGGGGATTCTGATAGAAATGATTTCACCGTTTCGATGTCAACTGACCTGCCGCTTGCTGCAAATAGAGCAAATGTGAACAAAACTGCAGAAAATTTCAGAGTGGCTGAATCTTTTTTCATAACGGCTGTATCCTTGGCATCATACGTCCGGAAATTCGACGGCGTGGTAAGAGATCACTCAACAATTGCTAACAATGTTGGATGATAGGACAGTATTTCCGTAGCCGTCGGCATTGAACGTGAACGGGAACAGCAGAAAGATGCCCTGCGTAAGAATCACTGTCAATGTGGCTTTTTCACTGATGCTGACAGAGAAGGATCGATTGGAAACACGCAAATAGGAAGGAGTATCATCCCGCCCTTTCCGGGTGGGAGTCACGGCAACATATTGCAACCGACCGTGTATGGGTTCCTGCAGGAAGATCCTGTCAGTGGCCTTGAGCCGGTTTGAAACGCGTGCGGATTCTGCTGTTGGGAGCTGTTTCCTATCCCCGTGATTCGATCAGGGAGCGGAACTCGTTGAAGAGCGGGGCAGAATCATGGGGCCCGGGGGAGGCTTCCGGGTGATACTGAACGCTGTAGGCCGGGAGCCTGCGATGGCGGATCCCTTCGACTGTGTTGTCATTGAGATTCAGCTTGTGCACGCTGGCGATGTCGCTGATGGACTCGGCATCGACGGCAAATCCATGGTTCTGGGAGGTGATTTCGACACGACCGGAGTCGAGGTCCTTGACGGGCTGATTGGCACCCCGGTGGCCGAACTTGAGTTTGTAGGTGGTGGCACCAAGGGCCTGCGAGAGGACCTGATGACCGAGGCAGATGCCAAAAAGCGGATATCCGTGATCAACCACCTTTCTGACGGTATCGACCGCGTAGCCCAGTGCGGATGGATCACCAGGTCCGTTGGAGAGAAAAACTCCGGCAGGATTATATTTCCGGACATCTTCAAAGGAGGCGGAGGCCGGAAGGACTGTGACCTTGAACCCGGACCTTCTGAGCATTCGGAGGATATTATACTTTATCCCGTAATCCATGGCGACTATGGGGATGTCGGCTGGCGGAAGCGGATTCCGTTGCTGGCGCGGATCGGAGTCCTCGGCACCGTGGATGAGCCGGAACTCCGGGCTGAGTGAATCATCGGGATCCCATGCAAAGGCTTTAGGGTGGGTGACTTCGCGAACATAGTCCTTACCAAGAAGTCCGTGCCATTCACGGGCCATGGCTATGGCTTCGGCATCCGAGATGTCCTCGGTGGAAATGACGCCTTTCATGGCGCCCTCGACACGCAGCTTCCGGGTGATGGCCCGTGTGTCGATTCCCGAAATTCCGGGAATGCCGTGAGACTCGAGATACTCGGGAAGACTTGAATCCGCTCTCCAGTTGCTGACCACCCGGGAGACTTCACGAACCACAAAGCCGTGAACGTGTGACTTGTAGGATTCGTTGTCCTGGCTGTTGACCCCGTAATTGCCAATCAGCGGGTAAGTCATGGTCACTATCTGGGCCTTGTAGGAAGGATCCGTCAGAATCTCCTGATAACCCGTCATTGAAGTGTTGAAACAGACCTCACCGACATTGGTGGTTTTGGCGCCAAAGGCTGTTCCGCGGTATACCGATCCGTCTTCCAGGGCTAAAATCGCTTTTTCCATCGTGTCTCCAAGCCGTAGCTCTCTGACCGGACAGCATGGGACAGGCTTCTGCGAAATGCAACCGGATTCCGGTTCGCGATTGAATGCCGTTGGATGGCCCGGCCTTCCGGACCACCTGGCGGATTACCTGTCCGGCCGGGCAGCCGGTTTTGAAACTTTTTCCCCTCCTGCATATTTCGATTCCACTTCGGTGAGGCGGGTGAAGTATTCACGGGGCTTCTGGTCACTGTAACCGGACAGGCCGGCAATCATCTGACCCTGTGGGTTTGCGAAGACCACTGTCGGGTAACCGCGAACACCGAACCTCCTCAGCAATCGGGCATTCTGCTGGCGTATGGAGTGGGACTGCGGTTTTCTCCGGGGAAAATCCAGCTCCAGAAGCACCCATCTTTTGCCGGCATGGCGGATGAAATCCGGATCCTGGAACACGTTTTTCTCCAGGCTTCGGCAGGGGGGACACCAGTCTGATCCGGTGAAAAGAATCATGATATTCCGGCCTGTCCGCGTCGCCTCGGCACGGGCGAGGTCATAGCGGTGATGCCATGAAAGAGATTTCCCCGCTGCAGCGGTGCCTGACGATTCGTCGGCCATGGCCCGGATGGAAGCCGTCGCCAGAAGAAACGTCATCACAAGGCATGGGGAAAAACACAGGCTTCGACAGATCCGGAAGCTGCGCTTTGCCATTCCCCTTGCCCGCTGTGCATTAAGAACGGTCATAACTTCAAGGGTTCCACCGGTTTCGGTGATGTCGAACGCGAATTGGTGTTAATTCAGGCGGACCAGACCACCTTGCCGCCGACAATGGTTTTGCGGGGCCGTCCCTTGAGCGGCCAGTTATTGAATGGATTATTTCGGGACTGACTCAAACATTCCTCGGGCTTGAAGACCCACTCCTCGTCGGGATCGAACACAGTGAGGTCAGCGAGAGATCCGGGACTGAGATTGCCGCGATCGGTCAGCCCAAGAAGTTCGGCAGGGCCGGTGGTGAATCGGGCGATGAGGTCAGAGAGTGACATGCGTCCACTGTGATGAAGCTGCATCAGTGACAGGGCCAACTCATTCTCAAGACCGGTGATCCCGAAGGGCGCATAGTCAAACTCGACTTCCTTCTCGTAGTCACAGTGGGGTGCATGGTCGGACCCGATGATGTGGAGGGTTCCGTCGGCGACCGCTTCAAGCACTGCTTCCCGATCCGCAGCACTGCGCAGCGGCGGGTTCATCTTGAAATTGGTATCGTAGGAAAACCACTCCGGAGCCTGGTCACGGATGGCCTCCCACATGAAAATCCCCTTGCCGTCCTCCTCCCAGAAGGCCCCGCTCCCGGCAATGGCAGCATCGGTGAGGGTGAAATGATGGGGACAGGCCTCTCCGGAGATCGGGACGCCCCGGGAACGTGCTTCACGGATCAGCCGGACGCTGCCACGGGTTCCGAGATGCTGGCAATGCACGCGGGTTCCGGTCAGTTCGGCAAGGAGGATATTTCTGGCGACGATGAGTTCCTCGCCGGCAGCGGGCCACCCGGTGAGCCCGAGACGCTGACTCCAGTACCCCTCATGCATGACGCCCTTCATCACGAGAGAATAATCCTGGCAGTGATCAAAGACCGGCACCCCGAACTGCCCGGCATATTCCAGCGCCCGGCGCATCAGGTCATTATTCTGGATGCACTGGCCATCGTCGCTGATGGCGATGACGCCCGCCTTGAAAAGTGAACCAATGGGTGCCAGCTCCTCGCCGGCGATGTTCATGGTGATGGCCCCGCAGATCTCCACACGGACGGGCGCGACTTTATCTGCCTGCTGACGAATCAGCGCTACCGTACCGGAATTGTCGATCCGCGGACTGGTGTTGGGCATGCACACGATCGTGGTGAATCCACCGCGGGCGGCAGCTGATGCGCCCGTGCCAATGGTCTCCTTGGCGGTTTGCCCCGGCTCACGCAGATGAACATGCAGATCAATCAGTCCGGGTGTCACCACCAGCCCCGATGCACCCACACGCTCCTCGCCATCCAGAACCGGAATATCATCGCCCACACCGACCACCCGTCCGCCCTCAATCACAACATCCGTAACCCGGTCAACGCCATTGCCCGGGTCGATTACCCGCCCTCCCGAAATCCGCATCCGATTCATGCGAAAGTCCTAGCAGAATTTTGTTGACCCGACAACGATTCAGCGCCAGTATCTTCCTCCGCACCGCAATGCGGGTATAGCATAGTGGTAATGCCCCAGTCTTCCAAACTGGCTAGGAGGGTTCGATTCCCTCTACCCGCTCCATCTTCCCCTCCGCACCAAAGCAGTGACTTTCATTTTTTTTACCGACGAGTTCCTGAACTCCGGTTTCGTCGTTTCACGTGTCACGAGATGCCGTGTTCTGCCCTCCCGAGTCTGGAATCTGTGACCCTGTATGTGACCCCTTGCGGGATCGGAGGAAAGCCGGCAGGTTCTCGACCGACTGCCGGAATGGCGTCCAGCGGACTCAACCGCGTCGCCTACGGGCAACTACCTGTCCGAACTCGGGGACGTCTTAACAAGCTTCCTCCTCATCCACTGAAATTCGCCGCTCAGCGGGGCTCAGGCACCGTCGACCAAAGTCAGAATCACGTGGCGAACATGCTCTGGCAGACGTTCCCATTTGGCGACCACACGTGCCAATTCCGGGCTCACCACGTCGAGGTTTTGTGGGCGCATTTCTGTGCACCTGCCATGAACCGTTTTGCAGGTGCCTGATTTGCAAATATGAAACCCATCACTGTCAGCTGGTTCAAATTCTGGGCTCGAACGGTATCTCGAAATCCTCACCTTGGAGGAATCTCGGTCGCCCGATAGAACCTGTTGGGATTCGCCCCGACCGTTGTATCGTGAAAATCCAGGACCCCCTCTGAAACGTAGTTGGTCGAAACCGGCACCCATTGCTCAAGATCGTCCGATGCCTCGATCCGATAAGTCGTAAGGGCGGGAGCGGGTACACACAGTTGAACGAGACCATTTGAATAAACAACCGGACCGACTGAAGCGTTGTCCTCTTCAGGAACCAGGACAAACACCCCCTGCTCAGTCCCGAAGTCCTTCTCGCCAACTCCGACGATCCATCCCGCCTCGTTGATCGCATTGGCGCTCACGAGTCTCCAATTGGAGTTTGTTATCGAGAGATTCAGATCGAACATCGCGCAGTTTTGCCAGAGAAATGCTCTTGATTCGAAGTTTAAGTCATCGGACGATCCCACGATCTGGGCCTTTTCGTTGATGTCGTTCGCCAGGCTGTCGAACCCTCCGAGTGTTCCCAGATTGACCTCGACACCGCCCGACCAAAGAAAGGCCCGAAGATCCCCGAAGGCATCCTCGTACTGCCCCACCACCTGGCTTCGATTGTTGATAGCAAGCGCCTTGCTGTAACCACCCGCAAAATTGCTCAGGGGGCGCATTCCTTCCGCATCATCGAAAATGAAGGCACGTCCACCACCCGCGCCGTTCACCCATCCCACGACCTGCCCGTTGTCGTTCACATCAAACGCTTCTGATTGATCCAGACCTTCGCCCAGTGCTCCCAGATCGGTCATTTCTCCCTCCCTGTATAGAAACGCGCGGTCCAGCTGATCGATGTTTCCGGATACTCCAACGACCCACCCCGGATCGTTGACAGCCCGGGCCCGACTGAAGCTTCCTGAGACTGCGGCTTCACCGAGAATCCCGAGGGGTTGCACCGATTCGCCATCCCAAAGGAAGGCTTCATTACGGCCGCTGAAGCGACCGTTGCCCACGATGACACCCTGATTGTTGATCCCGAGACACTCAAGCGTCGTGTTGATCCGCGGTACGACTGCGTCGCCGATGTCCAGGTAAGAGGCCTCAGGCGACCAAAGAAATCCCCTGACTTCCCGGTTTCCGTTTTCAAGCACACAGGCCACCTTATTCAAGTCGTTGATGTCGTATGCCGCGATGGGTTTGCCTCCGGGAATGACCAGCTCGATCAGCCTGTAACGGGGCTGGGCGGCTTGATTGTTGGTGACCGTGATCAGTCTGGAAGGCGTTACCGCCGTTTTCCCCAGGTTGTCTGTCGCCCGCGCGCGGATCGAATACTCTGTGGCTGCCAGGTTCCGCAGGTTGAAGACCCAGGGTGGACTGTCCTTTGAGCCTATCAGGAGATCAAAACTGAGCCACTCCACCTGCGCGATATCGCCGTCAGGATCTTCCGCCTCCACCGTGAGTGGAATGCTGTTCGGCATGCCCACCACCGCACCGTCATCCGGACCGAAAAGTTCGATGGTCGGTGGTTCGTTGAACGGCACGACGCTGAAATTCCTTCGCAGCTCACTGGTCGCGCCGTCCGAGTCCGTCGCAACCACCCTGAATACGTGCTCACCGAAGGGAGGAGAGTCCCAGACGTAGGTGTAGTCGCGCGTTGGATCTTCTTCATCAAACGCAGCCAGCAGGGTCTCCCCGACGAAGAACTCGACCCGGTCGATTCCTCCGTCACCGTCCGAACACGTTGCCCGGAGTGTCAAGGTCTCCGGATTCTCGATGACCTCCCCCTCGTCAGGGCTGCCAACTGAGATGAACGGGGCGCTGTTGGGAGGAAGCACGGTGACACCCACTGGTTCCGAAGCTGTTGTGGCTCCGGCGTTGTCCGTCGCGACTGCGCGCAACTGATATTCGCCGGCTTCGAGTCCGGGCCAGACGATTTCCCACGGTGGAGATTCAACCAGTCCCAACGGCGCGTTTCCCGAAAAGAACTCGACGCTCGCGACCGATCCATCGGCATCCGTCGCCTCCGCCACTATCAAACGCTCTGTCGATGTCTTGAACGTGTCCCCGTCCTCCGGCGAGATGATCGTGATCTGCGGAGCCAGGTTGTCGTCGGGCGGTACCACGTCAAAACCGCGAATGAGAGACCAGCTTGTCGCCCCCATGTTGTCCTTCACCAGTGCCGCCACGCGCTGATGTCCCACACCTGGATTGGGCCAGATGTACTCCCACGGTTCGCCGGTGAGTGTGACCAGCGGTTCTTCGTCGACCTCGTTGAAAAACGTGACGCTCTCGACCGCACCGTCGAAATCTTCCGCTTCGATGGAAAGGACCACAGCGGAATCGACCGTGAACTCCTGATTCAAAGCGGGCTGGTTCCAGGACACGACGGGAGGAGCGTTTGTAAGGTTCAGAATTGCGAAAAGGGGGGAATGAACTGTTCCAACTCGTTCAAATCTGCCGACGACATAGACTTTGTCAGTTTCCGCAGCGAGCCCGACTGCATACGGATAATCACCTTTCAGCCCACCGGCGACCGTACTCCAGGCCGAACCGTTCCACTGCGCCAGGCCCGCGATATCCAAGTCGTCCGCCAATGTGAAATTGCCCGCCGCGAAAAGTCGGTCGGCATGAAAAACCAACGAGTCAACCCCACTATTGAAGCCCGCACCCAACGGCCTCCATCCTGAATCTGGTGTCCAACGAGCGATGTTTGACGCCGCCGACACCCCGGCCATGCTGAATGTTCCTCCCGCAAAGACATCAAAGCCCCGGGTCCTGATCGCCTGCACTGAGGTGCTGAACCCTGGAAAAGTCAGCCCCTCATCGAGAGCATGCCACTCACTCCCGTCCCACCAGGCAATGGAATTGGCAACGAGTTGTCCCGATCTATCGAAACTACCCCCTGCATACAGCCGATCTCCGTCCCAGTGAAGCGCATGAACCCGGGTTCGGTTCGAATCCAGCGACCACGTAAGACCGTCCCCCAAAGGCGACCACTCTTCACCATACCACCTGGCGACGTGGTTTACAGATAGACCACCCGCCGTTGTGAATGTGCCTCCAGCGTAGAGTTCTCCTTCCTGGGTGAGCGCGAGCGAGCGCACCCCTCCATTCTGCCCGCCCGACATGCCCGCACCCATCGCACTCCAGGCAGTTCCGTCCCATTTCGCAATTCTGGCGGCGGGAACACCGGCAACCTCGGAGAAATTTCCACCGATGTAAATCGTGCCGGATTTATCCGTGGCCACCGCATGAATTGACTGCCTGCCACTGACGCCGTTGATTTCGGGTGTTCCAAGCAGATCCCACTTTTCGCCCGTCCAACGAACAATCCTGCTTGCCGGTTCTCCCCCCGCGCTCTCGAACGAGCCTGTCAAAACGGCCCCGGTTCCCGCAACGCTCACCCGGTCGGGATACTCATCGCGATCAGGAAATCCGCGATGCAGCGCCTGAAACTCAGACCCGTTCCACACGGCCATTCCGCGAAGTCCGGCACGATTTGCGGATCGCTCAAAATTCCCCACGAGATACACTACGTCATCCAGAACCGATATGGAACGAATTTCGGACGGACCACCTCCCTGTGTGCGCAATCCTGATTCTCCCGGTGTCTCCCAAACTCCCTCGCGCAAGACCGCCAATCCGGCTCGCTCTTCGCCATCTGTCGTATGAAAAGCTCCACCAACCCAAAGTGCATCTTCAACAAAAGCCAGCGCGTGCACAGGGCCACCGTCAACGCCACCAGCCATTGGCTGCCAGTTCGTCCCATTCCAGATCGCGAGATTCCGGATCGCGTCATCACCTTCGATCAAAAACTCGCCGCCCACCACAATCTCTCCAGCGGGGCTCACCGCGATCGCGTTGATTATCCCGGAAGGGTCCTGGATTCCGTCACCGAGTGAGGCCCACTCCGAGCCGCTCCAGATCGCGATGTTCGCCGACGCGATCTCTCCAGCGTTCAAGAACTTTCCTCCAACAATCAACGACTCGCCTGGCCCCTCTGCCAATGCCAGCACCACGGGCGAAGATCCTCCTGAAACTCCAGAGGTCAATGACGACCACGTGGTCCCATTCCAACGAGCCACATGGTTGTCCGGTCCGGCGGAGTTCTGGCCGAATCTTCCCCCGACATAGACATCGGAGCCCACAGATGCGAGAGCGTAAACCGACCCCGCCACACCGATCAGGCCCCGACTTGCCAGAACGCCCCACGATTCGCCATCCCAGCGAGCAACATGATCCACCGGCGTGCCATCGACCGCCGTGAAATCACCCCCGACATAAAGTTCGTCCCCAACCCAGAGGACCGCATTGACCGGATCGTTGGCTCCATTGCCCAAACCTTCCCCCAGACGCGACCACAATTCCCCATCCCGGATTGCAACCCGGTTTGCATTGAACTCACCCGTCTCATCCGAAGGCCCCGCCAGGAATGAACCCCCGATGGCGATCCGTCCGGAGCCGGAAACATCGATCGTGTTGATCTGATTATTCAGGCCCGGCTCTCCAAAACGGGTGTCCCAGCTTTCTTCCCGGCCCCACGATGAAAAGGACAAGAGCACCAAGCAAAGAACAGCCAAACAATTGGATTGAACTTTCGAGAAATATCGCACCAACCGACCTTCCGCTTCAGTGACGTGAGATCCTCGATTGATTGAGGCTGCGAGCCGCCTGTGCTGGAAATCGATCTCCTTCGACAGACAGCTCTTCAAACCAGGGCGCGGATTCTTCGACGCCTTGACTCGGATCCTCCTCGTGGAGGAAGACAACACTTCTTCAATTTCCATTGGCATCTCAATGGTGCTTCCAGGAGCAACGCAAGTCAACGGGATTACGTCCGGCAGAACAGCCTTCCGGATGGCTCGAACATCAACCGTTCATCCGGATCGGTCGAGTCTGGAATGCCGACCAATGACGCAGGCCTTCGCGCAGATTCGTATCGATCTGCTACTGAGCGCCTGTCTGTGACCCCATGCCGACGGCATCCACTGATCCACAGAGAGCATCAACGACTGGTGGAAAAAGCGCCGAGGGTTCGATTCCCTCCACCCGCTCCATTTATCTTATTGAACCCCACCCACCCTTTTCCTTCTCAGCTCAATTTTTAAGTAATTCCAAACGCAGGATTTCCAGCGCAAACAGATTTCCATACTCTCAGGCTATGCGTATGAGTGGGCCAAGTGGTAAGAACCCGCCGGAATCCGGACTGCTGCCTCTTCTGGTGACAATGATGGTGACAGCGGGGATGTTCTTCTGCTCTGCCGGATTGTGCCGGTCTGAGGATTCGATGATGGCTGATTCACCGGTGCAGTTTCCTGAAAAAGGGGCACTTCCTGCGAGGTTTCCACCGGACGTGCCGGTCCGTCAATTTCCGGCAGAGGATGGGTATTATTTGTTCGAAAGTCCCCCGCGGTCCCCCGCACAGATCCGCGCCATTCAGGCAGGGATGCCGACGGTCGGAATTGGAATTGTCCCGTCGGATTGGGCCATGCTGCCGGAAACACAGAAAAAACTGACACGGGGACAGGATGTCCACATCCTCGGTCTGGGAGACAGCATCGTCAACGACACCTTCCGTTCGGGGTGGGTTGCCTCGCTGAGAGAGGAATACCCCGATGCGCGGATAAGCAGCACTGTTCTGGTCCGCGGTTCGGGCGGCTGCCGGCACTATCTTCAGGATGACCGAATCCAGCGCTATCTTGTGCCGATGGCTCCGGATCTGGTCTTCATCGGCGGAATCAGCCAGCAGGGAGATCTCGAATCCATCCGTAAAACAGTCGAACAGATTCGTATGGCCCTGCCGGAATGTGAATTCATACTGGCAACCGGTGCATTCGGGACCACCGATCCGCGGGATCAATCCGCCATCGAACAATGTCCTTACTCCGGCACTTCGACCTATGGAAGAGGCCTGCAGCAGCTTGCCATCGAACAGGGATGCGCCTTCCTCGACATGACCACTCCGTGGGCGACAGCAATCCGATCCTCGGGAGTCCATCCCCACCGGTTCTATCGGGACCGGGTCCATGCCAACGAGTTCGGGGAACAAATTCTCAACCTGATTCTGATGGCGTTTTTCAGGGCGGATTGAATCCGCGGGAGCACAGCGCTTTGGGATTGATCCGGGCTAAGCGGATTTCTCACAATGAACCGGTGAGCACGAAAGAGAAGTTGAATGTCGCCCTGATCGGCCTCGGGCGCGCCGGACAGTTCCATCTGCAGAGTCTGCGGATGATAAGCGGACTGCACCTTGTTGCCGTTGCGGATGTGGATGAATCGAGAGCGGCGCACACGGCACTGGAGGAACGCTGCCGCAGCACCACTGAGTGGATGGATGTCATCCACTCGGAGGACGTGGACGGTGTCATCATCGCCAGTCCAACTCACTGCCACTTTGAACAGATCACGGCCGCACTCGATAACGGCAAGGCTGTTTTTACTGAAAAACCGCTCGGCACATCCCTTGAACAAATCGACGCCTGCTTCTCCATGGCCGCGGACAAACATCTTCCGCTTTTTGTTGGTTTCAACAGGCGGTTTGATCCGACGTTCGCCAGCCTTGCCGGCAACTGCCAGGAGGGTGTGGCCGGGAGACTTCAGTGCATCCGTGTCACCTCACGGGATTCACCACTGCCCACAATGGACTATATCCGCCACTCACACGGGATCTTCCATGACTGCATCGTCCACGACTTCGACATGCTGCGATACATCACCCGCCGCGACCCTGTTGAAATATATGCAACCGGCAGCAGCTTCGTGGAGGAAATCGGAGCCATGGGCGATTTTGACAATGTCATGGTGACACTTCGATACCCGGACGGCCTTCTGGCCAGCATAGACGTCAACCGGTTTGCATCCTATGGATACGATCAGCGGATCGAGGTCTTCGGTGACAAAGGAATGATCCAGGCCGAGAACCGCACCCCTTCCTCCACAGTCATCGCCGACCGGGAGGGATTCACCCGACCGGCCATCGAATACTCCTTCCCGACCCGCTATCGGGAGGCTTACCGGCTCGAACTCGAGGCATTCCTGAAGTGCATGAAGGAAAAGTCCGCTCCACCTGTCACCCATCACGACGTGCGGATGAGTTTCGTCCTCTGCGAGCTGGGTGAGACGGCCTGCCGCGAAAACCGGCCCATACGCGTGGACTCCCATCCGGCTTACCAGCCAGCGACCTGATTCCCCTCAGGCAGCTCAATCCGTTGGCCTTTCAGACTCAGACTGAGAGAAGAAGCCGCAGAATCTCCGGGGCTTTTTCAACGGGCAGGCTGAAATGCCCGTCATCCGGTGTCTCGATCAACTGTGCGGATGGAATATTGGCGGCCATCCACCGGCTCATTTCACAGGGGACAACAGCATCCGGTCGGCCGTGCCAGAAATGCACGGGGATTTCGCGTGTGAACTCCGGAAGATCCCAGCCAAGACCGAAAATCCGCCCGTCGTCGTATGCACCCAGCATGGACTGCCGGAAGGCTTCCCGCATCACCAGATTGAGACCCAAATATATTTCCGGACGTGAGAGAACCTGAAAGTCCGCGTCGGGAAAGATAGGCTTGATGAGCTTTGGAAAGTGGTCCGGCCTTGCAAAGGGGATGGACAGTCGTCCGGCTGAGAGCACTGCATGGGAAAGCCATGGCGTCCATCTGGCCATGCCGAGCAGAACCTGGTTACTGCCCATCATATGGCGCACCAGCTCCGGCCTTGCGGTGGGCCCCAGCCCGCCCACCACAGCTATGGACCGGATCTGATCCGGAATCCGGCCGGCTACTCCAAGAGCAAAAGGACATCCTCCGCTGACAGCAAGGAGATGAAATTGCTTCAGCCCCAGCTTTTTGATGAAGGAGAGAATGAGGTCACATGTCACACCGAGGCTGCGTCCGCGGTGTGGGGATGACAGACCGAAACCGGGACGATCAAAGGCTATAAGCCTGACCCCGAGGCCTTCAAGGCCGGAGGCAACCAGGCCGGCCTCGTAACGCGACCCCGGCCACCCGTGAAAGTAAAGCACCGGTGTTCCGTCTGGGTCACCGTATTCGCAGTAGCTGACTTCCCAGCGGTTGGCGCAGGTGCAGGTCCGGGTCCGGATTTCGAAACCGCCGATACCGAAACCGTTGTCAAAGATGCGAACAGGACTGTCGGGATGGCGGAATGGGTCCGGCATGGGATGTGGGAGATCGGATGTCTGCGGTCGCAGAGACGTTAACGGGCTTCCGGCTGCGGTTTCGGGATATAGGTCATCTGCATATCATGTCCGTCGGCAAAAGGTCGGTGTGTCTCCTCGTCGTAAAGCGGGAGAAAACTGATGCGGTTGGATGAGGCGTGGCTGACCGCTCCCGATATCCATTTGGGATCCTCAAAACCGTCGCGGGCCACGCGGATGCGGACCTTTCCGGTTGTGAGGTTGGCAGTCCATGTCACCTCTCCTTGCGGTACGCGCGAATCCGCTGTCAGCCGAACTGCCTCGACGACCTCTCCCTCCGTGGAAAGCCGGACCAGTTCATAGAGTGCATTTCCAGCTATGCGGGCCCACTCACCGTCCGGGTTTTCAGGAAAATCACGGAACATCTGCAGATTGGCGGCCAGGGTCTGTTTTTCCATCTCGGCCTCCATCATCGCCATCATCGATTGCTGATCCTCAGGGGGTAATTCCGGTGTCGCGGTTTCCGCAGCAGTTGACTCCTCCGCTGTGGACGCCCGGGATCCTGGCTCTGCGGTCCCGTCGATTGTCCCCGCCCCGTTGATTCCGGAATAAACACCCATGACCACCAGCAGGGCCCCGAGAGTGTAGCCGGTGCCGAAAAGACGATGCCAGAGCCCGCTGTCCTTCCAGAATTTCAGGACGTAAGCGATGGAAAAAGGGGCTCCGATGTATGGAACGGCCAGTGCCACCATCCATGCAGCCGGACGGCCGAAACCGGTGTAAAGCAGACCAATCCAGCTTAAATGAAAAATCAGACTTCCAGCCAGGAACACAGTGCCATTCATACCCTCAGGACATTACCCCATCCCCGGAAAATATCGAATGGATTCAGAGATCTTCACGCCTTTCGGGGCACCATGGCACCAAAGCCTTCGCGGCGGGGAAATTTTCCGGGATCAAAGACTCCCGAAGGCGAAGATTGTTGTCGTCAGGTATTTTTCGCCCGGCCGAAGCACTGGAGACGGGAAGTGCGGATGGTTGATGGCATCCGGATAATTCTGGGTCTCAAGGCAGAAGCCGCGGGGATTGCCGGTGAAAAGCTGCACACCAGGCTGGTCGGTCCATACTTCGAGGAACCTCCCGCTGGAAGATTCATGCGCCCGGGCGATCAGCGTCACACCATCCTCGTCCCGCCTTATGACATAGTTGTGGTCATAAATCCGTGCGCGCGGATGGGTCACCTTCTGCATATCACGGCCGATCGGTTTCGGGCTGGAGAAATCAAGAGGAGTGCCCGCAACTGGTGAGATGGTGCCGGTGGGG
>JAUIAG010000112.1 GCA_030425355.1 Verrucomicrobiia bacterium
GGTTGAGAGGCTCGACCTTGTTCATGCGGTTGTATTGCTCAATTCCCTCAAGGCCCTGCTCCCAGAGTTTTCCGAAGCGTGCTTCCTGCCATGCCGGACTCAGTTCCGAACGATAAACAAACAGGTTGAGGGAGAGACGTTCCGTGAGCTCGTCGATGAACCGGTAGGTCTCCGGGAAGAGATACCCGGTGTCGATGAGAACCACCGGAATGTCCGCCCAGACCTGTGTCGCCAGATGAAGGCTGACCGCTGCCTGCGCCCCGAAACTCGAGGTCAGGAAAATGCGGTGCATGAATTTATCCACCGCCCATTCGATGCGCGCTTCAGCAGAGGCTTTTTCAAGGGCCGCATTCTCGGCCTTCAGATCAAGACCAAGACCCGCGAAGAGCCATTGTTCCCCTGGATCATCATTTTGCCTCAGGGCGGTGGACGGATTTTCACTCATGAAATGAAATGGGTTGAAGAGCAGAGCGGTGTCAGTATGGCACCGGCACGGGTGCGCCGGCCGATTTGATATTGCCCACTCTCCCGGCTTTCGGATCCGGGAGAGTGGATTGTAGTTCCGATAAAGGTTGTCCGGAGATGACTTCAGTTCTGTTCCAGGTCGGGGAACACCACGCGGGCACAGAAATCACCGAAGTCCTCATTGTCCTGGCGTTCGTCCCGATACCTTGTGAGAAGTGGCTTGAGATCATCGAGAACCTCGGCTGACTTCACACCGTCCCTGTAGAGCCTGGCAAGACGGGTGCTGGCCCGGTTGCCACCCACATAGACATTGTATTTGCCTGGTCCGCGGCCGACAAATCCCAGCTCGGCCATATACGGACGGGCGCATCCGTTGGGGCATCCGGTCATCCGGATGATGATTTCCTGTGATCCGATGGAGAGGTCGTCGAGGAGGTTCTCGAATCCGCCCAGAAGCTCCGGCAGGTATCGCTCGGATTCCGCAAGGGCAAGGCCGCAGGTGGGCAGGGCGGGGCATGACATCGCGGTGCGGCCGAGATGTGAGCCCTGGTTTTCAAGGGCCACTCCGTGGTTGGTGAAGACGGCTGTCACCTCGTCCTTGAGTGCCGGTTCGATATTTGGGATGAGAACATTCTGGGACGGCGTCAGCAGGACATGCAGGCGATACTTTTCGACCACTTCGCGGATGGCGGACTTCAGTTTGACATTGTCGGTGTCCTTGATGCGTCCGGAGAGCACATGCAGTCCGAGGAAAAAATTCCCGTCGTGCTGTTTGTGCCATCCGTAGAGGTCATTCTGATGGTCGAAATGAAACGGGCGGGCTGCTTCAAACTTGAATCCGGTGCGCTTTTCAACCTCGCCGCGGAACCACTCCACGCCCATGTCCTCGAGAACATACTTGAGGCGTGCATGCTTGCGGTCGGTCCGGTCCCCGAAATCCCTGTGAACCGTGAGCACAGCCTTGGCAACGTCTATGATTTTTTCGCGGCTGAAATAACCGATGACATCACCCACGCGGGGGAAAGTCTTCGGGTTGTTGTGGGTCATCCCCATGCCCCCGCCGCAAACAAGGTTGTATCCGGTCAGCTCACCGGCATCATTGCCGATCGCAATAAACCCAAGGCAGTTGGTGAAAATATCGGTGTCGTTCAGCGGAGGAATGACAAAGGCGGTCTTGAATTTCCGCGGAAGATAGGTCTTGCCGTAAAGCGGATCCTCAAAGTCTTTCTGTTCCTCCAGATTCAGCTGAACCCCCTCAACCCAGATCTGATGGTAGGCGGTCGTCGTGGGCAGCAGCTCCCTCGAAACAAGATCTGCATCATCATAAACCTGCGGAACCAGGGGACTCGCCGTCGGCGTCACCGGAGCCATCACATTGCGGTTCACATCCCCGCAGGCTGCCAGCGTGTCCGACAGAGCCTCGTTGATCGTCTTCATCAGAGGCCCCAGTCCGCTCTTCACCACGCCATGAAACTGGAAACTCTGCCGCGTCGTCACCCGGAGCGTGTTGTTGCCGTGCTCACTTGCCAGCCGGTCATAAGTCAGATACAGATCCGGACTCACCACACCTCCCGGTATCCGCCCCCGAATCATGAACATGAATTTCTTGCCCTGCTTGCGAAGATCACGGTCATCCTGCTGATATATCCCGTGAAACTTCAAAAACTGGATGTCATCCTCGGAAAACCTGTCCAGCTCCGGATCCCGCAGTGTTTGAGATATCGTCCCCGCCAGTGTCGGGCAGTTCTCCTTCAATACCTCGTTCTTGGTCACTTTCTTCGGCTCAGTGGTCATAATATGAGTAAATTACTAATAATACTTATAATTAAGCGGTGCAGCCCGCGCCGGTCAAGACCGGAATGGAAAATTTTTTTCCTCCAACGGGAGCAGATAATTACTGGTTTCCGGGGGTTTTATCGACTAAAAACGGGTATGTCAGGAATTTGGAAGCGGAATATGGTGCTGGCGTTGTGTCTGGCGGGAGTTCTTTCAACGGTTGGCGGGCAGGAGTCAGTCGACTGGCGTTGGCCTGAATTCCGCGGTCCCGGAACGGACGGGCAGATCCGGGTGGAGGGTGATTATCCATGGGAATGGGGTGCGGAAAAGAATGTGGAATGGAAGACGGAGGTGCCGGGGAATGGCTGGTCTTCACCGGTGATCCAGGGTGATGTGATTGTGGTGACCAGTGCGGTTCCCTCCGATGATGGATATGATCTTGCGGCCATGGCCTATCGGGAATCGGACGGCGCGATGGTATGGGAGCGGAAGATTTTCACCCAGGCTCCGGATGCCCCGGGGATACACCGCAAGAACAGCCATGCGAGTCCAACCCCGCTGATTGATGATCGGGGTGACCGGGTGTTCGTCCATTTCGGGCATCAGGGGACGGCCTGTTTATCGATGAAGGACGGGGAGATTCTGTGGAAGACCCGGGCCATTCAGTATTCACCGGTTCACGGGAATGGTGGCAGTCCGGTGCTGGTGGAGAACAATCTGATTTTCAGTTGTGACGGCGCGAATGATCCTTTTGTGGTCGCGCTGGATGCGGACACGGGTGCGGAGAAGTGGCGCACGCCGCGTTCGGTGGATGCACGGAAAAAGTTTTCCTTCTGCACCGGCCTGGTGACTGAGATAGCCGGCCGCCTTCAGGTGGTGCTTCCCGGCAGCGATATGGTGGCAGGGTATGACCCCGGGACAGGCGAGGAAATCTGGAAGGTCGGTTTTGACGGGTATTCGGTGGTGCCGCGCCCGATCCACGAACAGGGCCTGATCTTCATCAGCACCGGCTACGACCGGCCGTCGCTCCTCGCCATAGACCCGATCAAAAAGTCGGTCGTATGGGAAACCAGCCGGTCCATTGCCAAAACCCCATCCTTTCTTGTGGTGGACGGTCTGCTCTACAACCTCTCGGACAATGGAATTCTCAGTTGCTTTGAAGCCACCAGCGGCGATGTCGTCTACACCGAGAGACTCAAGGGGGACTTTTCCTCCTCACCCCTGCTGCTGAACGGGAGAATCTACTGCACCAGCGAGAGTGGGCTGACGACAGTTTTCACACCGGGTCGGGAATTCCGGAAGCTGGCAGAAAATGACCTCGGGGAGCGCACGCTTGCGTCCCTCGCCGTGGGAAGTCACGGGCGAATCATCTACCGCTCCGCCGGGCACCTTTTCTCCATCCGCTCCACCCGTTAGGGTTCACATCAGAGCAGAGCAGCGAATCCCCCTGTTCAGAACGTCACAGCACGACAGGAATAAATGACCACTTCCAAAAGACAATGGCTGCGTGTTCTGGTGGTTCTCGTGCTCCTTACTGCCACCGTCCCATGGGGCGCCGGCAGACTGATGTCCGGCATGATCGGGCTTCTCCCCGGATGGGTCTGGTATGCCCTGATTCTCAATGTTGTTTTTGCTACGGGAACCTGCCTGCTTTATGAAAAGTGGTGGAAGGACGAATCCGTGGAGAAGGATTGTGTTGATGTTGATGATTCTTTGAGAAGGGAACCGGATCAATGAACTCCCGGCTGCTTCCTGCCGCCATACAGGCTGGAAATGGAATCTGGCTTTTTTTCGTGATCTACTGTGCCTTTCTTCTGGGCATAGGCTGGCTCGGACGGAGAGCAAGGACAGCCGAAGGGTCACTCAGTGATTTTTACCTGAGCGCCCGATCCATGAGCCTGTGGGTGCTTCTTCCCACCCTCTACGCCACTCAATACAGTGGCAACACCCTCGTCGGTTTTGCCGCCAAGGCCTACCGCGATGGCTTCACATTACTGGTGTGTGTGACCTTCATGATGGGAGTGGTGGCCATGTATCTCCTTTACGCTCCGAGGCTGTTCGCCCTGAGCCGCCGCCACGATTTCATCACCACTGCCGACTATGTACACTGGAGATTCGGCAACCGCTGGCTCACCACCCTTGTTTCAATCTCAGGGATTGTGGCGATGGCCAACTTCATTATCTCCAATCTCAAAGCAATTGGTGTGATGACGGAAGCTGCCACCGCCGGCCAGACTCCGGCCTGGGTCGGCATCTGTTTCTTCGCCGTCATCATCCTCATCTATGAAACAATGGGCGGGCTGAGAAGTGTTGCATGGACGGACGTCATCCAGGGACTGGTCCTCTTCGCCGGATGTATTGTCATTTTTATTGCTGTGATCCTGCAGGCGGGAGGTGTCGGTTCGATGATTCAGCAGATTCGTGAAGCTGCGCCACAGTTCTGGGATCCCCCGTCGCTGCCTCAGCAGATCGAATGGTTCAGCACTCTGCTGATCATCTCGGTCGGCATAGCTCTCTACCCCCATGCCGTCCAGCGTATTTACGCGGCGCGCAGCAGTCAGGCTCTCAAAAAGGCTTTCCAGGTCATGGTCTATCTGCCCCTTTTCACTACACTCCTGATGCTCAGCGTCGGGTGGATCGGCCGCACCCGATTCCCGTTTCTTGATGCCTCGGCCAGTGAAAGCATCACCATGGACCTTCTGGCCGCGATCGCCGTTGAGGTCCCGGCCATTCAGTGGGTGGTCTTTCTTTTTCTGGCCGCAGTCTTTTCCGCCATCATGTCGACCATCGACTCGGCACTGCTGTCGATTTCCTCCATGATCACCCAGGACCTCTACCGGCCTGTCCGCCCGGATCTCCCGGAGAAGAACCTGACCACCTTCGGGAAATACTCCAGCTTCGCTGTCATGGCCGCCGCAGTGCTTTTCTCCATTTTCATCAACAAGTCCATATACAAGATCATCGAAATCAAACTGGAACTTCTGGCCCAGATTGCGCCGGCTGTCCTGATGGGGCTCTACTGGCGGAATCTCAGGGCTGCCCCGATTCTCTGGGGACTGGTGATCGGGCTGGCCGTGTCGCTGTTTTTTGTTTTGGGCAGCATGTTCCTCCCGGATGGACTCATACCCAGGAAGCCGTTGGGTATTCACGCCGGTCTCCTCGGGTTGATCATCAATCTGGTGCTGGTACTCCTCATCCAGATCCTGGGAAGGAATCGCGGTGCCACAAACCGTTCAGGCCTTTCGACAGAAGAATAATCCCCGCCACGGATATCCTGGATCAGTGCTTTTTCCGCGCCACACCCGTCATAGTTGATTTGTTTATTTTATCGATATGTATATTTCATGCGGCCGTATGGGTGTTATTCTGAAAGTGACAGGACTGGAAATGCCGTTATGATGGACCCCATGCATCGACCACAGTATCGATCCTTCAGGCTGGTGGCTGCCATTGTGGCAGTGGTCTCCCTTCAGACCTGGGCCGGAGCCGGGAAATGCGTTTCGCAGGACCTGACAACCGCCTTCGGAGCCTTCGATCTGCAGAAAGTCAGCGAGGTGTGTTCGCAGCCCGATGATGCACTGTGGCGGTCCATTCCGTGGAATATCTCCCTTATCAAGGGCCAGAACCTTGCGGCCGAACGGAAGCAGCCGATTTTCATCTGGGCCATGGATGGACACCCATTGGGATGCACGTGAAACAACGGCGTGATCGACCGTGCGTCGACATTCTCTGATCCCGATATCGTCTCCCTTCTGAAAAAGGACTTTGTCCCGGTTGCCATCGACCAGGCCTACCAGCGCCGGCAGAAGGACACCGAGGGAGATCTTTACCGCAAAATTGCGTCCCAGTCCCCGCGGAATAACTTTCAATCCACAACACAGGGTCTCTACATCGCCAGCCCGGATGGCACATTGCTGGCCTTCAGCAATAACCGAAACCCCCGACGCGTCCAGGCCATGATGGAAAAAGCCCTGAGGGATTTTGTTCCTCATGACTTCCAGCCCGTCGTCGCTGTGAGTCGCGACGACCGGTATAATCCGGAACCACCGGAAGGAGGTCTCGTCCTGAGGGTTCAGGCCAGGGTCCTCGATGGTTACGGGGAGACCGGGGACCGGACGCAACGCATTTTCCAGCAGGCTGTTTCCCGCGACAACATGTGGATCACTGCCGGGGAGCACAATTCGCTGGCGCGTGGAGTTGTTCCCGGAGAGTTTGTCGAGCGCATGGCCCGATTCCACCTCGTCGACAACACGCGCGGCGAGCCCCCCATGTGGAAGAAAGGCGAAATCAGGCACATGGAACTGACCTGCCGCGACGGCAGTATATCCGGCCGGATAGAGCTTGAGACCGACGACGGTTCCAGAGGTTATCAGGCTGCCATTACCGGGAATTATTCAGTGGATGATGAGAAAATCGTCTCACTGGAGATGGCTGCGACAGGGCTGTTTTATGGAGAAGGCCGGTTCACCCGCAATGCCCCGGACGGGAAGTTCCCTCTGGCGGTATATTTCCAGCTGGCTGATGGGTCGGATATTGCGGACCGCATTCCCCCTCAGGGCTCCCGGGGCTGGGTCGACGGTTATTTGAATCCATGAACCGGAACTCCTGCCCGCATGTCCCGGAGAACTTACTCTCCCGATTGATCCACACACATTCTCCCGCAACAGAGTTGATCGCCAGCGCCCGTTGCGCAATTGTCGACCGTGGCTGATTCTTTTCAGGCACTAATTGACTTGACCACTGCAGGCCGGAGTCCGGTAATAGTCCGGTCCTTTTTGTGTATTTATCCACAAGTCCATTACAGCCATTCATTGCGTGCAGGAAATCACGGACTGAAGACCTGTTTATTTAAAGGACGCATTCAGAATCGGGGATTAAGATGGCAATGCCGACTATATTTTTTGCGCTGGGCGTGGTGATGCTTGTCGGGCTGGCGGTGTTTGGTGCCTACGCCGCGGGCAGGCACTTTTTCAACCGCAAAGCCTCGGAGGACACCAAGGATCTGTCGGGTTCAGTCATTTTCCGGAATGGATCACTTCACGGACTGCTCCTGGCTCTGGTTTTTGCTCAGGCCCAGGTCAATGTGGTCGAGTTGCGTCGAACGACCTCGGTTGAGGCTGCTGCCATCGCCGATCTTTTCTATGATCTGGATCGATATGAGCCCGGTGGCAACATTCCCCTCAGGATTGCTGCCGCCCGGTATGTCAAAGAGGTCATGGAAGTGGAATGGGAGACGCTCGCCAGGGGGAAGTTCGATTCCAGTGCATGGGCCCTGTGGGACGATGTCTTCAACGGAGTCCTTGATATGGTGCCGGATTCACCGCGCCGCACAGCCCTGAGGGAGCGCATGCTGCATGACATTGACACCATCTCCGAATGCCGGAACATCCGGCTTGCCGACTCCAGCAGCGGCATCACCGGGCTCTTCTGGCTGATCGCACTGATAGGAATCATCTTCGTGGCGCTGCCATACTTCTGCTACCAGCCCCGCCGCGTCAACCTGGTCCTGATCGGCACCTTTGCCGCCTATTACGGTCTGGTAGTCTGTGCCATCTACACCATGTCCAACCCATACTCACCCCCCCGCACCGTAACCCCGCTTCCATTCAAGCAAATATACGAGGACGGCATGCAGCAATTCCTGGCCGAGCATCAGGAAACCGGCACTCAGCCCTGATCCCGTCCCCACAGATCAATGGTCCATCTTCAAATCAGTCCCCTCAGTAAAAACAGTTTTCAAAATGTAAAGAAGGTCTTCCTGCTCCGTTGTGGATTTCTGCTCGGAGTGGCGCTTCAGATTTGCTCCTGCACGACATACGGTCCGCGTTCCATCGAGGATCAGCGGGGGTCCTACATTCAGGTGCTGGCTGACACCGACAAACAGGAACTTCTCTCCAACATAGTCCGCCTTGCCTACATGGATCCACCGGTGTTCCTTCAGGTCAACAGCGTCACGGCTTCACCCCGGATTCAGTACGGCGCGGGAACAGATTTTGAATTCGGGGGCGGCGTGGTTGACCCGCCATCCACCATCGTTAAACCCAACATCGGATACAGCGACAGCCCGACCATTGTCTACATGCCTCTGCTTGGCACACAGTTCTCCAATGAATTGCTCATGCCCATTGGATTGGCACCTGTTTTCCTCATGCTCGATAATGGCTTCGATTTTGCGGTCATCGCCGAACTCCTTTTCAAATCCATCGGCCCATATACCAACTCCCGCAAGGTCAATCCGGAGGAACGCGGGGACTTCCTCATGGTTGCCAAGGCCATAGCCGGTCTCATCAACTCCGGTGGTTTCCATCTCGGAACTTCTGAAGGGGGAATTTCCGATACCGATGGCCGTATCCTCGTCGACGTCGCTCCGGGAGCCCTGGACTCTAAGGAGGGACGGATTCTCTCTGAAAAGCTGGGACTGAGAAGTAATATCGACCGATTTGAGATCCGCACCGGCCTTCGCGGCGATGATCAGAGCATCGTCATCAGCCCCCGTTCACTTCTGTCCCTGCTCAGCCACATGTCCAACTACGTGGCTGTTCCCGAGGAGCATGAATCCATCGTCTGGCCCACACCCTACCGTGAGGAAACTGAAACACTCATGCGCATCCATCACAGCCGATCCCGTCCGGCCCTCGGTGATCCTTCCATCCGTTACCGTGGTTTCTGGTTCTACATCGATGCCGGGGACATTACCTCCAGAAACACCCTCTACATCATTCGACTGCTCTTCAACCTCCAGGCTCAGGCCGGCTCCGGAGACGGATTGCAGCTCACCCTGCCTGTGAAATGATTCCCGATTATCATTGAGTCGCCTTGCTGCATTTTCCGGCATCGCCACTCTCGAGCGGTGGCGGGACCATTTCCTGTCTGTACGAATATTGGTAATTTTCAATCTTATATTGGCTTGGCCTGTCATTGGCCACCGGTATTCGCATTCTATATCGATTAAGTTAAATTATTGAGATGTGTTCATCATGAATTGATGGCGGCATTCCGGTTTCTGCCCGGGCTATTCTTTTGGTTGATTAATCAGGAATGAACGCCTATATCATTGACTATGAGTTCTCTATTGTTGCGAAACGTAATCTGTTTTTTTCTGATATTTTCCCTCACTGAAGTTCAATCTCAGGTCACCGAAACAGAGGGCGATTGGAGTGAGAGATTTGCCGTGCTTTACGATACACCCGAGGCGGAGCTCATGGTTCGTGTCGGAGACATAGACAATCTCGGTTTCGGCTGGCCTGAGGGCTACAATCCTTTTTCCGGGGAAGTGGCCCGGTCGCATCCTTTCCCGTGGACAGCTGATCCCGAAGAACCCGAAGGGACCGATCGAATCATGGTTATTACCAGTTATCAGGGGAACCCCCCGGCCGGTCGGGACGGGTATACCAGTGGCACGAGCCGCCCTGAAAACTCCGTGAGACCGGTGGTGCTCGATTTTGATCCAGGATCCATTATTGTTGAAAATGCTTCTCTTCAAATGTTCATCGACGATTTTCAGGCCCCGTTATGGAGAGCCAACTATACAGTAACCCTCAACTCCGAACCATTTGTTGAAATGCAGCCGTTGATCAACGAGTTGCTGCAGACCGGGCCGGTGGGAAAGCTGGTAACCATCAGTATCCCTCCCAGATTTCTACCAATGATCCAGTCCGGCCATGTCGAAATTCTGTTTGATGACCTGTTAACAGGGGCAGGGGATGGGTACGCAATAGACTTTGTTAAACTTCTGGTGAATGTGAAAAACTTCGAGCAAAGAGGTGCGGTATCAGGCCGGGTTCTGAGTAACCTCACTGGATCGCCAATCTCCGGAGCCGAAGTCACTGCTCTTGATCAAACAGTTTCAACTGAAGTGGATGGCACCTTCGTGATCAATGATGTTCCGGCCGGTCTTGTTTACATTACCGCTTCCGCCCAGGGTTACGATACATCCGGACAGCATGTCGAAGTGGAGATCTCCCAGACAACCGAAAATGTTGAGTTGCGTCTCAATCCAGGAGCCTCTGACCTCAATATCTTCCATGCCGTGGAGTTGGAATTCTTTGGTGTTGCTGGGCTTGATTATCAGATTCAATATTCGGCAGACCTTGAGACATGGGAGGACGATGAATCAATTGCGGGCAATGATGAGTGGGTTATTCGTTTCCGGCGCACGAGGCCGGCCGCATATCGCTACTGGCGTGTGCTCCAGCCATGATTCAGTCAGTCTGCCTCTGTCAAAGCCGACCTCGGGAATTAACCGGCCAATCACTCGCAATCCGGTCAAACGGGGATAGTCTTCATGGATGTTTCCCAGCCCGACAAATGTTTCGAGAATTCGCGCCGATGAACTGCCACACCATGACGCCACCGTCATCGACGTGAGGACTCCCGGGGACTTCAAGGCACAGCATATCCCCGGGAGTCTCAACTTCTGTGTGTATGAGGTCAGCTTTCTGGAAAAGGTGCCGGAGAAATTCCCTGATAAATCAACTCCCATGGTGGTTTACGGTCATGGTGAGCCCTACCGGGCGGATCTGGCGGCCCTGCATCGGTTGCACTCCCTCGGTTACTCCAACGTGAGTGTTCTCGAGGGCGGACTGACCGCCTGGATTTCCCGCGGCAATGCGGTGGACGGCGAGGGCGTCACTGCCCCTGTCTCCCCCCGCGGCCATTACAGTATGGACACGGCGCGCTCGAGGATTCGCTGGATCGGCCGTAATCTGACAAATCAGCACGATGGGGAGGTAAAAGCACTTGAGGGTTTCATGGACCTTGACGACTCCGGCCGACCAGTGGCCGGCAGGGTGACCGTGGATCTGAATCAACTCAGCTGCCGGGACATTGCCGACGCCCCGCTGGCAGGGGTTCTCATCCGCCATCTGCAGCATGAGGACTTCTTTGCCGTGTCCCAATACCCGGAGGCATCCTTTGAAATCCAATCGGCTCATCCCATTTCAGGAGCAACAGTCGGGCAGCCCAATTACCAGGTGACAGGCACCCTGTCCGCGCGCGGCCGACAGCTCTCCACTGAACTCGATGCCCTCGTTGCGCCGGTGGAGTGTGGTATGGTTTTCCAGTCGGTCTTTAACTTTGACCGCACCGATCTCGGCGCATGTTACGGATCGGGAAAGTTCTTCGAGCGGCTTGGGATGCACCTTGTCAGCGATCTGGTGACGGTTGATGTCTCGGGGATTTTTGTTCCCGACAGGGCCTGAACCATCCCGGTCTGACGGCCTTTTAACGCTCGACAGCTGCACCATCTTCTCGGAGGATTCCTGAATGAAACCATCCCCATCCAGTCGCCGCCGCTTCCTCAAGGTCGGAGCCATGCTCTCGGCTGCCCCTCTGATTCTTCCATCCCGGGTCTGGAGTGCCACCACTTCACCCAACGACCGAATCACCATGGGATTCATTGGTATGGGAAAACAGAATCAGTATCTCCTGAACCACTTTATGAATCTTGATGGCACCCAGGTGGTGGCAGTGTGTGATGTGGATACCACCCGCCGGAAGGATGCACAGGCGCGTGTCAGAAAATTTTATTCGGATCGCGATGCCTCAGGGAAGAACCGGGACTGCGCAGAATACAATGATTACCGTGATCTACTGGCGAGAGAGGATATAGACGCCGTGTGCATTGCCACTCCCGATCACTGGCACGCCATCATGGCCACTGAAGCCGCCGAAGCTGGAAAGGACATCTACTGTGAAAAGCCGCTTTGCCAGTCCATCCATGAAGCCCGGCGCATGGTGGAAGCCGTCCGCAACAACCGGCGCATCTTCCAGACTGGCAGCATGCAGCGGTCATCCGAGGAATTCCGCATAGCCTGCGAACTGGTTCGCAATGGCATCATCGGGCCAGTCCGCAAGGTTGAAGTGTCCGTGGGTGGCCCGGCCCGTCCCTGCGATCTTCCTGAGGAACCGATGGAGCCGGGCCTTGACTGGGACCGATGGCTTGGTCCGGCTCCCATGAGGCCATACAACTCCGCACTCAGCCCACGCGGGGTTCACAACCATTACCCAGCCTGGAGAAATTATCGGGAATACGGTGGCGGTGGTGTCACCGACTGGGGTGCCCATCATTTTGATATTGCTCAATGGGGGCTTGGTATGGACAACGAAGGACCATATCGTGTCCACCCGTCTGAGGACCCTGCCTCCGGGCAGGGAGTGCGGCTTGTCTATCGCAACGGTGTCGAAATGATTCATGGCGGTGGAAACGGTGTTGTCTTTTATGGCACTGATGGGCGGGTGCAGGTTAATCGTGGACAATTCCAGTTCTGGCTTGGGGACAGGCAGATTGCCGATAATCGCAACCAGTGCCGTCAGGTTGAAAGAGACTTTCTTGACAACGCCAAAGTCCGTCTGTACCGGTCGTCCGACCACAAGAAAGATTTTCTGGACTGCATGCGCAGCCGCACAAGGCCTGTTGCCGATGTTGAAATTGGAGCCAGGACGGTCACTGTCTGTCACCTGGTTAACCTCGCCTATTACCACAACCAGCCCATGCATTGGAATGCTTTCAGTGAGCAATTCACGGACGGCACAGGAGATCCATCATGGCTCGATGTTCCCTATCGGGAGCCCTATACACTTTGAATCCCACTGTTTATTGGGTTCTGTAGAATTTCTCGTCAGCTCTGGTTATTCGATGATGTTCGCACTCTCGCTGATCAACTATATGTATTGCCGGTTGATGCCAATTACCGGCTCCTTATTCTATTTCCCTGTATTGTAATTGAATGAAACTCTTCTACCCGACCCGATGCGGCCTTGAGAGAGAGATGCCGAGACGTGTCTCCCTGTTTGCCCCGGTTTTCACCGTTCTCCTTGTGTTTTTCTGCAGCATGAGCTGCGGGGCTTTCTCGCTCACGGGCATTAAGATGATTGAGGACAATATTCAAATCCAGTGCCTTATCTCCCCGGACGATTTTCAGTGGCAGGGAGCTATGTTTGAAACGGTGGAGACATTTCCCAACCCGTGGTTTCCGGACGGCCCGGGAACACGCCACCAGCTTTCACTTGATACCGACGGTCCCGGCAGCTGTCAGTGGTTTCAGATGGACTTCATCATGATCGGCACGTATCAGGTCCTCGATTCGGACCGGATCCTGCTTTCCTTTGGCAGTATAGATGGTCAGGACTATGAAGCGACCCTCGACCGCGGCACCGGACTGCTCACACTTGATGGACACGACTATCAGGCACATCCGGCCATTCCTTCGCTCCTCATTGAAACAACAACGGACCTGAAAATCTGGCGTGAAGCAGAGGCGCGGCTTCCTGCCTCCGGCCGGTATACATGGGGACAGTCCTTTTCCGTCGCCATTCCGGTGGCTGATGAAAGTTCATTCGAATTCTTCCGCATCCGTCAGCAATGAGAATCAGGAGTCATGACCAATGTGTTTCGGGTGGTGGTCTGCTTTCCCTGTGAGCCACTGCAGTTGTGTGAGGTGATTGTGGATCCCGTTGTCTGCCGTGATAATTGTCGATTGTCGGGTCAGTTTTGACTGCGAAGAGTCGCCAGGATCTGAATACCGTCATAAGTTCATGAATCCATGTACACCGGCCTCTCCAATCCACGCTGTGGAAACAGCTCCTGGTGTTACATTCATACGGTCGCTTCCACTATTACGATTTGAAAAATTCAATCGGTATCCGACTCTGACAGCGTCCTTTCGTCCTTGGACTGCCTGATCATGATCCCACTTGCGGCAATTCATTTTGAAAATTACAGTAAATCACGAAAAACGAAAAGTCATGAGTATCACCAGTAGTCAGCATCGGGGTCGTCTGTTTTCAAACTGGTTCCGATTTATTCTGGTGTGGATCGGGTGTGTGGCTGGCCTTGCGGGGACTGGTCTCTGTCAGACATTCACGGTGCTGCCGCCATTGGATGCCGGGACATATTCAGACGAGGATGGCGATCTTGCCGGGTATGGCACCTATGCGCTGGCTGTTTCCGGGGACGGTTCAGTGATAGCCGGGTATGCTGAGAAGTCCAATGGAAGTTCGACCGCTTTCCTCTGGAAGGATGGTGCCTACACCGAGATTCCTTTTGCCTACTGGGGCCTGGGGCACGAGCTCTTTATCTCCGCTGATGGGAAACGTGTATTCGGAAGGAGCCCGAACGGGAATCTGCAGATACGTGAAGAGGACGGTCAGATTGTCCCGGGATCGTATGGTCCGTGGATTTCCTTCAACCATGAATTCGAGGGCCAGCGCAGTCCGGTAGGCGGATGGAACAGCCGCTGGGACACCCGGTCGGGCAACATCCAGCTCAGCCTGGTTTATGCCATTTCGGAGGATTTTTCCACCGCAGTCGGTGAAAGGTTCAATGAAACCACCAAACGGTATGAAGCCGTTATCTGGAAAGGCGAATCAGCGATCGTCCTGTCACCCACGGATGGTGCAGCGGGTGGAGTCGTCACGGGAGTCTCGGCAGACGGCAGTGTGGCCTGCGGATATTTCAGATATGAAACCGATTTTCGTAATGCGGGATTCGTGTGGACAGAGGACGACGGTGTGGTGCTGATCAGTGAACTGATTACCAATTCCGGGTTGCAGTGGCATCCGGCACTTCCTCTGCGGCCCCGGGCAGTGTCCGCCGACGGAACGACAGTCATTGGCGATGTGGAGGGATATATCCAGGGATTTGCAGAGGGGCTGGCTTCCGAGGGTGATCCCTATCAGGACATGGCGTGGCACCTGGTTCTCGAGACCCCGCCGGTCAGACTGACTCTGGACCCGGATAAACCCGATTACGATCTGGAGGAAGTTTTCACTGCCAGGGTGCGCGTCCGTCACCAGCTTCCGGATCCGGCAACATACACTTTTCAGGAGATGATTGTCACCGAATCCCGAGAAGAGCCGCTTCTGGAGATTCGTAAATCCGAAATCCAGCCCTTTGAGCTGTCGGCTGATGATCGTGAACGAACCTTTGAAGTGCGTGTCGAGTCCGTTGGTCGGGGCATAACAAAACTCGAAACCCGTGTGGAAAGGACCGACGCATCCGGGGTGAAGGAGGTTTTCACCGACGAGATCGAGCTGCTTGTGGCTCCACTGGAGTCTGAAGTCACCATCACCTCAGGTGAGCATCTCCTCAATCAGACACCAGAGGAGAAGTGGAGCGCGCGGGCCAGAGCAATCAACGCCAAACGCAGAAATGAGAAACTGACGCCATACAGCAACCTCATTGAGATTCAGCTCAAACTTACCAACAAGAGCGGATCAACAGTGGAGAATATCAATATCCCCGAGGCCATCAATATTCTTTCACTTATATCCAGCACGGACATTAAAAGCCCAGGGGTTCCTCTGAAGCCTGTTCAGTTTTATGCGCCGGACGGGACGACCATAGATCTGACCAATCCGGCCGCCGACCCGTCCATCGAGGAGGTGACGCTCGGACCGGATGAATCCGCGGTGTATGCATGGGTTCTGGATGCCTTTGATGCAAATCCGGCACCGGAGGAGG
>JAUIAG010000460.1 GCA_030425355.1 Verrucomicrobiia bacterium
CCGCGGGTATTGGCATGAACCACGCCACCATGATGACCAGGGCAATGCCTGAGAATAGAATCCGATTGCCGCCATATCCTGATCTTTTCATGGGGGCTATTGTCGGACAGGGCGGCAGCGAAACAAATAAAAAAGACCCCGGAGTGAGTCCGGGGCCGGGTGGAAAAGGAACGGGGTCCGGTACCTGTGCGGGTCTATTGTCCTGCAGCCAGTTTCTGGAGAGCCGTGGGGATGTAGGCCACGGTGGTTTGGATGGAATGGGTGCAGGAGCAGCCGGCACTGGTTTCGGGCGCGAGGAGAAGTCCGCCGGCCGGTATCAGACTCAGCCAGCACCCGCTGCGGATGCCCTCGAACTGAGTGCGTTCGTCGGTTTTTAAATCCCACATGCCATGGAAGTAGTGACGGAAGAACACGCTGTTGAGTGCGGCCGACATGGTCCCGCAGCCTCGGCGCTCGGGAAGATCACGGGAGAGAATTTCGCCGGAACGGAGGTCGAACGAGCGCTGGTCGGAGAGAAAGGTGTTGCCTATGACCACCGGGTGCTGCAGGTGACCGCTGTGGTGTCCTTTGTCCTCTTTGTGACTCTCCTGCCACAGGAGCTTTCCGCCGGTGGGAATCAGTGTCTTCTCACCGGTTTCGTCGGTATTTGAAAGAGCGGTGTCGAAGGCATAGAGGTGGAAGTTCTTGTTGCGGTCGGTGCCGGTGGCGACCAGGGTGTCATTGGAGTAGACCAGGTAGCTCATGAACTCGAGATTGGAAAAGTCGAAACTTTTTTCCCACAGGCGTTTCCCTGTTTCGAGATCGAGCGCCACCAGATGCTGATCGGTGAGCATGGAGATGGGCAGGCGGCCTGCGGGATGGTCAATGGCCTCCTGGTTGCGGCTTTCAATGAAGTAAATCGTGCCGTCACCAATGGTGATTGTGGAGTTAATGATGGCACCGCCTTCGTACTGGAACCGCAGTCCCTTTGCTGACGGATCCTTCCGGTTGAAACCGAACAGCCGGTCACTGACGACTCTCGAGGTCTGGGAGTCATCAAAATTCTCATACCACTCGCCGTCATCGCCCATATACCGGGAACCGGTCTTCACACTGGACCCGAGAAGATAGTCGCCAATCACCGAGATGTATCCCCAGTCATGGGGCGCAGCGGGTGCGTCAGCCGGATTGACAAAGCGGATGTCCCGACTGCCGGTCTGGCCGTCGATGGCCAGGGCATACCGGCCATGGGCAAGATAGAGATAGTCGGAGGACGCCACGGTGTTTGAACAGTCACGCGGGAGATTCGCCCGACGCATTTCCGGGTTGGTGAAGTTCCAGAGGATGGTCCCGTTATAAGCGTCCATGCCAAAGAGAATTCGGTCTCCCTGAACATACATGCGGCCGTTGGACATCAGCGGTGCCGGATTCCGGGGTCCGCGGTCAGGCATGGGCCGGGGACCGGGATCACCCCACCACATCACCTTCATCTCGCCACCGACAATCTCATCGCCGCTGCATGAAGTGTTGGCGGCATCCCCGTACTGATGAGTCCACTCCCCGGCACCATCAAGCATGCCGCGGGTGGACTGAACAAAGGTATAACGGCTTTTCGAGCGGGATGCTCCGAAAACACGGGTGGAGACAGAACCGAGTCCATCCACCCAGTCGCTGACTACATGACCGGGCTGGTCCGGAGGAATTCCGACAAGCACCTGCCCACCCGATGGACGGAGTATCCGCATCACGGAGGAAGGAGCTGTCTCCGGCTCACCGGTTCCCCCGAGCAGGGCTTTTTCAGAAATCACAAGATTCGCGAAATACGGTCCGAATGGGAGATCTTCCAGGGAACCGCCGAAGGCATGAACACGCACGCCGTAAAGGCCGGATTTGTCCAGCAGATGACGTCCTTTCTGCAGGGACTGGTGATCCGGGAACAGCACCACGACCTTGAGGCGGCTTTGCACGGCCAGCTCGCGCGCCAGCTCCCCGGTGGTTCCATCGACGACAACCGCGTAGCCCTGACTGATGGCGCTGTGCTCAAGGATATCAGCCGCGATGGCCCCGGCACTTGCCGAATCCGTGGATTCATTCCCGCCATCGGCATAGGGGTCTTCCAAGCCTGGATCCGGAGCCTCCCAGTAGAAGAATGAGGTGTCAAACATGTATCGGCTGCTCAGGACGGGACGGCCGTCCTGATCCGGAAATCGGATCGTGAAAAAATATTCGACATCGGGCTTGAGGTTGTCAAAGGTCACTTCATGCTCAGTGACTGAGTTATCGGAGTGGCCCTCACGAACATCGCCGTGTGGAGAATCAAGAGTGTAGCGGGTGGGCATGGCATC